>CANKAJ010000235.1 GCA_947479645.1 Betaproteobacteria bacterium | reverse complement strand
TACCGGGCAACATCGGCTCCAACCGCAACCACTGGTCATCACGCAACCATCGACGAACCATCCCGACTCTCCGTAAATATCAGGATGTAAACAGATTTCAGTCAAAGTTAACAGCTCCAAGCATAAAATATTGAATGTCAACAGACCCTAATGCTCGGCCTTAATATTCTCGCTCTTGATCAAGTTCGCCCACATGAGGGTCTCCGCTTTCATCAGTGCTGCGAACTGTTCGGGCGTCGAGACGACGGCCTCCAGTCCCTGGCTATCCAGTCTTTCCTTGAAATCGTTCATGGCCACAATTCTGGTGATCTCGGTCGACAACTTGTCGATGATAGGCTTCGGACTGCCAGCTCGAGCAACGATCCCGATCCACGTTTTTACTTCGAAACCGGGCAGACCGGCTTCTGTGAAAGTGGGTACCTGTGGCAAGGCCGACATACGCTTGTCGCCACCGATTGCGATTGCCCTCAGTTTGCCGCTCTTAATGTGTTGGATAGCGATAAGAGGAGGACTGAACAACACCTGCAACTGACCGCCAATCACGTCGGTAAGAGCCTGTCCGGTGCCTTTATAGCCGACATGCTGCATCTTGATCCCCGCCACACCGTTAAGCAATTCGCCGCCAAGATGCCCGATGCTCCCGACACCCGCTGATCCGTAGTTGAGTTGTCCAGCCCTCGACTTGGCCAGAGCGATGAAGTCCTGCAAAGTATTGGCTGGAAGTGACGGATTGAGCAGCAGTACGAAGGGGTATCCGGCCAGCGTTACGACCGGCGCAAAGTCTTTGATGGCGTCGTAAGGGGTGGGTATAAGGAGAGGGGTAATGATATGGCCGGGTCCCATTATCAGGATTGTGTGGCCGTCCGGCGTGGACTTGGCCACGACCTCGGTGCCGATGACGGAGTTGCCCCCTGGACGATTGTCCACGATCACTGGCTGGCCCCAGCTTTCCGTCAACTTCGGGCCGATAAGACGGGCCAATGGGTCCATGGCTCCTCCCGGAGGATAGGGGACAATGATGCGGATAGGTTTGCTGGGAAAAGTCTGCTGGGCCACGACGGTACCTGCAAGTGTCACGAGCACACCAAGGAGTAGCAAGCTGAGCGAATTGGCGAAGGCTTTCATTCTTCTGTCTCTCTAAAGAAGGCTTCCCGCATACAGTTACAGTTGAAGGCTGATTCAAATCTGAAGGGCAAGAGCGCTATAAAACGAGTGTAGCTTCTTCCAGAAGACTTCGTGAGGCGCTTTGAAATTTAGGCTTTTTCTAGAACAGCGGTTGAAGCATCAAGAATCAATGATCAGCTAAACTACTGAAATGACGACGTCGCTCGACAACCAAAATCTTGAGCCCGCCGGAATCCATCACCATTATTCAACCACGTCTCAGATGCAAAAGGGTTGGATTGCGCGAGCCATTAATAATGAATAGGACGACGGCTGAGCGGTAAAAACGAGATTGTATCGCCAACCCGAGCCAGCTCTGATTGGTCCCCATGGAGAAGGCAAAATAGGGGGATATGATGACAAGCGCACCCTGCCTTTTCCGTATTGCCTTATGCATGTTTGTGCCGGGATGTCTGCTTCAGTGCTGGGCACCGCAGACCCAGGCACAAGGCTTTCTATCCAGGCCGGTGCGCATGATTGTCTCCTTCGCCCCTGGCGGCAGCGCGGACATCTTAGCGCGCACCGTGGCCGATTTTCTGTCCAGCGAGATAAAGCAGACAGTGGTGGTGGAAAACAATGCCGGCGCCGGCGGCATTCTCGCCATGCGCGCCGTGCTGCGACAAGCGCCGCTCGGCTCCAGCGTGCTTTTCACCAACAACACCCTGGTGGGCAATCTTTACGCCTTTAGGGACCCTCAATACAAGCTTGAGGACTATGCGGTGGTCGGCACAGTGGGCCTGAGCCCCTTCGCCCTCATGGTGACTTCCCGTTTGCCCAGCACTAACATCCAGGAGTTCATTGCCTACGCCAAGGCCAATTCCGGCAAGCTGAACTACGGCTCTTCCTCGCTAACCGGCGGGCCTAACGTTCTGGCCGAGCGCTTGAAGGCGGCCGCGGGGCTGGATCTGGTCATGGTGCCCTTCAAAGGCGGCGAGCCTGCGACCCAGGCACTGATGGCAGGTGATATCCATGCTCTGTTCGCCGCGGTGGGCGTGGTGCGCAGCCGGATCAAGAGCCCGCAGCTCAGAGCTCTGGCGGTCAGCGGCGAACGAAGATCCGAAATCTTTCCCAGCCTGCCGACTTTTGGGGAAGTGGGCTATCCAACGGTAAAGCTGTTGGCATGGAATGGCCTTTTCCTGCCTGCGACTGCGCCCGCCGTCGCCATACAGAGGATGCGTGAGGCTATGGCCAAAGTCAGTGCCAGCGAGGATATGAAAAAGCTGCTCGAGCGGATGGAGTTCGACGCGTGGCCCGATACGCTTGATCAGTTCATGGCCTATATCAGGGCGGAAGGACTGGGGGTCCGGGACGACTTCGCGAGACTGAAGATCCCGATGCAGGATTGAGGGGGAGCTGTAGTCAGCTTCCCATATGTTCATCAATCGTACTAGACTAATGGGATATCGCCCGAAAAGAATTGCCTTCAGCAACAAGAGGGCCCCGCTAGGCGTAAGACCGATTCCGGGAATCGGAACTATTTGCGCCATCGATTTACGCTAGCGCATTCGCGGAGCAGAAAAAGGGCGTCTGATTCAATCGATGAGGAGGTCATCATGATCTATGTAAGAGATTCGGCCGAGGCGCTAAAAGGACGGAAGATCACAAAGTCTCCTGGATCGGGGGCAGAGCATTGGAACACGGTGTTCTTCGGAGCGAGGTTCTCGACCGAGCCCGGCATCGGTCCGCATTCGGTGATGACGGAAATGGTCCCGAATGAAGTCGTGCTGCAACACTTTCATGGCGTCACACAATTCCAGATTTTTCCCGCCGGTTCTGGAAAGATCGGCAAGAAGGCCCTTGAATTGAAGCCACTCATTGTGCAGTACAAGGATCACCATACCGCGTATGGTCCGATCACCGCGGGCCCGCAGGGGCTGACCTTCATGTCGCTTCGCATCAAGACCGGCGATGCGATGCCCATCTATCTGGACAGGCCGGGTTATCGTGAAAAGCTGAAACCCAGCAGAAGGCGCAACCTATTTACCCCACCACTCGAGCTATCCACCGAGCAAGTCCTCAAAAGCCGCACACAGGCATCCTGGGAGCCGCTATTTCCTGCCGATAAGACTGACGACGGCATGGCGGCACATATGCTCAGGCTTGGCCCGGGCATGGCTGCGATGGGGCCGGACCCACGGATCGCAGCCGGGTATTACGTTTTCGTGGCGAACGGTGGCCTCAGCAAGGACGGAGCAGTTTTGCCGCTTTGGTCCATGGTCGTCGTAGAGCCTACGGAGGATGCATTTGAAATAAAGGCCGGTGAAAATGGATTGGAAACCCTCGTTCTGCAATTCCCGATCGAGAACGAGTAACACCCGGCAGAAGCAAGGGCGATACAAAAAGCTATTGACCTTGAGGTCGATCTACAGAAAAAGCCATCACTACTTGACCGGTTTAACGGCTTGGTAGGAGATGCGTCTCAGTTTGATCCACGATAAAGCCATGGCGCAATCATGTGCGTGCAGGCCTTAATGAGTTGCTTAATCAAGATAGGGGGCTTCAATGAATATGGCGGCTATTGCGGACTCAGCGATTGACACAGAGCATCTAGAGTGTGCTGCGAAGTTTGCGGCCTCCCTCAAGCGTCATGACTTGCCCCAGGTGGTTGTCGATCGTGTGAAATTGATGCTCCTTGATAATATGGGCGTGATGATTGCGGGTTCGGCAGAGGAGCGAGTTGAAAGAATGACTGCCGCCCTGCGAAAACGGGGCTCGACCGGAACAAGTTTTACTGTCGGCGATCGCGGCTCCTGCGACGCTGCCGACGCTGCCGCCGTTAACGCGACTGCAGGGTGCAGCCATGTACTCGAGGAAGGCCACAAGTATGCGCGGGGCCATGTTGGAAACAACGTGATACCTGCAGTCCTTGCAGTCGCAGAGGAGCAAAAGGCTAGTGGGTCGGACCTGATAACCGCAATTGTCGCGGGCTACGAGATCGCTGCTCGTATGGGTCTGGCTTGCCGCATTCGCCCGTCAATGCACTCGAGCGGTACTTGGCATACGATTGGTGCCACAGCAGGTGTGGCCCGAGCTATGAACTTATCTGCGGCGCAGACGAGGGAAACCATGAATATCGCTTCTGCGCTGACGCTGGCCACATCCTGGAATGCTGCTGAGGAAGGAGCGACGGTCAGGGACCTTTTTGCCGGTATTGGTGGTGCAAACGCCGTATGGGCACCGCGCTGGATTTTGTCGGGATTCACTGGTGCGCACGGAGACATAGCCCACGTTTTTAGCCGTGTCTCTGCTGAAAAGTTCGATAGCACCGAATTGAGCAGCGGCCTTGGCGAACGTTGGGAGGTCTTGCGCAATTACTTCAAGATTCACGCCTGTTGCCGCAACTTCCAAAGCGCGATCGATGCGGCGCTGGAATTAAAGGCACAGCACGCGTTTGAAGTTAGAGAAGTTGTGCGCGTGCAAGTCGCAACGTTCGATATCCCCGTGCGAACAAATGCCCACACGGATCCACAAAACGCGCTTTCAGCGAAGGAGTCGCTACCGATCACGCTAGCTCTCACCCTCATACACGGCCATTGCGGTCAGAGCATTTTTGACGAAAAGAACCTTCGCTCGAGTGAAACGGCGCGCTTGGTGTCATGCATCAACATTACCTGTGACCCGAAACTGGATGCGCTATTTCCTGAAAAGAGACCATCACGCGTCTCAATCGAACTTCAAGATGGCCGCCAGATCGAGAGCTATTTCCCCGTCGCCGTCGGTGACCCGGCACTCCCGCTGTCTCCCGCCGATCTGGAGGCTAAGTTCTACCGCTTGACTACTCCAATACTTGGCCAAGCCGCGTACGATCTTCGTGCCGCGATAGATAACGTTGATCGACTTCCTTTGGCTTCGGCGCTGTCTGCAGCTATCAGGAAAATGTGATCCTGACACTGGCAGCAATGTTGTTAGGCGTCATGACCTTCAGTCGCTACAACCCAAACATACCTACCTACCTAAGTAATTAGGTATGCGCGATGTCAGAACAAAACAAAGATTCCGAGCGAATTATGCAAAACAGATATTGAGCTAATAAACAAAAACACTGCCAGCGCAGAAAACCAGCCAAGAAATCTCGCAGATCTAGTACTGGCCACTCTCAAGGTAAATACAACCAGCAGTACATACACAACAATCAATATCAATTTTACAGTTAGCCATCCCCATAGCCCCCCACTGGCCGGATACATTACAACCATACCCGATGCGGACAACACCAGAACCCCATCAATCACGTGCGGAAGTATTCTTACCCATTGCTCTTGTGCTGGCGGATACGCCTTCATAAGCCACAGACCACGGATAGATAGCAACGCGAAACTCATCGCGATGCTTAAGAGATGCAAGTACTTTAGAAGAAGAAAATTCATAGTTAATCCACACTGACTTCCGAACACTGCAAGAATATTCTACTAAAGACCAAAGGCTGCCTTTGGAACCAAGGCGTCACATATTAGCCTAGTCGTGCTTCTGAGTAACAAAGACACATTGATATATTAGACCGATGCGATGACATGTAAGCGGTCTTTTGACCCCGTCCTTCCCATGAAGGTCTAGCCAGTTTATACCCACGCATTTTCTCAGGAGAATGCGATGGGTATCAAGCAAGGCAAGTGGCAAACGCATCTGGAGGAGGCGCAGGCGTCGGGGATGAGCTTGGCAGGGTACGCCACCCAGCAGGGCATTAACGTTCGGCGTTTGTATGAAACGCGGCACGCACGAGCAAGAGCCAAAGCAGCAAAGTCCCGCAAAGGATCAGCGTTCGCGCGCATCAAGCTCAAGCCCGGGTTCCCAGCCAACGT
>CANKAJ010000234.1 GCA_947479645.1 Betaproteobacteria bacterium | reverse complement strand
GCGGACCTTGCATTCGACCAGCTCGATATCACGCGCGGCCTGTCGCCTGGCGAACGTGAGGAGTTGCAAAAAGTGCTCACCCGTTGCGAGTTCGCAGGCGGAGATGCAGTGTTTTCCGAAGGCGATGCGGGTGACGCCTTGTACATCATCGTGCGCGGGTCGGCGAGTGTGCGGCTGCAGCGCGATGCCACCAGTTCGGCCAGGGGCGGTGACCGGCGATTGGTGACATTCTCGGCGGGCACAATATTCGGTGAAATGGCGTTGCTTGATCGCGAGCCCCGCTCGGCGACGGTAACCGCCGATGAACTGCTCGTCTGCTACGTGCTGGAGCGGGGCCGCTTCGAGCAATTGTCTGAAACCCGCCCGCGCATCGGTATGACTGTTCTTGGCAATCTCGGGCGCGAGCTGAGCTTGCGCATGCGCCGCGCGAACCGGACGCTTGGTGCGGGCGCCTGAGCGGCATGGTGCTGACGCAAACGCAAAAACAGAAGCACGGTTATTGTCCCCGATTCAGGGGTGCGCGAGGGTGCGCCCCCGCGCCTTGTCCTGGATATTCAGCGCGTGGATACCTGCGAAGACGCAATCGCAATCTTCGTCCACAGTGCGTCGATGGCATCCAGCAGGTCATCCGCATTGGCAAAACGATCCGACAGTTTCTTCGCCATCATCCGGTCCAGCAGTGCTTGGAATCCGGAGAGTTCATCGGGAAGTCTCGGCACGGGTGACTCGGCATGCTCGTGCAGCATGCTGAGGACAGTTTCATTCTCGTAGGGCCGGCGTCGCGTCAGCATTTCATGAAAGATCACGCCCAGGCTGTAGATGTCGGACGCTTCCACGGCCGGTTTGCCAATGGCCTGTTCCGGAGACAGGTAGTAGGGCGTGCCGAATATGACGCCGTGGCGGGTCTGCGAAAGCTTTTCGCCCTGCATTCGTTTGGCCACGCCGAAATCGACCAGCGCGATGGTGCCGTCTGCGCGCACCATCATGTTTTCCGGCTTGATGTCGCGATGGATGATGCCGCGGCGGTGGATTTCCCTCAGCGCGCCCGCGGCCTGCGCCAGCAGCGACAGCGCCTGGCGCTGCGACAAGCCGTTCCTGATCAGATTGGTCAGCGTTCCGCCGGTGAAATACTCCATGGCGATGTAGGCGTATTCGTCGCTGAAACCCTGATCAAAGATTCTGACCACGTTGGGGTGGTCAATCGAGGCGAGGATCGCCGCTTCCTGCATGAACCGCGCGAGCAGGTCCTTGTCGCCGGCGCCATTCAGAATCTTCAGCACCACGTCGGTGTCGTCACTGTCCCGTTTGGCCAGGAACACGCTGGACATGCCGCCTTCGCCGATCTTGGAAATGACGCGATAGCCGCTGATATTGACCGGCGCGATTTCTACGGTGTTCGATTTGGACGCGATCAGGCGCAGGGTCTCGTTGAGCGCACCTTTGGCCGCCTGGGCGGTGTTCCGGGCATTGACGCGCAACGCGTCGCGTACGGTCTGTGGAAGCTCTACCGCAGTGAGCTGGCCGTCATCGCCGGCAACAGCGATTACTTCAGCCAGGCCGATAGGTTCGGAGCGGCCCCGCAGCGTCATTTCCGTGGAGTTGCCGACGGTAATGCCAGGGCCTGCCGCTTCAATAGTAGTGCCACTGGCGATCACCGCCCAGCCCAATTGTTTGGTCAGGCTCTCCAGCCGCGATGCGATATTGACCGCATCGCCAATGATGGTCCGTTCCTGTGTTCCAGCGGCGCCAACCTGGCAGGTGATCACCTCGCCGGTATGGATGCCGATCCCGACCGAAAACTCCGGCAGGGTGCTGGCGCCGTGGTGTTCATGCACCCAGGCGCGAAACAGGTGTGCCTGCAATGCGATGCCCAGCGCCGCGGACAGGGCCCGGCGGGCATGATTGGGTTCCTCGGCCGAATGCTCGAACAGCACGAGTATGCCGTCACCCAGAAATTTGACGACACGCCCGCGGGCGGCCAGCACCGGCTTGCATGCCTGTTCAAAGTAGCTGTTGAGCATGCGTGCTGTGTCCGCGGCGCTGAGCCGCTCCGAATAGGTGGTGAAGTTGCGGATATCCGAGAACAGCATGGTGGCGGTCGAGATGCTGCCGGTGCTGGCGCGGGGATCGGGATCCGTGGACGTCTGCTCGCTCGTTCCGGCCAGCTTGTCTCGATACTGCCGCTGCAATTCGTCCATCCTGAGGACCAATTGTTCTTCCAGCGCATGCTGGGCGGCTTCGCGTCGCTTGAGCTGGCTGCTCACTGCCTCCAGCAACTCTTTGCGGGCAAACGGCTTGGTCAGGAAGTCGTTCGCGCCCTGGGTCATGCCGCGGCGCATGCTGGCGCGGTCGTCCAGCGCGGTCAGAAACACAAACGGCAAGTCCGCGAACCGTGTCTCCGCGCGCAGGGCCTCCAGCACGCCGAATCCATCGATGTCCGGCATCATGACGTCGCACAGGACAAGGTCGGGCGTTTCCTCACGGGCCATTTCAATGCCGCGGCGACCGTTCTCGGCGCCGCGCACGCTGTAGCCCTCGCCCCTCAACATCAGCGAGATGTTGGTGCGTATCGTCGATTCGTCTTCAATGACGAGGATCTTGTGGGTCATGGTCCGATCCGGCTCATGCGTTTACGCCGGGAGCGGCACTGGAAGGCTGGCCCAGCGGCAGGCGCACAGTGAAGCAAGTGCCCTTGCCTGGCTCGCTGACGAAGCCAATCTGCCCGTGGTGCGACTCGACGGCCTTTTTCACAATGGCCAGTCCCAGTCCGGTGCCCTGGCGATTTTCGACATTGGATGCCCGGAAAAAACTCTCGAAAAGACGCGGCTGGTCCTTGAGCGGAATGCCGATGCCCTGGTCCCTTACCTCGATTAGAAACTCGCTATTGTCGCGCATGACGCGCAAAAGAATCTCCTTGCCCGGCGCCGAGTACTTCGCGGCATTGGTCAGCAGGTTGTCAACAATATGATGGAGCAGTTTTTCGTCCATCTCGACTGGATTGTCCGGCTCCAGATTGTTCTCGAAGAGCACGGTGTGTTCCTTGCCGTGGCCGGCGCGAAAAGCCGTGAGAATCTGCTCGCACAGGGAGCGCAGATGCAGCACGCCACCCTGATATTTCAGCACCCCGGCGTCGGACTTGCCTATCGTGAGAATGTCGTCGAGCAGCGCCACCATGCGCCGTACCGCCTCCTGTATGGAACCGAGGACGCCGGCACGTTCCGCGGCGCTCAGCGTGTCGGAATAGTGCTCGATCAGTTCCGAAGAAGACAGGATGGTGGCGAGCGGCGTGCGGAATTCGTGCGAAGCGATGGACACAAATCGCGATTTCATATCCGACAGTTCCCTTTCCCGCTGCAGCGTGGCAATCAGTTCGGCCTCCGCGCGCATGCGCTGGCTGATGTCGATGTTGGCGCCGATCATTCGTAATGCCCGGCCGTCGGCGTCGCGTTCCACGACCTGGCCCCGGCTCATGATCCACTTCCAGTCCCCGGTCATGGTTTGCACCCGGTGCTCGACCCGGTACTCCGCAGCGGCGTTCCGGGCATTGTCAATCGCCGCCTTCTCGACGGCCGTAACATCATCGGGATGGACAAATTGCTTGAGCGCATCGATGGCAAGATAGGTTTCCCCCGGCGCAGCGCCGATGAAATCCGCCCAGCTTCCGTCCAGGTACACCGTGTCGCGGCGGGCATCCCACTCCCAGACCATCAACTGCGAAGCCTTGATGGCGAGGGTCAAGCGTTCCTGCGTTTCGCGGACCTGCCTGGCGAGTTCGACGCCGCGCGCGTCCTGTGCGAGTTTTTCCAGCAGCGCGCGGCTTGCCGACAGGTATAGCCACAGCACGGTGCCTGAATAAAGCAGCATCATCATGGCCACGGAAATGCTGGCGAAAT
The DNA here is from genome assembly GCA_947479645.1 of Betaproteobacteria bacterium. Lineage (GTDB taxonomy): Bacteria > Pseudomonadota > Gammaproteobacteria > Burkholderiales > SG8-39 > CAIYPG01. The sequence goes on along the minus strand of CANKAJ010000234.1, from coordinate 2,195 downwards.
CACCGCGCGCAAACAGCATGCCGATCAGCGGCGCCACCATGGGCGTGATGAACCCGACAAACGTCTTGGGGCTGGGAGCAATCGTCACCGGCAATCCCAGCGCAATCAGACTGATGAGGAAGGTGACGACCAGGTCCTGGTACTGGTCGCGCCCCGAATAGAAATACATTGAAGCCAGTCCCCAGATCGTGCCGAAGACCACGGCCAGGCCGCAGTAATAGTCTTCCCAGCGCGCGGCGGCCGCAACCGGGGGTTGCGCCTTTTGATACGCTATCGACATAAGCCAGCGAGCTGTTCGCATTGAGCCAAACCAGGCGATCCAGGCGACCAGCAGCGGGGTATAAATAAATCCCCACAGCGCCAGACTGGCTATTGCCGTAACCAGCACCATCGGGGCGAGGCCGCGGATGTCAACGCGGTACAACAATGCAACGCGCTCGGGCAGATAGGCATCCGCGGCGATATCGGAGCCGCGCCAGAAAGCGAAGGATCTGCGCGTAGCGGAGGTTTGCGTCATCGTTCCATGTCGGCGCAAGCCTGCACCGATCCTCATTTGAAATAGTCTTCCGAAGCCACTGCCCGAACTTGACTGGGGATGGTCATGCTCGACACGCCGACGGAAACGCAATGCGGTTTGCCTGCAGTGACCCTCGCCGTGTTGGAATGCCCCATGATACAGGTCCCGGATGGTAATGTGCGATAAATAACATTGATAATAATAGGCAATTATGCCGCTGTCATTAAATCCATGGAACATGGAAATGATAATATCATTTTCGTGCTGCATGCCATGCCGATGGTGAGTCAGTAGCGATTGGGCGCCTCCATGAAACCCAATGGCGGCGAGCGGCCCACCAGGGCTTCCAGCATGATCAGTTCCGCATCGGTGTGATTGTTCACGCTGGCCGGCACGATGGAATTCGCCCGGCCGTCGCCGTAGATGTAGCGCGGAGATTCGTGGTGGGTGGTTGTATACGAGTCTCGCTCCGTGCTGTTGGCGGCGGCGACATCGGCGCTGCCGTAACACAGGCAAAAATAGGTGCGCTCAGGTTCAGCCTCTAGATACGCGCCGGTGCCGCGAATGCCAATGTTGGCCGTCGGGGTTTGCAAGCGGCGATCGCCTCCGGTTGCAAAAACGCCAAGAAGCTTGCCTGTGATCAGCCGCACCGCATCCAGCAGGCGCTCGCTTCCGGCGAACTCAACGCGGGTGTTGTCGCGCAGCAGGAAAGCATCCTGGCCAACCACCAGCACGGCGAATCCGCCCGGGCCGGTTGCAACGGAGTCACCGCCCCTGATGACAGCACCGATGCCGGCGACATTGCCATTAATGCGCACTTCGCCCCCAATGCGTTGCAGGCTCTGCGTACCGGCCGGATTCTGCGCCAGGGCGTTGCGCAACAGGACTGACAGACTGACTCCGCTACCGATCAACGCAAGCAGAGTGGTCCGTCGCCGCGTGTCGTAGCTTTTATTTTTCATCGGAAACTGCCTTCAAACATGAGGAAAGAGTGCTCATTAATTCTACTTGCAGAATGCGCGATCAGGCAGTGTGGAATGCTGTTGATCTGCGTCATTGCACCGGAGCCGCATATGTACGAAAATCCTTCGCTATTCCTCTAGAGCATATGGAGTGGCGGCATGTTCAAGAATCGCGTGACCGAAATACTTGGCATCGAATACCCGATACTGGAGGGCGGAATGGCCATAGCGGGTAATGGCGAGCTGGCAGCAGCCGTATCCAACGGTGGTGGGCTGGGAGTAGTGTCGGCCAATCCGGGTTGGTCGCCGATGGATGAACGCATCGAAAATGTCCGCCGCCACATCCAGCGGGCCCGCGAACTGACCAATAAGCCGATCGGCGCAAACGTGCCCTTGTTCTTTCTGGATAATTTCGCCGATCGTCAAATAGCGATGCTGATCGAGGAGAAAGTCGACGTCGTCATTACCTCGGGAGGAAGCCCGAAGATTTTGACTCCCAAACTGAAGCAAGCCGGCATCAAGATGATTCACGTGGTGAGCAACGTGCGCCAGGCGATTGGCGCGCAGGCGGCGGGTGTCGATATCGTCGTGTGCGAAGGATACGAGGCGGGCGGGATTGAGGGAGCTGATGAACTGACGACCATGGTGCTGACACCGCTGGTCGTCGATGCGGTGGACATTCCCGTGGTGGCTGCCGGGGGAATCGCCGATGGCCG
>CANKAJ010000233.1 GCA_947479645.1 Betaproteobacteria bacterium | reverse complement strand
GTACGGGCCAACCGCGCACTGACACCGCACGAGATGAATGCGCTGCTGCGCGAAATGGAAGAAACCGAACGCTCCGGACAGTGCAATCACGGCCGTCCGACCTGGTACCAGATGTCGCTGTCCGATCTGGACAAGCTGTTCATGCGCGGACGCTAGTTGACCGCGCCACTTATCAGTAATATTGCGTCATTCCCATCGACGGAGACACCCGGACGGGTGCGAAGGCGGGAATCCAGTGACTTTCAGCCTGAAAGGCTGGATCCCCGCTCTAGTGGCCCGGTAGTGGTCATTCGCGGGGATGACGAAAACAAAATTTGAACGATTCTCATCCCCCGGTCGTCTTCATCATGGGCCCCACCGCCAGTGGCAAGACGGCGCTGGCCATGGCGCTGGCGCGCGAACTGGATGTCGAAATCATCAGCGTCGATTCAGCGCAGGTATATCGCGACATGAACGTCGGCACCGCCAAGCCCACTGAAGAAGAGCGCGCGGTCGTGCCGCACCACCTGGTTGATATCATTCCACCCACGGAGGCTTATTCAGCGGCACGTTTTCGCGAAAATGCACTTATCCTCGCTCATGACATCGCCGCCCGTGGCCGCCTGCCGTTGCTGGTCGGCGGCACCATGCTCTACTTCAAGGCGCTGCGTGATGGTCTTTCCGAGTTGCCTCAGGCCGATCCGGCCATACGCGCGGACATCGACGCCGACGCCGCACAGCGCGGCTGGCCGGCACTGCATGCCGACCTGGCAAAAATTGATTCGGCCACGGCGGCCCGCCTGCAGCCCAATGACGCGCAGCGCATCCAGCGCGCGCTGGAACTGTATCGCCTCACCGGATCCTCACCGTCGCAACTGTTCGCGCAGCAAAGCCGGCAGCAACCGCCGCTACGCCTGATTGAAATTGCACTGGTGCCCGGCGACCGTGCCGTGCTGCACGGCCGGATCGAGGCGCGCTTTGATGCCATGCTCAAAGCAGGCCTCGTCGACGAGCTTCGGCAATTGAAAAAGAAATATGCCTTGTCGCCGGAGCTGCCGGCCATGCGCGCGGTCGGTTACCGCCAGAGCTGGCAACACCTGGACGGCGAATATGACCTCAAGGAACTGCGCAATCGCGGCATTTATGCCACGCGCCAACTCGCCAAGCGCCAGCTCACCTGGCTGCGCTCCACGCCGGCGAACAACTTCGATTGCCTGGACCCGACGGTCGCGAACCAGGTGCTGGAATTGATACGTCGAGAAACCACCGCTCAGTAAGGCCGGTTTCACCCCTAATTGGACTACTCGGCCTTCACTCCGGCTGCCGCGATCAACTTGCCCACTTGGCGATCTCATCCTCGAGGAACTTGCCGGCCTGTTCCGGCGTATTGCCCACGGCCTCGATACTCAATGCTTCGAAACGCCCCTTGATGTCCGCCAATAAACAAAGCCGATTCTTCGTCGCCAAGCCTATCCGAATGACATTTCCGAGCGTTGCAGCAAACCGCTAAGGCCTACTTGCAGCCGCCCTGTTCCACCACGCCGCGCGTTTTCAATCCCAGTTTCCCCAGCAGCACGCGATCGTCTTGCGCATCCGGGTTGCCGGTAGTCAACAATTTGTCGCCGTAGAAAATCGAGTTGGCGCCGGCCATGAAGCACATGGCCTGAACCGCATCACCCATCTCACGACGCCCCGCGGACAGACGCACGCGCGCCTTGGGCATGGTGATGCGCGCCACCGCGATGGTGCGCACGAACTCGAGGGGGTCGAGCGGATCGAGGCCATGCAACGGCGTGCCCTCCACCTGCACCAGATGATTGACCGGGACCGATTCGGGATAGGGGTTGAGATTGGCGAGTTGCGCGATCAGGCCGGCGCGCTGGCGGCGCGATTCACCCATGCCGACGATGCCGCCGCAGCAGACCTTGAGGCCGGCAGTGCGCACATGCCCGAGCGTATCGAGGCGGTCCTGGTATTCGCGGGTCGAGATGACATTGCCGTAAAACTCGGGCGCGGTATCCAGATTGTGGTTGTAGTAATCGAGACCGGCATCCTTGAGGCGCTGCGCCTGATCTTCCTTCAGCATGCCCAGCGTGGCGCAGGTTTCCATTCCCATGGCCTTGACCTGGCGCACCATCGCTTCGACCTTTTCCATATCGCGGTCCTTGGGCGAACGCCATGCCGCGCCCATGCAGAAACGGGTGGCGCCATGGTCCTTGGCGGCCTTGGCAGCTTCCAGCACCTCTTCGAGGCCCATCAGTTTCTTTGCGTCCACACCGGTGTCATAGCGTGCCGCCTGAGGGCAGTAACCACAGTCCTCCTCGCAACCGCCGGTCTTGATCGACAGCAGCGTGGCCAGTTCAACATCCGCGTCAGGAAAATGTTCCCGATGGACCACCTGCGCACGGAACATCAATTCATTAAAGGGCAGATCGAACAGTTCCAGCACTTCATCCACCGGCCAGGTCTGTGCCTCCACCGGTTTGACAGGGGTAAGAAATGTCATCGGGGTCGCGGTCTGTTGCATGGCTATTCCTGTTACCTCAAGAGATTCAAATTCAGAAACGCGGCCGCAGCTTGCGCCGTCACCGCCCCATCACTCAAACGTGGAATCCGGCCCAGCAATGGCGCCGGCAGGCGCTCGCGCAGGGCAACCAGATTTTCATCCGGGTAGAGCATATCAGCATCCAGGGTATTGGCGACCCAACCCGCCAATCGCAGGCCGCGGGCGGCAATCGCCTCCAGACTCAGCAACGCATGATTGATGCAGCCAAGCCGCATGCCGACAACCAGTATCACCGGCAAACCGAATTGACGCGCCATGTCCGCTGCAGAGAAGCCGGCGGTCAATGGAACACAGAAACCGCCGACCCCTTCGATGATCACGGCATCAGCCTGTTTCGTCAATCGGAAATAGCAATCCTGGATATGCCCGGCGGATATATCGACGCCCTCGACACTCGCCACGATATGCGGCGCCGCCGGGACCTTCATCAGGTATGGCACCACCAGTTCGGTTGCACATTTCACGCTGGAGGCCGACAGCAGTGCATCCACGTCTTCGTTATGCCAGACCCCGTCCTGCAACTCCGCCCCCGCCGCAATCGGCTTCATCCCGATCGTGCGCAAGCCCAGTTGCGACAGGGCATGCAGCAGCGCCGAACTCACCAGCGTCTTGCCGATGCCGGTATCGGTGCCGGTCACAAAATAATCGTGAGACCGCTCATCCGCCATCACACCGCGTCCAGCTTGTTGACGGCATCCAGCAGGACTGCCACGTCGCCAGCCGCGTGCGCGGCGGACAGGGTGACACGCAACCTCGCCGTGCCTTCAGGCACCGTCGGCGGCCGGATCGCAGGCACCCACAACCCCTGTTCATAGAGGTTGGCGGCGACACGCATGGCCTGGGCATTGTCACCGATGACCAGCGGCTGGATTGCCGTTGCCGAGGGTAGCAGCGACCAGCGGGTGAGGCGCAGGCCACCGCGCAATTGCGCGATCAGATCCCGCAAATTTGCACGCCTTGCCCTGCCTTCATCGCCACCGATGATGTCCAGACTGGCGAGCAGCGCGTGTGCCAGTGCCGGTGGTGCCGCCGTGGTGTACACATACGGACGCGCCTTCTGCACCAGCCAATCAATCACCGGCGCATGCGCCGCAACAAAGGCGCCGCTGACACCGGCGGCTTTGCCCAGCGTGCCCATGTAGACCAGATTGGGCGAGCGCAGATTGAAATGCTCCAGCACGCCGCGGCCATGCTCGCCCAGGACGCCAAAACCATGCGCGTCATCCACGACCAGCCAGGCATGGTATTTTTCGCACAGTGCCAAGATGACGGGAATCGGTGCCAGATCGCCATCCATGCTGAATACACTATCGGTGACCACGATCTTCGTCGGTGCCTGGCTAACCTTCAGCAAGGCCTCCAGCGCCGCCAAGTCACCATGCTCATAGATTTCCACCTGTGCACGAGACAAACGGGCGCCGTCAATCAGGGAGGCATGGTTTAGGCTTTCAGAAAAAATGACGGCTTCATTACCCGAGATCGACGCGAGGCCACTCAGGACGGCCAGGTTCGCCATGTAACCGGTGCAGAAATACAAGGCCCGTGCAGACCCGATGTAGGGCGCCACAAAATCCGCCAGTCGCTCTTCCAGCACGGCATGGGCACGACTGTGACCACTGATCAAATGGGATGCGCCGCTGCCGACACCGTATTTGCTGACGCCCTCCTGCAAGGCGGCCATCACCGCCGGATGCGCGGCCAGCCCCAGATAGTCATTGCTGCAAAAGGCCAGCATCGGCTTGCCATTCACGACCACACGTGGCGCACATGCCGTCTCGGCCACGCGACGGCGACGCAGCAGGCTGGCCGCATCCAGTGCGGCGAGACGCGATTCGAGTTGATCGAGCAACATCATGAAAGCACTCCGGAGTCGCCATTGGCGGTGACCTGATCAAATACCCGCAGGACGCGGCGACCGATTTCGTCGATTTCATCGTCATCGAGAATATAGGGCGGCATCAGATACACCGTCTTTCCGATAGGCCGAAGCAGCAATTCATTTTCCAGTGCCATCGTGAAAAACCGCCTGGAAAAGCTGGCAGCATCAGCCCCCTCGACGAGGGCATCAAATGCCCAGATCATGCCCTGCTGGCGAAAGTGCTCCACCCTCGCGTGTTGTGCCAGCGGCTGCAGCGCGCGGGTGATGCGCGCCGCCTTGATGCGGTTCTGCTGCAGCACGTCACCCGATTCAAACAAATCCAGTGTCGCCAGCGCGGCGCGGCAAGCCAGCGGATTGCCCGTATAGGAATGTGAATGCAGGAAGCCGCGGCGCACATCGGTATCGTAAAAAGCCTGAAAGATCGCATCGCGGGTCATCACCAGCGACAGCGGCAGATAACCGCCGCTGATCCCCTTGGACAGGCACACAAAGTCGGGCCAGATATCAGCCTGCTCGCACGCAAAGAAAGTCCCGGTACGGCCGCAGCCGACGGCAATTTCATCCGCGATCAGGTGCACCTGATAACGGTCGCACAGCGCGCGCACCAGGCGCAGGTACTCGGCATCATGCATGGCCATGCCGGTGGCGCATTGCACCAGCGGCTCGAGGATGACCGCCGCAATTTTCCCGGCGTGCTGCTGCAGGCATTGCTCCAGATCGGCCGCCGCGCGGCGCGCGACATCCGCCGCAGTTTCGCCCGCCTGTGCCTGCCGCGCATCCGGTGATGCCACCACGTGCGCTCCATGCAACAGCGGGCCGTAGGCGTCGCGAAAAATCGCGACATCCGTGACACCCAGCGCGCCCATGGTTTCACCGTGGTAACTGCCTTTGAGGCAGATGAATTCCTGCCGGCCAGGCTGACCGCTGTTGCGCCAGTAATGAAAACTCATCTTCAGGGATATCTCGGTCGCCGATGCGCCATCCGAGGCATAAAAGCAATGGCCCAGCACACCGCCGGTCAACGCCGCGAGTTTTTCCGACAGGCGTATCACGGGTTCATGGGTAAAGCCCGCCAGCATGGCATGCTCGAGTTTGTCGAGCTGATCCTTCAGCGCCGCATTGATGTCGGGATTGGCGTGCCCGAATAAATTCACCCACCAGGAACTGATGCAATCCAGATAGCGCCGGCCCTGCGTATCAAACAGCCAGGCACCCCGCCCATGGCTCACCGGAATCAATGGCAGCGTCTCGTGATGCTGCATCTGCGTGCACGGGTGCCAGACGCTGTGCAGGCTGCGCGCCACCCAGTCGGATTGATTATCGGATGCCAAATTCACTCCCGGCCGCATCATGCTCCAAGTCAAACATATTCCTGAACACCTCGATCATCGTCATTCAATAGACATCGCCATTCAATTGCCATACAGCAATCCCGCCGCCCGATCCAACGGACTCGTCAGGATTTTCGTATAATCCTTTCGAGAGCCGCCGCCGCAAAGAACAATAAGCAATACAAAACTTCAGGCGGCCAGAGGAGAATCCATGTTCCGTCCGCTTTACCGGCTGGTCGTGGCCAGTGCGGCTATCCTATGCAGTCATGCCGTCATTGGCCAGACTTTTCCGAATGCGCCCGTACGCATATTCACCTCCGAGATCGGCGGCGGCGTGGATATCGTAGCGCGTAT
>CANKAJ010000232.1 GCA_947479645.1 Betaproteobacteria bacterium | reverse complement strand
TGCAGCAGGCCGCCTGAACCGTCCGCCAGGTGCGCCGTTGAGGGCGCAAATCGGCTCCGGGCTACGCCCTGCGCCGCTTTCCGCCCTCAACAGAAAAAGCGGACAATCCATGTGCTACAGAACCGGACAAGTCTAAAAACCCGCAACAGTCGCTCGCGGACCTGTTTGCCCATGGCCGCGCCAATCCCGGCAAGCTCAATTGCGGCACGGCCGGGTCCGGCGGCGTCTCGCACATCATCTGCGCTTCGCTGGCGTCCGCCGGCGGCATTGCCGTCACGCTGGTGCATTACAAGGGCGCCGCGCAGGGCGCTATTGACCTGGTGGCGGGGCGCACGCACATGAACGCCGGCGCCTATTTCAATGCACTGCCCAATATCAAGGCGGGCAAACTGCGTGCGATCGCCGTGCTGAATGCGGATCGCTCGAAACTGCTGCCGGACATGCCGACTGCGATAGAGCAGGGCTACGATGTTGAATATCCCAGTTGGCTGGGCGTATTCGCGCCGGCCGCCACGCCCTCCGCCATTGTGAACAAGCTGCATGCCGAGTTCTTCAAGGCCGTGCATGCACCCGACGTGCTCAAGCAACTCGAGGCGCAGGGCAGCGTTGCGCTCGCCAGCACGCCGGAAGTCTTTCGCAAGCGCCTGATTAGCGAACTGGCGCGCTGGAAAAAGATCGTCCAGGACAAAGGCATCAAGGCCGAGGAATAGATTGCCGTGGCCTTGCGTTCGCCGCATATAATGTTTTTTGATTCATCACCGACCACGCTTGAACGAGGAACGCCATGCTCATGACCGCGCGCAACACAGTTCTGACGGGAATTCTGATGATGACGTTGCTGGCCCTGGGCGCCTGCAGCAGTGCGCCGCCGCGGCTGTCGACCGAAAACATTGCCGCAATCCTGGCCAGTCCCGATCGCAGCGATGCAGATCGCAGCAACGACGCCCGGCGCAAGGCCGACCGGACGCTCGCCTTCATCGATGCCCGGCCCGGCATGCGCGTGCTTGATCTGGGCGCGGGCGGCGGCTACACCACCGAGTTGCTGGCGCGTGCCGTGGGCCCGACTGGACGCGTTTTTGCACAACTCACGCCCGAGGACGCGAAGGGTAACGCCGGCACGCGTCTGGCCGATCGCCTCAAGACGCCAGCGATGCGCAACGCCGCCTTGCGCGTGCACAGCTATGACAATCCGGTACCCCCCGATGTCGAGGCGGGATCGCTGGATCTGGTGACTTACTTCTTCACTTATCACGACCTCGGTCCAAATGTGGATCGGGCGCGCATCAATCAGGCCGTGTTCCGGGCGCTCAAGCCGGGTGGGCGTTATGTCATTGCCGACCATTCCGGCCGGTCCGGCACCGGCGTATCCGAATTCAGGACGCTGCATCGCGTCGAAGAGGCCTTCCTGCGTCGCGAAGTGGAGGCGGTGGGATTTCGGCTGATTGAAGAGGCAGATTTTCTGCGCAATCCGGCCGATCCTCGCGACAAGATCGTATTCAAGCCGGCGCAACCCAATGACGAATTCGTGCTGAAGTTTGTCAAGCCGGGCGGTCAGTGAAAAAGCAGCATGTGGATGCTTTTCGGGTCAGGCAAGGCAAAGCAGTTCGGCTGAAAGACTGGTCCACGCTGGCGCAGCCGGGTTACAAGTCGAAGGATCATTACAAGACACTGCTGGATGAACATAGCCGGGAGATGCGCGCGTTGCAGAACGTGCTGTATGCCGACAACCGCTATGCGCTGCTGCTGATCTTTCAGGCCATGGACGCGGCCGGCAAGGACGGTGCGATCCGGCACGTGATGTCGGGCGTCAATCCGCAGGGCTGCCAGGTGTACAGCTTCAAGCATCCCAGTCCCGAGGAACTTGAGCATGATTTTCTGTGGCGTGTTTCCCGTAATCTCCCCGAGCGCGGCCGTATCGGCATCTTCAATCGTTCCTATTACGAAGAGGTGCTCATCGTGCGCGTGCATCCGGAGATTCTGCGGGCGCAGCAACTGCCGGATGCCCCGCCCGGCAAGGATGCCGTATGGCAGGAGCGCTACCGCTCGATTGCGGGGCTGGAACGTCACCTGCATGCCAATGGAACGCGCATCGTCAAATTCTTTCTGCACCTGTCCAAAGAGGAGCAGCGCAAACGGTTTCTCGACCGTATCGATGATCCGGAGAAGAACTGGAAATTCAGCGCGGCCGATGTTGAGGAGCGGGGCTACTGGGACGACTACATGCAGGTGTATGAAGCCTGCCTGGGCGCGACCAGCACACCGGAATCACCGTGGTACGTGGTGCCGGCCGATGACAAGGAAAATGCGCGCCTGATCATTTCGCAGGTGGTGGTCGAGACGCTCAAGTCGATGAAACTGAACTATCCAAAATCCAGCACGGAGCGCCAGCGTGAACTGCAGGGCATCCGCAGGAAGCTGACGAAGAAGGGCGCGTGGACCTGAGCACGCTGCAGTCGAGGTCATTTGCCGATTGCGAGTCTTGCCGGCACGGCCAATGCCATTGCGAGCACCGCATCATCGTCACATCCGGTCGTAGGCCGAGTCTTCGTCGTTGTTCCACACGGCCGAGAAGGCCGGTTCGCTTGCGCGGGCAGTAGCGTGATTCAGGGGCTGTTCATCCTCTCGCGTGCGCAGGAAGTCCACGAAACCTTCTACCTCAGCCAGGCGCTGCGGGGGAAGTTTTCTGATTTTTTCGATCAGGCCTTGTTCGGGCGTGCTCACGCAAATCTCTCCTTGCTGTCGTCTTGTCTGGCGAGAACCCATTCCAGTATGTGTATTGAATTATAGGCTGGAGATGTACGGGTGCCAGACTCGGCTAGCACAGCCTTGACTGTGTGATGGGGTGCGGAACTACCGCCCAGAGGGTCGACATCAGCTACGACTCGATGGCACGGAATCAGTGAATTCAAATAACAGAGCGACCATAGGGGGCGGAGGCATTTGATCGTCTGTGCACGGGACAAGAAGTCAGGCAGCGTCTTTCAATGGTTCCTGTGGCGCTTCTCGCTTACTCGCGTTCAGTATCTCGACTGCCACCACTTTTCCGTCCGCGTCGAAGTCCAGAATGATGCCTGGCTGTACCTGCTCTGACTCGACAATCCTGGTGTCGGTCAACCGCACATAAAGCGCGTCGACTTTCGGGTCGTATTCGATTTTCATAGTTTGCCCTTCATAGCGCGGTCAAAATAGGCTGTCACTATATGCGGTGGCTTTCGGGTTTGATTGAAGATTACACGCAACACACGATAACCGAATTCCGGGATGGGTCGCAAGGCGTGCATCAGCGTTGAGGCATCGGGATCGGGTTCCATGATCAGCGGCGTGGTCATTGTTTCGGTTACCCATTCCGGACCGATTCCCCGCTCATGCATAGCGTCTTCGGCATGTTTGCTCAAAGTGAAATCCATCGGACAAGTCTAGCGTACTTCAGTGCGCACCGAAATCCGGGGTCCCGTCCCTTGTCCCGCATTGCCATCGCCTTGCCCCGCATAGGCACTTACCGGGTCTACAACGCCTAAGCCGGCGCGAGCAACCGCAGAACTGCCACCTCCTACCAGGGCGGCACGTCGGTCACCGAGAACTACACCTACGACGAGAACAACCGGCTGGCCTCGATCAACCGCGGCGACAGCCTCACCAGTTCGCGCACCTACGACTGAACCAACCGCGTCACCGACACCGTGAGCTATTCGAGCCCTGGCACGGTGAGCGAGCACCGCACCTATGTCTACAACGCCGCGGACACTCACACGCAGGGCAACGTCTACACCGGCGGCCCCTCCCGCCGGGTCAATAGGTATTCAAACAGTACAAGACGATCCAGATGCAGTCGCACTTGCACTTGCACTTGCACTTGCTCTGATCTACTGCAACTTGATGCCGGCGACTTCAATGATCTGCTTGACTTGCTGGTATTCGTTGGCGATGTGCTTTTGCAGTTCAGCCGGCGTGCTGGCAACGGGATCCACGCCCGCGGCAATGAAGCGCGCCTTGATAGTCTGATCCTTCAGGCCCTTTTCAATTGAATTGCCCAGACGTTCGGCAATCCGGCCTGGTATGCCTGACGGCGCGAAAAAACCACCCCAGGAAGTATAGACATAGGCGGGAAGGCCGGCTTCGGCGAAGGTCGGCACGGACGGTATGAACGGGGATCGAGTTGGCGAGGCCACGGCCAGCCCGTTCAGTTTGTCGGTGGCGCTGGTCAGCCCTGCCACGGTCCCGAACACGATATCCAGATTCTTTCCCATCAGGTCGTTCATGGCCGGCGCCGCCCCCTTGTAGGGGATATGAGAAATTTTCACATTGGCAAGGGAATTGAAGAGCTCCGCGGCCAGGTGATTGAAACCGCCTGCGCCGTTGGAGCCGTAGTTGAGTTGTCCGGGGCGGCGCCTGGCCTCTGCAATCAGGTCCTTCAAGGTCCGGTAGGGGCCATCCTTGTTGACCAGCAGCACAGCGGGCTGCGACCACAGGAAGCTTATCGACTGCAGATCCTTGAGCGGATCGTAGCCGATGTTCGGATTCAGCACGGGATTGTTGATGATGGTGCTGGGTGTCCCCATGAGCAGGGTGTGGCCATCAGCGGGTGCACGAACCGCCTGTATCGCACCGATGGTGCCCCCGGCTCCCCCCACATTTACGACGATGAAGGGTTGACCCAGATCCTTGCTCAGAAAGTCCGCTACGATGCGGCCCAGGATGTCCGTGGAACCGCTGGGGGGAAAGGGAATAATCAGGCGGACCGCTTTTGAAGGGTAAGCGGCCTCCGATTGGGCGCGAACCGCAGTGGTCGTTACAAAGCTTGACACCAGTACGAGACACAGCAGAGTGAGGCTTGATTTGAGTTTCACAGACGGATCCCCTTGGATGGTTGCGATTTTCGCCAGGCGTTTTCAGATGAGGTAAGACCGCATGCAGTGTACTGATAATCATTCAATATGGAATCGCATTCTATTCATTGATTTTTTAGACAACAAGGCTTGTTTACAATGCAGTCAAATAAAGTCACTGGAGCCGTCATATGGAAAAAAGCCCGGGGTTGTTTTCTCCCTGCAGGATTCGGGATGTGGAACTGCGTAATCGCATTGTGCTGTCGCCCATGCTCACCTATTGCGCCAGTGGCGGTCATGTCAACGACTTCCATTTCATGCATTACGGCAAGTTTGCCGCCGGAGGTGCGGGGCTGGTGTTCGTTGAGTCCACCAAGGTTGATCCGCGCGGCTGCTCGACACCGAGCGACCTCGGGCTATGGAAGGATGACTTTATCGAACCATTCGCGAAGATCACCCGGTTCATCAAGTCCCAGGGCGCCGTTCCCGGAATTCAGATCAGCCATTCCGGGCGCAAGGCGCGGCGATCGGTGCCGTGGGAGGGCAGGGGCCCGTTGGATGCATGGCCGGGGGTCGATCATGGCGAGGACTGGGAACTCATCGGACCCAGCGCCGTGGCGCACGGGCCCAAATTCTCGGTACCGCGCGCCATGACGCAAGACGACATCGGCCAAGCCCTGGCCGATTGGGAAAGTGCGGCCAGGCGCGCGCTGCAGGCCGGTTTTGAAGTCCTGGAGATCCATGCGGCGCATGGCTATCTCATACATCAGTTCCTGTCGCATCAGGCCAATCAGCGGACGGACGAATATGGCGGCTCGTTCGAAAACAGGCTGCGCTTCGCGGTGGAGGTGGTGCGCAGCGTGCGGCGCGCGTGGCCGCAGGGCAAGCCATTGTTCATCCGCATTTCCGCGATTGACGATGCCGGCTGGACGCTGGATGACAGCACTGCGCTTGCCAGGACCCTGCATGCCGCCGGTGTTGACGTCATCGATTGCAGTGCCGGCGGAATGACCGAAGGGGCGGTGGCAGACCTGGCGCCGGGCTATGGCTATCAGGTGAAGTACGCCGAGCACATTCGCCGGCAGTCCGGGGTCAGCACCATGGCCGTCGGCATGATCGTGCATCCGGACCAGGCGGACCGGATCATCCGCGATGGTAGCGCCGACCTGGTCGCGCTGGGCCGGGAACTTCTGCACAATCCGAACTGGCCGCTGGATGCCGCGCAGAAGCTGGGTGCCGTGAAGTTTGATCACATTCCGAAAGGCTATGCCTACTTTCTGGAAAGGCGCGCAACCAGCGCCGAGAT
>CANKAJ010000231.1 GCA_947479645.1 Betaproteobacteria bacterium | reverse complement strand
GTCGACATCCTGGTGAAGGACGAAGCTGAAGCGGTGAAGGTGGCACGCCAGTACCTGTCCTATTTCCAGGGGCGCACCGAGGGCTGGAGCTGTCCGGATCAGCGTAAGCTGCGCCACATCGTGCCGGAGAATCGCCTGCGCGGTTACGACATGCGCGCCGTGATCGAGACCCTGGCCGACGACGGCTCGATGCTGGAAATCCGCCGCGGCTTTGGCCACGGCATGATCACGGCCTTCATCCGCATCGAGGGCCGGCCACTGGGGGTCATCGCCAACAACCCGATGCATCTGGGTGGCGCGATCGATGCCAATGCCGCAGACAAGGCGGCGCGCTTCATGCAACTGTGCGACGCGCACGATGTCCCGCTGCTGTCCTTGAACGACAATCCGGGCAACATGGTCGGACCGGAAGCCGAGAAAACCGCACTGGTCCGGCATTGCTGCCGCGCCTATCTGATCGGCGCCAACCTCTCCATCCCGACGTTCTTCGTGATGACGCGCAAGTCCTACGGCCTGGGCAAGCTGGCCATGACCGGCGGCTCGATGGGTGTGGGCATGTTCGCCGTGGCGTGGCCCACCGGCGAGTTTGGCGGCATGGGCCTGGAAGGCCAGGTCAAGCTGGGGCGTCGTCGCGAACTGGCGGCAATCGAGGATCCGGCAGAGCGGCTGGTGGCCTACGAGCGCATGGTTGCCGAGCTCTATGAGAAGGGCAAGGCGCTCAATGCCGGCAGCCTGTTCCAGGTGGATGAGGTGATCGATCCGTCGGAGACGCGGCGCTGGATCATTGCCGGCCTGCGCTCCCTGCCACCTTCGCCGGTGCGCGAAGGCAAGCGGCGCCCCTGCGTCGATGGCTGGTGATGGCGGCGGCTGAAAACCACAGTCGCCATTGCCGCCCCCCTATACGAGCACAAGCGTACAAGCACAAGCGCAAACCTGCCTCATCCAACTCGATGGAGAAAACCATGTTCCGACCCTTGCGTTCCAGGAAGCTGTGTTTTGCCTCGATTGCCCCGCTCGCCTCTTTCACCCTGGCCTGCGCCGCCACGTTGCTTGCCCAAACGGCCGTGGCGCAAAGCAATTTTCCGAGCAGGCCCATGCGCTTGATCGTCACCGTTGTGCCCGGAGGCGGGGCCGACCTGCTGGGCCGCCTGTTCGCCAGCAAGCTGAACGAGCGCTTCGGCCAGCCGGTGGTGGTGGAGAACATTTCCGGCGCCTCCGGATTGCTGGCCTATCAGACCGTGCAGAAGGCGCCCGCCGATGCGCATACGCTGGTCATCACCACCAGCAGTGCCTACAACGCCACCATGTACACGGGCAAAGTCGGCGATCCGAAAAAGGCGCTGGCACCGGTGGCGCAGCTCACCTCGCAGCCGCTGGTCATGCTGGCCAACATTGCGCTGCCCATCCGCAACATGCAGGAACTCATCGCCTACGGCAGGAAAAATCCGGATGGCCTCGCCTTCGCGTCACCGGGCATCGGCACCTCCTCGCATCTGGTCGGCGAGATCATCAACCAGAAGACCGGCCTGAAGCTGGTGCATGTCCCCTACAAGGGCATCGGACCGGGGATGCTCGATGCCATTGCCGGGCGCATCCAGCTGGTGTTCACCAGCCCCACCTCGGCCGGACCGCTCGTACGCGCGGGCAAACTCAGGCTGGTGGTGGCCAGCGGCGCCAGGCGCAGCGCCGGCCTGCCTGATCTGCCCACCATGGCCGAGCAGGGCGTGGACATCGACTGGGTAAGCTGGTTCGGCATCTTCACCACCTTCGGCAGCCCGCGCCAGAACATCCTCGCGCTCAATGCCGCCATCAACCAGACGGCGGCCACGCCGGAGGTGCTGAAAATGTTCGCCGACGACGGCGCCGACCCGGCGCCACGCACGCCGGAGCAGTTCGGCGAGACCGTCAATCATGTGCTGGACACCGGCGCGAGGCTCATCAAGGAGATGGGGCTCAAGCTGGACGAGTAGCTGAAACCGGCCTTTGCCTTTTCGATGGAGAATTCATAGACAGAAACTTCCGGATTCAGGTGGCTGCCGGTGCGATCGCGCTGGCGGCTGCAGCGGACAAGGGCAAGCGCGAACAGGTGTTATGGCGAGTCAGCGAGCTGTTCGGCAATTGCATCGCGTGTCATGCGAGCCATGTCATCGGCGTGAAGCAGACGGTCTTTGTTCACAGCAGGCATGGGGGCCGATCGCCTGAACCGTGTGGCTCGTGGACCTGCCGGATTGAATCCAGAGGGTGTTCGAACGATCGAAAAAGCCACTATAATCCTCGGCAACTTGCGGGTGTAATTCAATGGCAGAACGAATGCTTCCCAAGCTTTGGACAAGGATTCGATTCCCTTTACCCGCACCAGACAGGAACGGGCCTGCCGCGCCCGTTTTGCATTGCGGCGGCGGCTGTTCATCAGCCAATCGACTGGATTGACATAGTCATTTTCACAGGAGGCAGACATGCCATTGGTCAGGTCTTATCAGGATATTCCCCAGCCCCGCGTGCAGTCGGATGTTGCAGGCGGCCATTTCGCCTGGCGCACGGATTTCCTCAAGGCGCCCGCGGTCCGCGCCGAGGATTCGCCGGTGGCATTTCTGGCTGAAGGCTCGGCCGGGCGCGTGCTGGATACGCACTTCCACCAGGTCGACCAGTTCCAGGTGGTCTATGTTGGCGACGGAATCCTGGGCGGGCATGCGCTCAAGTTCGGCGGCGTGCACTTCAACCGGGCCTATACGCCCTACGGGCCCATCCACTATGGCGAGAAGGGCCTGGGGTTCCTCACCCTGCGCGCGCATCGCGACGACGGGCGTGCCTGGTTCATCCGTGAGCACCGCGAGACGCTCGAGAAAGTGCCCAACCGCACGCCCTGGCAGGTGACGGTGATGCCGGACTTCAGCATCCAGCCCGGCCCGAGCGGCGTGGCCGTCAAGGCCATCGAGGGCCTGGAGGATGACCGGGGCCTTGCCGGCTATTCCATGGTGCTCAAGCCTGGCGTGAAGGCGTTTGCCCCGGATCCCTCGCGCGGAGAAGGGCAGTATGTGCTGGTGCTCAAGGGCGGCATCGAACACGAAGGCCAGTTGAAGCAGGGCCTTTCGGTGATCTGGGTAGCCAAGGACGAGCCGCCCTGCCCGCTGCAGGCCGGGCCCGAGGGCTGCGAAGTGCTGGTGCTCAATTTCCCGATTCCGGGCGGAGGCGTTCCACCAGCGAAGAAGCCTGCTTCCAGCGATGAACTGAAGTCCTATCAGTGCGTGCTGTGTGCCTTCATTTACGACGAAGCCGCCGGCATGCCGGACCATGGCATTGCCCCGGGAACCCGCTGGGCGGATGTGCCCGAGGATTTCGGCTGCCCGGATTGCGATGCGAAGAAGGCCGATTTCGAGATGCTGGAGTTCTGAACCTCCAGCCTGCCCTGCCGTGAAGAGTGCCCCGCTCGCGGGGCACTCTTGTTTTATCGCTGGCCGGCGGTGTCCGGTGCCGGCCGTGCCTCCCAGTCCCCAGGCAATGCGATCTGTTTCGTCACTGGGCGTGTATAGGAAGTTCAAACCCACTCTTGCTCCCCGCGCAACTGAATCACCGGACCGAGAAGCGATCAATTTTCTGACCACCCCTGACCACGTAGCGGAGAACCCATGTTGACACCCACACGCACGATCAGCCGTTTGAAACTGCTTGCCTTGACTGCCGCGCTGGCGCTTGCCACCGCCGCCTCCGCCCAGACCTATCCCGCCAAACCCGTGCGCATGCTGATCGGCTTTGCCGCCGGCGGTAACGTCGACCTGACCGGCCGCTACTACGCCGAGCGTGTCAGCAAGCGCCTGGGTCAGACCGTGCTGGTGGAGAACCGGCCCGGCGCCGCGGCGCAGATCGCCATGCGGCAGTTGATTGATGCCGCCCCCGATGGCTACACCATCATGCTAATGACAGCGGGCACCACCATTGCCTCGGCGCGCGTGAACCCGCCCTTCGACGTGCGCCGCGACGTGCGGCCGGTGGCCGGCGTGGTGGCCGGGCCGCTCGCCTTCTACGTCCATCCGTCGCTGCCGGTAAAGAACCTGGCCGAATGGATTACCTATGCCAAGGCGCGCCCCGGTCAGCTCAACTACACCTCCACCGGCATCGGCAGCCTGCAGAACCTGATCTTCGAGTTCTTCAATCAGCGCACCGGCATCAAGGTTGAACAGGTGCCCTTCAAGGGCTCCAATGAAAGCCTCGCCGCCGTGGTGGCCGGGCAGGTGCAGATCGGCATGGACACGCTTGCTATCATTCGCGGACAGGCCGACGCCGGTAAGGTGCGCCTGATCGCGCTCACCACCGCGCGCAGTTTTCAGGGCGTGCCGGGCACGGTAGAGGCCGGTCTGTCCGGATTCGATTTCCCGAGCTGGTCGGGCATCGGCGCGCCGATCGCCACCCCGCGCAATGTCGTGGAGGTGTTGAACGGCGCCTTCAATGCCGTGGGCAACGACGCCGAGTCAACAGTGCACTTTGCCAAGCAGAACCAGTACACCATCCCCGGCACACCGGAAGATTACGGCCGGCTGCTCGCCAATGAAACCGAGACCTGGTCGAAACTGATCCGTTCCCTGAACATGCAGTTTGAGTAGTACGGCAGGTCGATTTCATTAAAAATATTATGATCAATCCTGAAAAGTAGTTGTTTTTTCATAATTGTTATTGATTGAAATATGATCATTAATATTCTGCATAACAGCGCACCGGACGGGAGCTGGGTCGCGACTCGGCGCGTGGTGGAGCGCGTAGCGCACAGTCTCCCGTCGCTTAGCAATTCGGCATTGTGAGTGCCGTGAATGCGATGACGCCAAAGCCGGGCGCGCGCGCGCCAACGCAAAGCACGCGGTCTGCCCTTCATGCCGCATGACACCCTGATCGCCTTCTCGCTGTTTGCGCTGGTGACCTCCATCACGCCCGGCCCGAACCACATCATGCGGCTGGCATCGGGTGTGAACTTCGGATTCAGATCGACGGTGCCGCACATGCTCGGCATCAGTTCGGGATTGCTCGTGATGGTGATTGCGGTGGGCGCATTCAGCACCTATGTGCCCGCCTCCAGCGGGCTGATCGCCATCGTCACGGTGGCGGTGATCTTTGCTGCGATCAATCTGCCCAGTGTAAGCGTGTGGACCCTGTTCGGCTCGGGGTTGCGCCACGTGTTGCAGGTGCGGCGCAACCTGCTCGCGTTCAACTACAGCATGGCCGCGCTGTTGGTCGCGTCGCTGTATCCGTTGCTGTTCCGGGCTTGATGCGCAGGACGGCGCTCAATCTGTTGCTCTGGCATTCCCCGTGCTAGTCTGCACATTCTGTTTTACTTGTACCGGAGCCAACCATGCCAGGATTACTCCCCGACGTCGACCCGGATGGGTTGCTTGAATTCTCGGTGGTCTACACCGATCGCGCGCTCAATCACATGTCGCAGAAGTTCCAGGGTGTGATGCGGGATATTTCCGGCATCCTCAAACGCGCCTACAACGCCAAAGCCGCCATCATCGTGCCCGGCAGCGGCACCTTCGGCATGGAAGCCATCGCGCGTCAGTTCGCCACCGGCAAAAAATGCCTGGTGATCCGCAATGGCTGGTTCAGTTTCCGCTGGACGCAGATTTTCGAGATGGGCGCGATCCCCTCGGAAGCGACGGTGCTCAAGGCGCAACGCGTATCGGATGCAAGGCAGTCGCCTTTCGCCCCACCGGCCTTGGAGAACGTGGTTGCCGCCATCAAGGCGCAAAAGCCGGATGTCGTATTCGCGCCGCATGTGGAAACTGCCTCCGGCATCATTCTGCCGGATGCCTATGTGCGCGCAGTGGCCGACGCGGTGCATGCCGTGGGCGGATTGTTCGTGCTCGATTGCGTGGCCTCCGGAACCATCTGGGTCGACATGGTTGCCACCGGCGTGGATGTGCTGGTCAGCGCGCCGCAGAAGGGTTGGAGCGGCCCGCCCTGCTGCGCGCTGGTGATGCTCGGTGAGCAGGCGCGCGCGAAAATCGACAGCACCGCGAGCACCAGTTTCGCCGCCAATCTGCGCAAGTGGCTGGAGATCATGGAAGCCTACGAGAAGGGTGGCCACCTCTATCACGCCACTCTGCCCACCGAGTCGCTCTCCCGCCTGCGCGATGTCATGCAGGAAGCCGAAGC
>CANKAJ010000230.1 GCA_947479645.1 Betaproteobacteria bacterium | reverse complement strand
GATGACGTAGTAGCCGGCGGCCTTCCCGGGCTGGGGCCCGGCGACAGTCTGTGACGCGCCCAGGCGCAGCAGTTGGGCATTCATTTCGTCGTCGATGGATGCCGGATCCCAGAGTGGCTCCCAGGCAGGGTCCTGGCGATGGCGCAGGATCGACACCGTGGACAAATCAAGGCGCGGCGAGAGCCAGTTGCGCCGCTTGCTCGGCTTGAGCTTGTCCCGATAGTCGGGTTCGTCCAGATAGACAGGAGCCGACACCCCGGTGAAGACGCGCAGGGAAACGAAAGTCAGTCCGTTCGGGCCCGCGGTGATTGGACCATAAGCGGTGTGATGATCCTTGAATTGCACCATCAACGACTGGATGGGATCGTTCCTGCGACCGATGGTGCCGGACCCGGCCGGGAAGATCTGGAACTGGGTAGTCCCGTGAAAGTGCGGACGGACCACTTCGCCGGGTTCCAGATCCACCATCAGCGCCTGGGGGCCGGGGGCCTTGCCGTGGGAGTAGCGCGGACCGAAGATGTCCGATACCCAGTGCTTCTTGTTGTACTTCGGCAGTTCGTTGATGCACAGGCCGCCAAGGATGTCCTGCCCGGCTTTCGTGTAGATCATGGATGCCCCTTGTCTGTGGTTTTGCTTCGTTGAATGTGGCGTGCCATCGCTTGACTCAGAGATCGGTGGTCTGGCCGATGATGCTGGAAAACTGTTCCATTTTCTCGAGGCTTTCCTCGAGTTCATTGCCCCGGAAATCAAAAATGAATTCCTTCACGCCCAGCCTGGCGAAGGTGGCAATGTCATCGATGATCTGTTCCTGAGAGCCTGCGAACGGCTGTCGTTCTCCCTCTTTCACGTAATAATCCCGCAGCGCCGGGTCGGATACCGGCACCTTGTATGAAATGGTGATGGCGTTCGGGTCGCGTCCCTCGGCCTCGGCCAGGCGAAACAGCGTATCCCGGGACTGGCAGAACTCGGGCGGCCGAAGCGGCACGCCGGGATTGGCGCCGACCGGATGCCAGCCATCACCGAAACGCGCGGCGCGGCGCAGCGCCGGCTTGCTGCTGCCGCCCACCCAGATCGGCGGATGGGGTTTCTGCACGGGTTGGGGCTGGCACAGGATTTCATCGAAGCTGTAGTGATTCCCGGAGAACGATACGGGTTCACCGGTCCACAGCAACTTGAAAATCCGCAGATACTCGTCGGTGACCGTGCCGCGCCGGTCAAAGTCGCGCGAACCCAGCGCCTCGAACTCCTCGCGCAACCAGCCCACGCCGATGCCGACCGTCAAGCGCCCCTTGGACAGCACATCGACGGTGGCCAGAACCTTGGCGGTGACCACCGGGTTGCGCTGTGGCACGATCAGAACGCTGGTTGCCAGTCGCAACGTGGATGTCTGGCCGGCGAGAAAGGCGATGATCGAGAGCAGTTCCATGGTGGGGCCCCCGCGCGGAAAGACGCCGCCGGCGGTGTAGGGATACTGCGACTTGACCGTCACCGGAAAGACCACATGATCGCCGATCACCGCAGAGGAAAATCCCCAATCCTCGGCTTGCCGCGCCAGGGTGGACAACGCATCCGGAGTACAAGTCTTGCCACGGGTGGGCAGATAGAAGCCGTAACGCATGATCCCCTCTTTTCAAGAACGTCTGACAATACGAGGAGATACTCGCCTCGTCCTCATCTTCAGGGACCCTCACGGGAATTCTGTTGGGGCCTCTTGATTATGGCCGGAGATGATACAGGCAATGACGCAGGGTCGGGCGACAGCGGCCGTGGCTACGCAAGAACTCATTTCAAAATGACTTGTCATTCCGAAGCCGAAGGCTGAGGAATCTGCTTTTGTTTTGATTAAACAGCAGATTCCTCGCTGTGCTCGGAATGACAATGTGCGATTGTCTTCATTTTGAAACGGACTCTAAGACTATGGGAAGCTTCATCAGTCGATCAATATAAATAATATCACTTTCGTAATAATCAAAAATATCGGCAGGTCGATTCAAAGTAATTGTATTCATCGACCCCTACTTTTTCTTTCGGGCTTCCACTCCCATGCATCCGCCCAGCGGATGTCATGGACGGAATCGAAACAGCGCTGGTCAGCTTTGCGTTTGCTGATTCTCAGATCCACACTGGCCGGAACATGGCCTTGTGCTTGCCCAGGTAGTGCAGGCCGGTGAGCGCGACTGCGCAGATGCCGGCGAACCGCAGCCCCAGTGTCAACAGTGAAGGGGGCTCGATGCCCTCCGCCATCAGGTCGCCCGCGTTGAACGGACTCAATGATCCAAAGCCGACGAGGATCAATACCCACAGGAAGGCGACCGCAATGCGGCGCCCCCAGCGGACTTTTCGCATGATGCCGACGATGCCGATGGCGAGCAGTGTCGCGATGGCAGCGTTGATCATTCTGCCATTGAGGGCGACATACACTTGATGTGCGCTCGCCGCGGCCATGAGAGACGCAACCACCAGTATGGTCCAGCGGAGTTCATCCAGCTTCTGTGAGTCCGACGCAATGGTCATGGCCGTATAATCAACTCGAAACAAAAAGCGCGAAGAAAAGAGGCGAAGTAAAAACGGACCAGAAAAATTCGCAGGTATTGTCTGGCACGGTCAGGTCAATTTATGCCAAAGCCATGGCTTTCTCAAGGTTGTTTGTCGGGACAGGCATGGCCATTGAAATATCCGACGGATACTGACAGGAGGCGGGGATGACACATCTGAATTTCGCAACAGTATTGAAGGCGGCCGCGTTATCGGTTTGCCTGGCAACGTCTTCTGCGCTGCAGGCTCAATCCGGCCAGACGTATCCAGCGAAACCGATACACTTTGTCGTGCCCTTTGGTCCCGGCACCAGCACCGATCAGGGCGCGCGCTTCATCGGCCAGCGCCTGTCCGACCTTGTGCGCCAGCCAGTCATCATCGACAACAAGCCCGGCGCCAACGGCTTTATCGCCATGCAGTCTGTGCTGGGCCAGGCGGCCGATGGCTACACGCTGGCCTA
Organism: Betaproteobacteria bacterium; assembly: GCA_947479645.1. Lineage (GTDB taxonomy): Bacteria > Pseudomonadota > Gammaproteobacteria > Burkholderiales > SG8-39 > CAIYPG01. The sequence continues at coordinate 3,160 of CANKAJ010000230.1, read as the reverse complement.
CGGCACCAATACCACGCATGCGGCCAACGTCAGCATGTTCAAGAGCGTGCCTTACGATCCGCTGAAGGATTTCGTCGGCATCAGCGGCATTTCCATCGGCGGTGGCGCGATCGTGGTGGCGCCCGGGTTTCCGGCCAAGAATATTCCTGAACTGGTTGCGCTCGCCAGGCAGAGCCCGGGCAAATACACGTTTGGCTCATCCAGCGCGTTCGCGCGCATGGGCATCGAGACATTGAAGCAGGCCTCCGGCATCGACCTGCTGCACGTGCCCTACAAAGGGAGCGCACCGAACGTCGTCGAAGTCATGGCGGGCACCGTCGACATGACCTTCGATCCGCTGATCACAATGATCGGCCTGATCCGCGCCGGCAAAGTGCGCGCACTGGGCGTCTCGACACAGCGGCGCGTTCCGGGGCTTGAGGATATTCCCACGGTAGCGGAGCAGGGCTTTGCGGGCTATCAGTTTCTTGCGTGGCAGGCCTTGTTCGCGCCCGCCAGCACCGCGCCGGACATCGTGAAACAACTCAATACCTCGATCGTCTCGATCCTGAAGACGCGTGAAGCAACGGATTTTTTCCGGCAGGCCGCCATGTGGGAGACCATGCCCATGAGTACCGCCGAACTCACCGCCTACGTGACCACCGAGATCGAACGCTGGCGTGCCATCGTGAAGCAGGCCGGCGTCGAAGTGCAATGATCATCGCCGGTGGGCTGCCGGTCACGAGTGTGACCAATACGTGACTGCTGCGTGACCACTGCGTGACCCATATCGAAAAACAACAACGGAGGAGGGGGCCATGACCCTGCGTATCGGATACCTGCTGCCAACCCGCGAGTCAGTCATGGAAGGCCGCCCCGAGGCCGGACCACTGATGGATCTTGCCGAGCGCGCAGAACAGCTTGGCTACGATTCGGTCTGGGCCGGTGACTCGCTGCTGGCGCGGCCGCGCCATGAGCCGATCACGCTGCTGGCCGGCGTCGCCGGAAGGACCCGGCGCGTGCAGTTGGGTACCGCCGTGCTGCTGCCCATGTTGCGCAACCCCGTGTTGCTGGCACACCAGGTGGCCACGCTCGATCAGGTCAGTGCCGGCCGGGTGATTCTTGGCGTGGGCATTGCCAGCGACGTTCCCAATATCCGCGCCGAATTCCGCTCGGCCGGTGTGCCGTTCGAGAAGCGCGTCGGCACGCTGATGGAGGGCATGCGCTTGTGCAAGGCGCTGTGGACCGGCAAGCCGGTGGATTGGGATGGACGCTGGCACGTCGAGCAAGGCGTGATCGGGCCGACGCCGCACCAGCCGGGCGGCCCGCCGATCTGGGGCGGCGGTTCGGCGCCAGCGGCATTGCAGCGGGCCGGCCGGAGTTTTGACGGTTGGTTCCCGAACGGCCCGGACTCGACACTCTGGGGTGTGCAGTGGCGTCAGGTCCAGGCGATCGCGCGCGAAGCCGGGCGCAAACCGGATGACTTGACGGCCGCCGTCTACCTGACGCTTGCCGTGGATGAAAATGCGGCCCGGGCAGAGCAGCGCATGAGTGAATTCATGTCGGCCTATTACGGCCCGCGCTCCGATGTCCCGAAGAAGCGACAGGCCTGTTTTGTCGGCTCGGCGGGAGAGGCCGCGGAGTGGCTGAATGGCTATGTGCAGCAGGGTGCCCGTCACCTCGTTCTGCGCTTCGCCGGCGATCACGAGAAGCATCTGGAAACCATCGCCAGGCTGCGGGAGTCGTTGCGCCCATAAGAGTTGGGCGAGCGATCGCCAGGAACTTGCAGTCGCGGGATCATGAGTCGCGGGGCCATGCAGTCGCGGCGAGGCTGCCATCGGCATCGGCTATGATGGCAGTGCGAATGTCTGTCGTCTATCTATGGGAGGGGCAATCGATGTTGAAGCCAGTGTTGCGTCGTGCGCTTGGCGCCTGCGTGGCCGCTTGCGGCATGGCGGTGACTGTTGCCGCACAGGGTCAGACCGTGCTGAAAAAGCCGCTGCTGCCCGATGGCTATCCGCTCAAACCCATTCGCGTGATTTGTTCGTCCGCCGCCGGCGCGGGCCTGGACATCGTGACCCGCGCCGTCATCGCGAAGATGGTCGAACGCAGCGGCCACACGCTGATCGTGGATAACCAGGGCGGCGGCACCGGGGCGATCGGCATCAACCTCGCCGCGGCGTCGGCGCCCGATGGCTATACGCTGCTCAGCACCGGCAACACCACCATCATCAATGCCGTTTTCAACCGCTTCGAGCGCGACATGCGCCAGACGCTCACGCCGGTGGCGCGCATGAATTCGGCGTATTACTTCCTGATCGTGCAGGCGGCCATGCCGGTGCAGAACATTCGCGAATTTGTGGCTTATGCCAAAGCACGGCCGGGCATGCTCAACTACGGCTCCAATGGCGTGGGCTCGCCCATCCATCTGGGCCTGAAGCTGATCGAGCTGGGCTATGGCATCGACATGGTGCATGTGCCCTACAAGGGGGGCGCGCAGGCCAATATCGATTTTGCCGGCGGCCGACTGGATGTTGCGCTCACCGCGGTGTCGGGCATGGGCCCGGTGCGCGCCGGCAAGGCGAAGGTGCTGGTCACCTCCAGCCCGCAGCGCCATGCCGAGCACCCCGACGTGCCCACATTGTCGGAGGCCGGCATTCCCGGCTACGACGTATCCAATACCTACATGCTTTACGCACCGGCGCAGACACCGGCAAACATCATCGCCGTGCTCAACCGCGAGGCCATCGAAGCGCTGCGCGCCTCCGAGCTGAAGCAAAAGCTGTCGGCTGACGGCTCGATCGTCGCTCCGCCATATGCGCCGGAGGAATTGAAGAAATTGTTTGTGGCCGAGTACGCGCGATGGGATGGGGTGGTGAAGCGGACGGGGATTAAGCTGGAGGAGTAAGGAAAATACCTCTGCGCTGGCGAGCCATTAACGCGCGACTCAAAGTGCAGTTTAGGCATTGACTTCCCGGGGCTCGCTCACATCACTTGCAATGTGTCATCTCTCGATAAAGAGCCCAGCCTGAATTATTTTGTCGATATGGATCTCCGGTCGCACATCCCCAATATCTGCGCCGCTTCGGCCTGTGTCAGCGCGCCTGCATGCCACCCTTCATAGGCCTCTTCGAATCTCATCTTCCTTATCTCCTGTAGCACTCGCGTCGGTGTCATTTCG
>CANKAJ010000229.1 GCA_947479645.1 Betaproteobacteria bacterium | reverse complement strand
CGCAGTTCCGGCAGCCGTGGTTTTGTCGAAGTCGAAGCGCGTTTGCGCGATGGTCGGCGGGAGACGTGCCGTGTGGCATCACCGCCTGGCGCGCCAGGGCGGGACTTGTCGTGGGAAGACCTGCACGCCAAGTTCAGGGATTGTGCGCGCCAGTCGGGACAGATTGCGGAAACGGCCGCCGATCAGGCTTTTGAACTGCTGCGAAATCTGGAGCAGGTAAAGGACATCAGCATGATTGCAGACTTGTTGCGCTGATAGGGTGCACTGCAGTTCGGCCGAATTGCAATAGTGCAATCCGGTATGGAGGAGTGGAATATGCATGCTGAACTTCCCGGTGTACGTCTGTGGTTTACCGACACGGCCGGTACCGGGCCGGTCATTGTCTTCCTGCACGCGAACACGGGGACGAGCGCGAACTGGGAATATCAAAGCAAGGTATTTTCACAGGCGGGTTATCGCGTGATCGCATTTGACCGTCGCGGTTGGGGGCAAAGTATTGCCAATCCGGAGTCGGGTCCTCAGCCAGGAACCGTTGCGGATGATCTGCATGCCCTTGCGGAACACCTCAGGCTCGATCAATTCCATCTGGTTGGCGTCGCCGGCGGGGGATTTGTTGCGCTGGACTACGCCTCCTGGCATCCGGAGAGGTTACTTAGCCTGGTGGTCGGTGCCAGTACCGGGGCAATGGCGGATCCGGAGGAGGTGGAGTTCAGGGCCAGAATCCTCAGTCCGGGATTCAGGGCGTTGCCTGCGCAGTTCCGGGAGATTGGGCCTTCCTATCTGGGGAGTAATCCCAAAGGCACTCAGGAATGGCTTGAGATCGAGGAGCATGCTCAGCAACCCGGCGCGCCGTCGCAACCACTTCGCTCCCCCAATACCTACACCAAGATCGCGCAGATTCCGGTGCGGACGCTGATTATGGCTGCTGGCGCTGATCTGCTCGCACCGCCAGCATTGATGAAACAGTGGGGAATGCACCTGCCCAATGCCGAATGGGCGACTGTTTTTGATGCGGGGCATTCCATTGCCTGGGAACGACCGGAAATCTTCAACTACAATGTGATGCAATTCTTGAAAGGCCACAAAGGCCAGAGCCTCAGTACCGTGGAGCTCTGAATCGCAGCAGGGGCTTACGGGAATCGATCGAGTCAAAGTCGAAGAGTTACAGTCGAAGAGTCAGCGTCGAACAATCTGTATTTGCCGTTTTTATCAGCTATACCAAAAGGAGAAACCATGAGCGAAATCGAGTACAGCGTCAAAGACCATATTGCAACCATCATGCTGAACCGTCCGGAGAAGCTGAACACCTTTACTCCGTCGATGCTGAAGCGCTGGAGGGAATGCCTGGTTGAGGCGCAAGAAGATGCGAATGTTCGTGTTGTTGTTCTGACCGGTGCAGGCAAGGGGTTTTGCGCCGGCGGCGATATGAGCAAGCGGGCCAGTGAGGCACATTCGGATGATTCGCCGCGTACCGCAATCGAGCGCAAGCAAAGCCTGAGGAACGGACCGCAGAGCATTGCAAGGGCGGTACAGCAGCTGGAGAAGCCCTATATTGCGGCAGTGAACGGTGCCGCCGTCGGTGCCGGCATGGACATGGCGCTGATGTGCGACATGCGCATCGTCGGGCGTTCGGCGCGTTTTTCGGAAGCCTATCTTCGCGTGGGCCTGGTGCCGGGCGCGGGCGGCTGCTATTTCCTGCCGCGGGTGGTTGGTCTTGCCAAGGCGCTGGAACTGTTCTTTACCGGTGATTTTGTGACTGCCGATGAAGCGGTTCGCATCGGGCTGGCCAATCGCGTTGTCGACGATGACAAACTCATGGAAGAGACTTATGCATTGGCGCGCCGCATCGTTGCCAGCCCGCCCATTGCCTGTAGCCTGATCAAGCGCACCATCTATCAGTCAATGGATTGTGACCTGCGTACAAGCCTGGAGTTGATTTCATCGCACATGGCCATTGTTCAGCAGACTGAGGATTCCAAGGAAGCCATTGCGTCCTTCAAGGAAAAACGTCCGGGTGTGTTCCAGGGAAAGTAAGAGCGCATTCCAAAATGAGGGGAAACTCCCCTCATTCCCCTGCGTAAGCGGCCATTGAAATTAATGGCCGTGCGCATCATTCCTCCAGTTTGATTCCGGTTTCTTCCACCAGTTTTTGCCAGCGATTGATTTCGTTGATGATATGGCGACGAAACTGTTCTGGCGTGCTACCGACCATCACGGTGCCTTCGTCCGCCAGTTTCTGGGCAATTTCCGCCGTCTTGGCAACCTTGGACAGCTCCGAACTCAGTTTCGCAAGGATCGCTGGGGGAATTCCCGCCGGCGCAATGATTCCCAACCAGCTGGAATAGTCGTAGCCAGGGACGGCTTGCTCTGCAATGGTCTGGAGATCAGGTAAGAGCGCCGATCGATCCATGCTGGCAATGGCGAGGGCGCGCAATTTCCCTGACTTGATCAGCGGCAATGCGGTGAGAAATGTCGTGGTGGTTACCTGAGTGCGCCCTGCATTCAGGTCGAGTTGCAGGGAAGCAGATCCCTTGTAGTGGACAAACGTAACCTGGGTGTGGGTGGCATTGTGCAGCCAGGCCCCGGTGAGATGGGTGACGCCGCCGGCGCCATTGGTGGCCCAGTTTATTTTGCCCGGGTTGGCTTTGGCATAAACCAGGTACTCATTAACCGATTTTGCCGGTAGCGACGGGTGCACCACCAGCAGAGTGGGCCTCTTGGTCATCAGGGAAACGGGAGCAAAGTCCCTGGCCGGGTCATAGGGTAGGCTCTTGTAGAACGCCGGATTGACGGTAAATCCGGATGTAATCACCAACAAGGTGTAACCGTCAGGCGCCGCCTTCGCGACGAATCCCGTGCCAATGGTTTGTCCGGCTCCGGCCTTGTAATCGAGTACAAAGGCTCGCCCCAGATTTTCGGTGAGTTTCTGCGTGTAAAGGCGTGCCTCGACATCAGTGACACCGCCGGGAGGAAATGGCACTACGACCTGCACAGGCCTTGCCGGGTAATTCTCGGCTAATCCCTGGGCAATACTTGCGTCAGGGATCATGGCAAATAGTGATAACACGGTTCGCGTCAAGACACTGAAGTACAGCATGACTGCTCTCCCCTGGATTTGACTGTTGCGACAGCAGAATTGCGTACCGGTATGTTCAAAAAAATCGGCCCGGATCGCCGAAGCGATGCGGGCCGATATTCAAGCCGGAAGAATAACCCGGTGGGTCAGTTTCCCCAGGGTTTGATTGCATCCTTCAGTTGGCGGTAGCCATCGATGTAACGCGGGCGCTTGCCACCAAAGATCTTGTCGAAGGTTGCCAATTGCGCATCCAGCCAGGCTGCCAGTTTCGTGTTGCCTGGATTGGCCGCCTTGTATGCCTCATTGATCAACACAAAGTGGATGCGAGGGTCATAGGGCTGCTTTTCTCCGCCGACCGTTTCGTCGCCGTCAAGCAGTCGCAGCAGCATCGCGTCAGCCGAGCCGAGGGTCTGTTCATAGATCGGAGCGCCTACCATGCGGTACATGACACTGGTCATGTCCTTGCCGTTGGTCATGGTGAAGCCCATGTCTTTCCAGACCTGCTGCATGTCCTTGCCGGCCTTGACGTGGTCAAGCACCAGTTGGCCCCACGCGCGCAGCACATCCGGTGCGTCGGCCATCAGGTCGGTCAGGCGGTCACCATCAAGGTCAGTCGCGTAGACGATGCAGTCACGCTGGTTGATCATGTCGTGCAGCAGCAGACCGAAGTTGGTGTCGGATATGTGTTCGTAGACGTCGCCACCCCAGTTTTCCATGCCGGCCTTGAAGTCTTTCGGCAGCAGTGCGGTGATCGCGTCGACGTTTTCCTTGTGTTCTTCATAGGCATCCACCGAATACTTGCGCTTGAGCTTGAATTTGGTGCCCTGCAACAGCCAGCGAAAGATACCGGCGTTGACCGCATCTTCCTTGGCCTGCGTCGGTTTGGTGGCGACGCGTCCAATCTGGCCGGTCTCGTGCACCATTTTCAGGAACAGGCGTGCCGCATAGGCCATGCGCACGCCGGGTGTGTTCATCTCCGAATGGATGTTGCCGGTCGCCTTGTCGACGACGAATTTCTTGTTGTCCTGCGAATAGGGCAGACCAGGCATGAAACGAATGCTGGTGATGTTCCCGTAGGGGCGGACATTGCAATACACGCCGGCCGCGGTGCGCAGCGGCGCGTTGGCAGACTTGCCGGCGACGACGACTTTTTTGCCGCCTTCGTTGACCATGAAGTCACCGGCGGTGGACCATTTGAGGCAAATGTTGTCCATTTTGCCGAACCATTCGAGCGACTTCAGCTTGGTGTCGTGGCGGAATTGCGCCATCATGGGAACGCCGAGGAATGGCAGGCCCAGCACGTCGAGCGCCATCAATGTGCCATTGAGGGCAAACATGTCGGTAAAGGCATGTGCAACCGGCTTTACATCACCGGTCTGATTGCCGCCTTCCCAGATGATTGCATCTGAAAAGCCTTGCGGTTGAGTCTTGGAACGCTTGTAGGTGCCGTCAAGCAGCTTGAACAGGTCGCCATTCTGCTCTTCCTGGGCGATTTTCAGTAGGTCGATATATTGAGTCATGAATGCGGTGCCTCGGATTGAAAATAAGGGTTCTGGCTTCCGGCAAGGATAAGATGATCAATCGCAGGACCGGAAACGCAGAGTATCTATGGGCTTGAGGGCGCAGTCAATCGTGCCAGGGTTCCGATGATTGTGCCTGGCGGCGGCCAGGCACTTGGGTGGTACTGTATTTCCGATTCAGAACTGTGCGTTCAGCTTGGGCAACTCCGCAGTTGGGGAGAAATGCTAAAATGAAAACTTGGCACCGGCTGCGGGGCGATCGCATCCGCCGGACTTGGCGCCAGATCACTAAGGGGGGCATCGCAACATGAGTATAAAAGGCAAAGCCTATATCGCAGGGATATACGAACATCCTCTGCGCAAGATCACAGACAAGTCAGTGGCACAGCTCCATGCCGAGTGCGCCAAGGGCGCTCTTGAGGACGCGGGTCTGACCATTCACGATGTGGACGCTTATTATTGCTCGGGTGATGCACCCGGACTCGGCTCCCTCACGATGACCGATTACATGGGGCTGACTGTTCGGCACCTGGATTCAACCAACACGGGTGGATCGTCGTATGTTTACCAAGTAGGCCATGCCGCGGCTGCGATTGCAGAGGGAAAATGCAAGGTTGCGCTGATTACGTGCGCCGGATTTGGTCGTCGTGGCACGGCCGTTCGCGATCGTGGCGGTCCCGACGTTGCTTTTGAGAATCCCTACGGCCCGGTGACGGTGAACCTGTATGCCATGGCTGCCGCGCGCCATATGCACCAATATGGGACGACCAGCGAACAACTGGCCTGGGTCAAGGTATCGGCATCACATCATGCTCAGCACAATCCCAATGCGTTCCTGAAGAAGGTGGTCACAGTTGAAGATGTTCTCAACTCGCCCATGATTGCGAGTCCCCTGCACCGCATGGACTGCTGCGTAGTCACGGACAGTGGTGGCGCCGTGATCATTGTTGCACCGGAAATTGCCAAGAGCCTGAAAAAGCCGCTGGTGAAACTGATGGGCCATGGCGAGTCGCCCAAAGGCCAGATGGGTGGCAATGTCGATTTGACTTATACCGGTGCGGTACGCTCCGGCCCGGCTGCGTTTGCCGAAGCTGGCGTCAAGCCAACCGACATCAAGTACGCATCGATCTATGACAGCTTTACCATTACCGTGGTCGAGACGATCGAAGACCTGGGATTCTGCAAGAAGGGTGAAGGCGGCAAGTTCGTCTCCGATGGCAACCTGATCTCCGGCGTGGGCAAGCTGCCCTTCAATACCGACGGCGGCGGCATGTGCAACAACCACCCGGTGAATCGTGGCGGCATCACCAAGATCATTGAAGCGGTACGCCAGTTGCGTGGCGAGGCGCATCCGAAGGTACAGGTGAAGAATTGCGATATTGCGCTTGCGCATGGTACTGGTGGTTCGCTTGGAACGCGTCATGGTAGCGCCACCATAATCATGGAAAGGGGTTAAGAATGGGCACACCGTATCAGGACAGAAAGATTGCGGCTCCGCTGTTGAATGAAGGGGACGCATCGTATTTTGAAGCGGCGACCAAGGGCAAGCTGATGGTGAAGTACTGCAATGACTGCAAGCAGTACCACCACTATCCGCGCACGCTGTGCCCGTTCTGCTTCTCG
>CANKAJ010000228.1 GCA_947479645.1 Betaproteobacteria bacterium | reverse complement strand
TGGCTTGGAAGATGTCAGCGAGAGCAGGCAGGTCACTCGATGCATCTGGTGTTCAAGTTCACACCCGAGGTCGATTCCCAGGCAACGCTCAAGCTCAAGGTCGAGATCAACACACGGGAGCACACAAACCTGCTCGGCATCAAGCGGTATCCCTTTGCATTCGAAAATGACTGGTACCGAGGAAAGACCGAGATAGCGTCTTTCGAACCTGAGGAGCTGTTCGGCACGAAACTGCGCGCATTGCTGCAGCGGCGTGCGAGCCGCGACCTGTTCGACTTGCATCAGGGATTGGTGCAACTCGCGCTGGCCCCCGAAAAGATCATTGCGTGCTTTGACCACTATCTGGCACTGGAAGGCAAACCGATCACCCGTGCGATGGCCGAGCAGCGCATGCTAGAAAAACTTACCCGGAGCCTGACCGAGGACATCACGCCGCTGCTGCCGGCGGGTATTCGTTTTGGAGAGGTGGATGCGATCCATGCATTCGAGCGGGTCTGGATCGAGCTGATTGCCAAGATGGGCGGAGAGGGTTGGAAGCTCGCGGAATCGGTGCTCGAAGAATTGCGCGTAAAGAGATTTCCGGGACTTCTGGCGTCACGGGATTAGTAGAGGCGCGCGTGCTCATGGCCGCTACTGATTTCAGATGCGGGTGCGTAGGCAATAATGTATTTGGAGAATGGCTCACCTGCGAACATTTGCGGTGGGAATGGAATCGCCACCGATAGGTAGCGATAGATACTGAACGATCACTGGACGAGAAAAACGTTACCAGCGATAGGTGCCGAAAGATTTCGACCGATTCTGAAGGGGGGGGGCATGCAACAGGCTGTCGATAGTCTGCGATACGTGCCGATAGATGCTGAATGCTAATTTTGGGTATCAGATGCAAATGACGGTAGATTTAACGGTAGAAATGCTACTCACTGAAAAAAATGGTATACGTGACAACGTTTTAGAAGTGCCGTTAATGATTGAGTGGGAGTAATCTAATCTGACTCTCGATGAAACGGGAGATTACTCCAGTCCAATTGCTTGACAATCGCCACAGTCCAGAACTGGATCAACGAATCCTGACCATCCATGAGTAGCATCAATTTCATATTCATCCTGAATGTCATTCAGTGCACCGGACTGTTCGCCAACAAGATCGTACTTGCCTTGTTTGCGTTGGAAATGGGTGCGCCGCCCCTGATCGTGGGCGTTCTGACCGCACTGTTTTCCATCGCTGCTGCGACGCTGGCTATCCCGGTGGGGCGTCTGGCAGACCGTTTCGGCGCTCGCTGGCTGCTGGTAACCGGTTCAACTGGTGCAGGATTGGGGTTGTTGTTGCCTTACTTTGTCCCTTCGCTGGTTTCAGTGCTGATGGCTGGAGCGCTCTGCGGTTTGTCGCTGGTTTGCTACAACGTGACGACACAAAATCTCACCGGACTGCTGAGCAATGCCGAGAACCGCGCGCGCAACTTCAGCAACTATTCCCTGACCAATTCTGCCGGCGCTCTGCTGGGTCCATTGATCGGTGGTTTTTCGATAGATCACGTAGGACACACGTTGTCCTGCTTGTGCCTGGCATTGCTCGCCTTTTTGCCGCTGATCATGCTGGCAACCCGTTGGAACACGCTGGAGAAGGGGGCCGTGCGGCGCGCCAATAGTGAAGCAAGGCTCGTATCCGAAGGCAGCACACTGGCGTTATTTCGAGATCCCGGCATACGCAAAACGGTCATTACTGCAAGCTTTCTCAGTTCTGGGCTTAATCTTTTTTCCGCATACATGCCGGTTTACGGGCACTCCATCGGCTTGTCTGCATCGGTGATCGGGGTCATTGTCGCCATGAATGCCACCGCATCCTTTGCCATTCGGGCGGTGCTCCCGAAAATGATTGCCCGGCTGAAAGAAGGCAAGGTATTGGCGCTGTCTTTTTGTTCCGGTGCCCTTGCACTCATGCTCATGCCCATGTTCCAGAACCCTGTTGTGCTTGGCGTGCTCGCATTCACATTCGGCTTGGGCATGGGGGCTGGTCAGCCGGTGGTGACGATGCTGATCTTCCAGTTCTCGCCCCCGGGCAGATCGGGTGAAGCCATCGGCCTGAAAATCACCACGAATCACCTCACCAATATGGTGAGTCCAATCGTATTTGGCGGCATTGCGACGGCCATGGGCCTTTCGCCGATGTTCTGGCTGAATGCGGTGATGATGGTGCTTGGTTGCTACATCAGCTGGCCCAGAAAGTCCGGCACCGGATAAATTTCCGGCACTTCTGCGATCAGAAATAAATGCCAATGCTGGCCTCCTATAATATTCCTGAATTCAAATACCAAGCGGAGTTTGGTTTTTATGATCACAATTTACGGCATCAAGAATTGCGACACCATGAAAAAAGCCAGGGCGTGGCTGGATGCCCACAAAGTGGAATATCGATTTCATGATTACAAGACTGCCGGCGTTGATCACAATCAGCTTCAGCGCTGGTGCACGGAACTCGGCTGGGAAGTTCTGTTGAATCGGGCAGGTACCACTTTCCGCAAGTTGCCCGATACGGACAAACAAGGGCTGGATGCACACAAAGCCATGGCATTGATGCTAGCCTACCCCTCGGTAATCAAACGACCGGTACTGGACCTTGAGAAACGGCTGGTGGTGGGATTTAAACCAGATCTGTACGACGAATCAGTCCGCTCTGTGCAGTAAGGACGTGGTTTTCCAATAAGGAAGTACAGTGGATCCAGAACTGTCGGAGTCAGGCGTTTTGCATGCTGACTCAGCCATGATGCAGGAGGCCCTGCGCCTGGCCGACGAGGCCGCACTGGCAGGGGAGGTCCCTGTCGGTGCCATTGTGGTCAGGCAGGGGATCATTGTCGGTCGAGGGCGCAACGCGCCAATTGCCAGTTGTGATCCCAGTGCTCATGCGGAAATCCAGGCTTTGCGAGAAGCGAGTCAGGCGCTTGGCAATTACCGACTGAACGAATGCACCCTGTACGCCACTTTGGAGCCTTGTGTCATGTGTGCCGGCGCCATCATGCACGCGCGAATCGCCAATCTGGTCTTTGGAGCGCCCGATCCCAAGACTGGGGCGTGCGGCAGCGTGGTTGATCTGTTTTCGGAAGTCCGGCTGAACCACCATACAGAAGTACGAGGTGGAGTCCTCGCGGCGGAATGCGGCGCCGCTTTATCTGCGTTCTTCCGTGCGCGTAGGCAGGGGGCGAGGCCGTAAAGTGCTTAGTATCGAAATTTCAATTGCACAACAGTCACTCCTGCTTCTTGACGAAGGGGGAGTAGAACTGAATCGCTACCTTGTATCCACCGCCAGGAAAGGTGCGGGCGAACTCAACGGGAGCAACTGCACACCGCGCGGCCGGCACATCATCCGCGCAAAGATTGGAGAAGATTGTCCAGTCAATATGGTATTCGTTGGCAGGCGACCAACCGGGGAGGTTTGGACCCCGGAATTGGGATCGAAGCATCCGGAGCGAGACTGGATGCTGACCCGTCTGTTGTGGTTGTCGGGATGCGAACCCGGCTTCAATCGCCTGGGTTCAGTTGATACCATGCGTCGCTATATCTACATCCACGGCTCCCCAGACACCGCCACAATGGGAATACCGGGATCGATCGGCTGCATTCGCATGCGAAACACCGACATCATTGAGTTGTTTGATCGCGTGTCGCCTTATACATCGGTGTTGATCACTTCGGAGTGACTAATTTGAGTATAATAATTCGTTTTTGTATCTATAGTATTATACGATTTGTTCAAAATGATAATATTATTAACGATATCTGCGATTTTGCACTTGCCCTGAATACAGTGTCTATTGCAAACGGTTAACTTGGGCCACTGTAGTTTGACCGCACAACGAGTAGCTATTACAATACGTCCCTCTTCGCAGGTCTGTTGGTTCTGCAATTGCACAACTAATCTGCGTCTAATTCGGTCGTGATTTACTAGGCCCAATTCCCCGATAGCTCAGCCGGTAGAGCGACGGACTGTTAATCCGCAGGTCCGAGGTTCGAACCCTCGTCGGGGAGCCAATAGAATCAATGAATTAGGTCACTTTTCGAAGTGGCCTTTTTCATTTGTGAGGCACTGGCGAGACACTGCCAGAAAACAATCCCCCTCGGCCGCCCTTGGTTTTTCCCAAAGTCCAGGCAGTGAAAAGGCGGTGTCCCGTTGGCAGTTGAAGGTTAGCGGGTGGCAGAAATGATTAGGCTGCCTTTTGGCAGTTGAAGGATAGCAGGCCGAAGAGCATGGACGAGAGCCGGAATTTGTTTATGGGCAAAGGGAAAATCGGTGACCTTGCCGAGGAGCGCAATCATCAGTGCAAGAGCAACGTGCTGCTATTACCGCAGAAAGTGAAGTCGCGCCTGGATTCTGCCATCGAGTGTCACGACCGGCCTGGCGGATTGCTGCGCTTTTATCATCGCATGGCAGCTTGAGCGTTTGATATGGCAAGGCAGGGCAGGGTGGGGTTGTTGTCACTGTTAGTGGCAATGAGTGCCGCTATTGGGTCCAGTCGTTTCGGCGAAAGAGGGAGCCCATGTCATCAAAGAGTTGGATTTTTACTTTCGCTGGAACGAAGGATGAATACAGCTACCCGATATTTATTCTTAATAATTCTTAACAGACAATTCCCATGCAACAGACTACGATTATTTATGATGCCGTTACTTGATATTGGTGACAGAGCTTGCTCACCTGCACAAATGGTCGAGGTATCGGAATGCATAATAAGAACCAGCGAGGGAGCGCTAGATGTTTCTAATGACGGTATTGACCAGCGTGGACTGCGGCAATTGGGTGCTACCGTTGACTACGCCCTCATCTTGGTGCCTACCCTGCGCAGGCACTGAAGCCCCCCATACGTCATGAAGCTAGTTCTGCGGTTGAGCCTTGCCTCCTTACTGTGTATTGCAGCCAATGCGTTTGGCCAGACCTACCCGAACAAGCCCGTGGTGATGATTGTGCCGTTTGCCGCCGGTGGGCCCACAGATGTGCTCGCGCGCACGCTTGCACTGGCCATGGGCAAGCAGCTCAAACAGACCATAATGGTTGAAAATGTCGGTGGCGCAGGTGGCAATATCGGAGTGTTGCGTACTGTAAAAGCAGCACCTGACGGCTACACAGTGCTGGTGCACCACATTGGCATGTCGACCAGTCCGGCCTTGTATCGCAAGATGGAGTACAACCCGCTCACTGACCTGGCCTACATCAGCTTGATCGCTGATGTGCCGATGACGCTGATTGCAAGACAAAACTTTCCGCCCGTCAACTTCAAGGAATTCGTGACTTACTTGAAGTCCAACAAGGACAAACTCTCGATGGCGCATGCCGGCCTGGGCGCGGCATCCCAATTGTGCGGATTGCTGCTGACCAGTACGCTGCAAACAGAAGTCCTGACTGTGCCCTATACCGGGACTGCGCCCGCCATGACTTCGCTGTTGGGCGGTCAGGTTGATTTCATGTGTGATCAGACCACTAACACGACCGGCCAGATACAGAACGGTAAGGTCAAGGTCTACGGTGTAACCACCAAGACACGTGTTGCATCGCTGCCCAATATTCCGACGCTGGATGAGCAGGGGCTCAAGGATTTCGAGGTGGCGGTCTGGCACGCGGTGTATGCGCCGAAAAACACGCCGCGACCTATTCAGGACACCTTGCTGAAAGCAGTGCGTGAGGCCCTGAAGGATCAGGACCTCAAGGACACCCTGGCGAAACTCGGGACTGAGCCGGTTGCCGCCAATCGCCAGACCCCGGAAGTGCTGCGTGATTTCCTGAAGGCCGAAGTTGATAAATGGGGCCCGATCATTAAGCAAGCTGATCAGTACGCAGACTGACCTTGCCTTGGTATTCCCAGTTCTTAACTTAGCGGATATACAAGGGGGCATCGACCGCTTGTTCAGTACTTCCCTAATGTCATCCGACAGCACGATCGCGCAATTGGGCAATCGATGATTATGGTGAGGTTCCCATGAGTCAATCAGAGCAAAAGTCGGTATTGGTTGTCGAAGATGACGAAGTCGCCGCTGGCACGCTGCTCAAATTCCTGACAAAGCGAGGTTTCCTCGTTGAAGTGGAGACTCACGGCGATCGTGCCGTGAAACGCATCCTCGCCATGCAGCCCGATGCCGTGGTGCTCGATTGCAACCTGCCGGGCAAGGACGGTTTGGACGTGTGCCGCGAAGTGCGCTCAGGCTACCTCGGTCCGATCATCATGTTCACCTCGCGCGATGACGATATCGATCATGTGCAGGGGATGGACTGTGGCGCCGACGACTACATGATCAAACCCGTCACGCCGCACGTGGTCCTCGCGCACCTCGTCGCGT
>CANKAJ010000227.1 GCA_947479645.1 Betaproteobacteria bacterium | reverse complement strand
TTGAGCGAATTGTGCCAAAGCGCATCGCGCAATGCGCGCACCGCAGCCTTGGTGTAGTCCGTGCCGCGTATATCGGTCCCCATGCCGATCTCGACCACCATTCGTTTCATCGCCATTGGTGCCTCCTCTATTGATTGCAGATCAGCAACGCCGGTTGATCCGGTGCGCCCAATCTCCGCCTCTGCCATTGCCCGGTGCGGGCTTGCGCCCGATGGCCCGGTCATTGGGACGATAGTGTGGCACATTGGGCGCAGGCAGGTGATGCGATGCCGGTCGTTTGTTTGCCGGTCGATTGCGCAGCAACGCGGTTACAATCGCGCCAGTTCCGGTGCCGAAAATACCTCTCGTCAATTGCACGTTAGCCCAAGAGCGCAGGTACCACTACAAAGGAGAATGCAGCATGGCGGTACGCAATGTAAGGCGTCGAGCCCTCATCGGTGCAACCCTGTTGTTCGCCGCAATGGCTGTTCAACCCGCCTGGGCGCAGTCCTATCCGAGCCGGCCAGTGAAGTTGTTCCACGGCTTTGCCGCAGGGGCCAACGTCGACACGATCGCGCGTGTGATGGCCACGGAACTGACCAAGGCCCTGGGCCAGCCGGTGGTCGTGGAACCGCAACCCGGCGCGGGTGGCACCATTGCCGCGGCCACGGTGGCGCGCGCGAAACCGGATGGCTACACCCTGCTCATGGGCACGGGCTCGCACAGTGTGGCCGGCGCCCTCTACGACAAACTCCCCTACGATACCGAAAAGGGCTTCAGCAGCGTCTCGACGGTGACTTTCTTTGCCTTTGCCGTGACGGCAAGCGCGGCCAGCCGTTACCAGCACGTGAATGATCTGGTTGCCTATGCGCGGGCCAATCCCGGGCGCGTCAGCTATGGCTCTTCCGGCGCCGGTTCCACCAACCACCTGGCGGGTGAAGTGCTGGCCAAGGTCAGCGGCACCCAGATGCTGCATGTCCCCTATAAAGGTTTTGCGCCAGCGCTGACGGCGTTGCTCGCGGGCGAGATCGACTTCGTGGTCGGCTCGGCCTCGTCGGTGCTGGGCAATGTCAAAGCCGGCAAGATGCGCGTGCTCGCCATGGCGGCGCCGAAGCGCTGGAGCGGCATGCCCGATGTGCCCACCTCCTTTGAACAGGGCCTCAAAGACTACGACATGAGTTCCTGGGCCGGCATCATGGCGCCCGCGGATCTGCCGCGTGCCATCAGCGACCGGCTGCATGCCGATACCCAGAAAGTGCTGCAGGTGCCGGCCATCCGGGCGACCTTCGAGGAACTCGGCGGCGAACCGCGCGGCAGCACACCGGCGGAAATGTCCGCGCTGATCGCGAGCGAACTCAAGCGCTGGGTGCAGGTTGTCAACGACGCCAAGATTCCGAAACTGTAATTTCCTGACATCAACCACTCCACGAGCGAGGAGCAATCATGATCCTTTCCTTATCCCATGGTGGCACCACCATGTTCCGCGCGGCTGCCGCTGCGCAGCAGATCCTGCTGGGCACCATGGACGGCGTGCAGATCCTGGAGAAATCCGCGGATGGCCGCTGGCAGCATGCCGGCAAGGGGCTTGCGGGCATGCACATCCAGGCCATCCATGAGGCGCCGGGCGGCACCGTGTTTGCCTGTGCCTATCGCGACGGCGTGTATGCCAGCGAGGATGGCGGCAAGACCTGGTCGCCGCGGGACCAGGGCATCAGCATCCGCAATGTCTATAGCCTCGCGCATGCCGTTATCGACGGCAGGGTGAGGCTGTTTGCCGGCACCGAGCCGGCGCACCTGTTCTGCAGCGATGACCTTGGACGCAACTGGTCGGAGCTTCCTGCCTTTCGCAACATTCCGAATGTGGGCGAGTGGAAGTTCGTCGCCACGCCGTTCACCGGTCACACCAAGCACATCAACATCGATCCGTGCGATCCGCTCACCATGTACGTGTGTGTGGAAGTGGGGGCGTTGCTGAAGACCACCGATGGCGGCAAGTCGTGGAAATCCATCCCCGTCTCCAATCCGGACATGCATCGCACCGTCATCGATCCGCGTGACACGCGCCGCGTCTACACCACGGGCGGGGCCGGCCTGCTACTGACGCTGGACGAGGGCCAGACCTGGCGCGAACTGCTGCCGCGCATGACCAATCCGGTGGGGCAGTATGCTGATCAGCTGGTGGCACGGCAGGATAATCCGGACATCATGCTGGTGGCTGCCTCTGAAGTGAGTCCGCGTACCTGGATCGATACCCGCTACGCCGGCGCCGCAGTGGCCAAGAGCACCGATGGCGGCGAGACCTTCCGGTTGCTCGCGGGCGGCTTGCCCAAGCGCATCACCGCCAGCATTGAAGCCATGTGCCAGGTGGAAAGCCCGGCCGGCGTGGAGTACTTCTTCGGCACGACCGATGGCGAGATCTGGTATGGCGACCAGGAGGGCGAGCGCTGGACCCTGATCGCCATGGCGGCACCCGTGTCCAAATGCATCCATCAGGAAATGCTCACCGGCAAGTCGGTGACGCACATGGTGCATCTGGATGGGGCGAAGCGTCCGTTTGATCCCAATCTGCCGGCGAATCAGCAGCGGGCTTGATTCCGATGACGGCGGCAAGCTCGGTGGCCCGTTCTGGTGGCGGGAGTAACTGGCTTCGATGACCCCGAAATCCATTGGTCAGTCGTGTGTCAGAGGACACTGAGTGGAGCTTGGTTTGGATATCTGTGCTTGGCCAATTGCACGAATTGGCCAAAGTCGGCCTGCTGGCGGCTTAAAACTAATGGCTGCTTACATACCCCATCGCGGTCGCTCAAACGATGGGGCCTCCCAGTCCAATTGAAATTGGCGTTTCGCGTATCTTGCTCAGCCCTATTCTTGCCTCGCTTTTTCCAGGCACTCCGGGCAGATTCCGTGGCTAAAGATCGCGTCCGAGTGATCGCTTATGTATTTTTCGATTCGATCCCAGGTTTTGTTCTTGGTGCGTATCTTCTTGCATGTCATGCAAATCGAAAGCAGGCCTTCCAGTTTTTTGATGCGACCCAAGTCTGCGTCGAGATTGGTCACAGCGGCTTGCGCTGCCTCTGAAGCCGTTGCTTCTGCCTCTGCTGCCTCTGTTCTTGCCTTGGCTACTGCCGCCCTTACCACTGCAGCCTGTGCCAATGCTTGTGCCTCTGCTTCTCTCTTCGCCTTCGTCACTATTTCGCTTGCTGCAAATGCTGCATTCTCAGCTTCGGTGGCTGCTTTTACAGCAGCAGTTGCAGCGCGTTTTGTCGCCCCGCTTGCGTTCTCCACATGTCGCTGGATTGAACGCTTAGTGGGGCCCTGTCCCAGTTAAATCCAGCGGAAAATTCGTCATCTAAGGAGACATCCACCGCTTACGTCTAATGAAGGCTGTCATCTTATCGGAATGGACCACGCTCTCTTTGCGAAAGCATTCGAAAGCATCCGGATGGCGAGTCTTCAGGTAGTTGAGTACGGTAAGGTCATCGCGATTAATTCGTGAAAGGTCAATACGTTCGATATGAACGACCCGAAGCAGTTCCTGTACCGATTTAGGGATGTGCCGACCGCATTCATAGCGTGACCCGGCGCTTTGAGTCACGCCTATGCGTTCCCAGAAGTCCTGTTGAGTGAGCCCAAGCTTGCGACGGATCTGACTTGGATTGATAAGGTGACTCGTCATTTTTATGTGAAGAGGAAAACATTAGTCTTTTTCAGAAATAAAGCTTGTTAAGAATTGTTAAGAATTGTTAAGGGCCAAAATGAAGATTGTGGTCGCTGAATATTGGGCAACGCCCTATCTTGAGAGCATGACTCATACATGCTTGACAGCTTTTTTTTAACTTAGATCGGGCAGGCTTGTTGGCCTTGCCGTCACCGGGGCCAGTCGGTTGGGGGCCTTCCCCGATTTGCCGACTGTCGAGGAAGCCGGAGTCGCTGGTTACGAAGTCACGACCTGGGGTGGTCTGATTGCGCCGGCCCGTGTGCCGGCTGCGATTATCGCCAGGCTCAGTAAGGAGATGCGAACGGCGGTGGCATCAAAGTTCGTCAAGGATAGCTACGCGCCTCTCGGCGCCGAACCACGCGCCAGCACTCCGGAAGAGTTCGCTACATTGATCCGCAAGGAGACAGTGAAGTGGGCCAACGTGGCGAAGCGTACGGAAACGAATGCAAAATAGCTCGGTTGCATATCGACTCCATTCAGTAAGCTGTTGTAATGGTCTGTTATCGACAAGGGGAGAAGATGGTGGCGGCGCTGCTTATAGACTTGGGCTTAGCAAATGAGGTTTGATCAGATTCATTATGGCCGGCCTTGGCGGCGCCCGGACGATAGCCAATGTTTGTGCAACCACCTAAAGACAGGTGCGACTTGACCCCAGCGATAAAGCCTGTACCGGAGGTTGCGCCCAGGCGCGTCCTGTTCGTTGGCAACAGTTACCTGTTTTACGGTGACGGCTTGCAAAATCATGTCCGCCGCCTCGCAAATGAGGTGCGTCCGGAACTGCAGATCCCGGTAGGCACTTACAAGTTGGCCGCCATCAGTGGGTCCGAGCTTCGCGATCATAATATTCGCGCTTACCTCGAACCCGGCAAGCTTCGTGTCACAGCGCCCTTTGAGGTGGTCGTCCTGCAGGGCGGAAGCGCCGAGGCCACATCGACGCAAGGACGCGCGGCTTTCGAAGCGACTGTCATTGATTTCGACCAGGAGATCAGGAAAACCGGGGCCAGGACCGCGCTTTACATGACGCACGCCTATGCGCCACCGCATGAGCAGGCCTGCCCCGACATGATCAGTGACATAGAGGCGCTGTATGTCTCAACGGGGAACAGGATCGGCGCATTGGTCATTCCTGTTGGCCTTGCCTTTGAAGAAGCATATCGGCGGTTCCCCGGACTCCGGCTCCACAAAGCCCATGACAGCAGCCATCCTGATCTGCTCGGAAGCTACCTTGCCGCCTGCGTGACCTGTGCGAGCCTGTATGGCAGCTCAATGGATGGGAATCAGTATAACTACTATGGTGCAATCGACAAGGATGCAGCGCGCCTGATGCAGCAGGTAGCTGCAGATACCGTTCAATCGTTTTTTCGCTAAGCAACTAACTTTAGGCAAAACAATACAGCGACTGCAGCGAGTAACGGGAGACGCTGTTGAGGAAGGTCATCGAACTCGAACAAGCCAAACAAAAAAACTTCTGAAACAGGAGTTACGAAGGTAGGGTGATTCTTGAATTGAGTCAGTGGACGCGCACTGATAATGGAAAGCTATTGTGCATCACTCTCGCACAGGAACTGCTGCCGCGGACCGTAGAGGTGATCGAGTAGGCAATCGCAGGGCGAGTGATGTAGCAGCACAGGCGTTCGATTCCTGGTGCTGATGCGTGCCACAGCGCACCCCGGCATGCAGGCTGAAGCCGTGCGCTTCGGCGCGCAGCGCTGCCGCACCAGCGCTTCAGGACTTACTTCTGCAGCGTGGCGTCTTCGATCAGGACTTTGTACGAGTAACCGGACCCCAGATCCCGGTCAGTATGCACAATGCCTTTGGCGACCACGACATCGCCCACCTTTGCCTGGTCCTTGGTAGTCACCAGCACATCGTTGGTGTTGTTCGAGGCTGAACCCGAGCCGTCGCGCAGATGGACCCAGTTCTTGTTCATTATCTCAGCGTTGAATTTCACCACTGTACCGCGCACCAGGACCGTCTTGTCTTTGAGCTGGTCGCGCCGGGTAATGACTTCGGCGACAGTTTGCGCGTTCGGGCCGACCGCCTTTGGCACTTTGATATCTGCCAACGGGGCCGCCTTGTCAATACCTGCGTGCGCCGCCGCCATTGCTCCACCCGCACCGGCCAGCGATCCGAAGATGATCTTGTCGAATGTTTTCTTCATCGATTTGCTCTCGAAGTTGCTCATGAGCATGGGATTTTCGATGGTGACCTCGGCGCCTTTTTTGACCGGCGTCTTGTTGACCGCAGCCCAGGTCTCGCCGTCCCTGGTTTTGAGGCGAAGGTAGGTGTACGCTTCGACGTCCTTGACTTCGAGCACGGTGCCTTTGATCGCCGTTGAAACAGGGGGCGAAGCAGAAATCGAAGGCGCCACCTTGTCCGCTGCCCAGCCCGAACCCGCACAAAACAACACCAGCACCAGCACTAACATTTTCATATCTTGCCGCTCCCTTGGACGAAATTCTTACACGGTTGCGCATGTTAGTCTTATTGATGGGGGCGTTGCCTGATCTAGGTCAAATACAGCGCATTGCCCCTCCCGCCGCAGGAATTGCAACCGGGTTTCTGTTTCCCCTTAACGCGAGATGCGCCGATAGGCTTACTCGTCTTCAGCCTTGATGTTGTTTTCGTCGACGAATTTCTTCCAGTGGG
>CANKAJ010000226.1 GCA_947479645.1 Betaproteobacteria bacterium | reverse complement strand
GCCAGGATTGGCCCTGGCGAACGCAATGTAATCGCGCACCGACTGAAATTGGGACGACACCGGCACAACCAGCATCGACGGTTGCTCATGCATCAGCGAAATGGGCGCAAGGTCGGTCAACGCATCATAGGGCGGCTTCTTGTAGATGGCGGGGACGGCCGTGTAGCCCACCGAGGCCTGCACCAGCGTATGGCCGTCGGGAGCGGACTTGGCCACATACACCGTCCCCAGGCTGCCACCCGCGCCGCTCTTGAAATCCACCAGCATCTGCCAGCCCGTTGCCTCGGAAATTTTCTGCATGTACATCCGGGTATCGGTGTCGGCAGCACCACCGGGGCCGAACGGCACGATGATGGTAATGGGCTTGCCCGGGAAGCTGTCGGCCTGTCCTTGCGCGACAGCCGGCAACGAGGCGATAACAGCAGTGAGTAAAATACCAGCACCAAGATGCAATGGTTCTCTTTCTTTCATCACAGCCTCCTTCAATGCGAGCGCCAATAATAATGGCTCTAACGGTTTCTGAACTGAAATAAATTTCGTGCGCAGCACGATCCGGATGACCAGATGAGGAAGTATCAATGACCGTACCGCGTCGCCGCATATTTCGCCACAAGGATCTCTCCCGTCTGTTCAATCCGCGCAGCATCGCCATCGTCGGCGCCTCGGCCAACCCCATGTCGCTGGGTTCGCGCACGGCCTGGCATCTGCAACAGTTCAATGGCCCGGTGCTGCAGGTCAATCCCAGGCATGACCGCATCGGCGAGCAACCCTGCTACCCGACCATCGCGTCACTGCCGCAAACGCCGGATTGCGTTGTCATCACCGTGCCGCGCGAAGCAGTCGAAGAAGCTGTCACCCAGTGCGCAGACCGCGGCGTGGGCGGCGTGGTGATCTACGCGGCCGGCTATGCGGAAACTGGCCTGCCCGAGCGCATCGCAATGCAGGAGCGCCTGACCGCCATCGCCAGTGCATCGGGCATGAAGATACTCGGGCCCAATTGCCTGGGATTCGTGAATTTTCCCCATAACGTCATCGTTTCCTTTTCCAAGGGAGATATCACGAGAGAAACAGGTCATTCCGCTGGCGTGGGTGTCGTCAGCCAGTCCGGCGCAGTCGGGTTCGCGCTGTTTCAGGGATCCCGCCGCGGCGTCGCCATGAGCCATGTCATTGCCTCGGGCAATTCCTGCGGTCTTGACCTGGCCGATGATATCGCCTATCTGGCCGAGGAACCCGAGTGTCGCGCGATCGTGTGTGTCCTCGAGGGTCTGGCCGATCCGGCGCGCCTGATCGAAGCGGGAGAAATCGCCTGGGCGGCGGACAAGCCGCTGATCGTCTGCAAACTCGGCACCGGCGAAAAAGGCGCGGCGGCAGCGCTGTCGCACTCCGGTTCGCTGGCGGGCTCGATTGATGCCTATCGCGCCGCTTTCGAGCGTGCCGGCATCATCATGCTGAATGACCTGGAAGTGCTCGTCGAAACGGCGTCGTTTTTCGCCAAGGCGCCGCGCCGGCCGGCCACGCATGGCGTGGCGGTAGTCGCGATCTCCGGGGGAGCCGCCGTATCCTCGACCGACAAGGCGGAAAATCATGGCGTACCCATGCCGCAGCCCGCCGCGCAAACCATCGCCGGCCTCAAGGCGATCATTCCGGAGTTCGGCTCGGCGCAAAAATCCCTGCGACGTGACCGCCATGGCCGGCAACAGGCCCGAAATACTCCCGGTCTGACTCCAATATTGATCGCCCCGCATTGAACCCGCTCTACCTGCTCATCGCCCTCACGACGCTCATGCATGTCGCCTTTGTGGGATCGAGGTTGGCGATATCGCTCTATGCCATCCACCTGCAGGCGTCGCCCGCCACGATAGGAATGCTGGGAGCGCTGATCGCGATACCCGGCGTGCTGTCATCCGTGGCGGTAGGCCGCTGGATAGACAGCAAGGGGCCGCGCCAGCCGATGCTGCTCTCCACCATCATGATGACGGCCGGTTGCGTGCTGGCGTTCATATGGAGAGACCTGGCCGCCCTGTTCATTGTCAGCGCCGTTGTCGGCGCCGCCTACAACATGTTCTTCGTCGCCAACCAGCAACTGATCGGCCTGTATGGCAGTCCCAAGGATCGGGTCAGGAACATCAGCCTGGCAGCGCAGGGATTCGCCGTCGGCAACCTGACCGGCCCGCTGATTGCCGGATTTGCCATCGATGGTTTCGGACACCCGGTTGCATTGCTGCTGCTGGCGGCCGCACCGCTCTTCCCAGCGCTGATCGTCGGCTTAGACAAACTGAAATTTCCCGCCGCCGCAACTGTTCACCGCAGAGGCGTCGGACAATCGGGCATGGGCAGTCTGATGGAACTGCTGAGAATGAACGATCTGCGTCGCGTCTACATCATGTCTCTTATTTTCCAGGCATCCTGGAACCTCTACGTATTTCTGATGCCCATCTTCGGCACCCAGATCGGCCTCAGCGCGTCCAGCATCGGTCTGGTGCTGGGCAGTTTCTCCATGGCTTCCATCTCCGTGCGCGCTTTCGTTCCGCTGATTTCCCGCCGCTTCACTTCATGGCAGTTGCTGCTCATCTCGTTCGTCATGAGCAGCCTCAGCCTCATCGCGATTCCCTTTTGCGAAAGCCAGGCGCCGCTGATGGCCTTGTCATTCTGGCTGGGCATGGGTATGGGAGTGTGCGGCCCCATCGCCATCGCGCTGGTGCATGAGGCATCGCCGCCCGAGCGCATCGGCGAAGTCGTCGGCCTGCGCATCACCATGGTCAGCGCCACCCAGGCGACGGTGCCCCTGGTTGCGGGCGCGCTGAGCGCCACGCTGGGCATGGGGCCGATGTTTCTGGTGCTGGCCGCATCGCTCATCATCGGCAGCTACAGCGCTCGCCGGCAATGGAACGCGCACAAATCGTGAAGGCGAGCGGCGAGCCGAACTGGAAGCCATCGCGCAGAGCTACAAGCAGACCGCGGCTTCAACAATGAATCGGTGAATCGCAAGAACGAGCACCCCGCTGGATAATCAGTTCAAACCCAGCACCCGCTTCGACAGCACATTTCTCTGAATGTCGTTGGTGCCCGAGGCGATGACGCCGGGAAAGAGCTGACAATACGAGAAGTGCACGTCGGCCTCGGTGGTGCCGAATTCCTGCTTGCCGGCCAGCATGCCGGCGGCACCGGCGGCTTCGACCAGGAGGCCATTGAATCGCATGTTGGTCTCCGAACCCCAGATCTTCAGGAGCGAGATGGCGGGCCCCGGACTGCCACCGCTGGAAATCACGTCGGCGTACTGCCCGAACACGATGCCCAGGTCGTACAGATCCATTTCCAGTTTTGTGAACTTGGCGCGGAACTCCGCGTCATCCCACAGCCCGCGCGCCTGCGCCACTTCGCGCGCCTTGTTGAA
Source organism: Betaproteobacteria bacterium (assembly GCA_947479645.1). Classification (GTDB taxonomy): domain Bacteria; phylum Pseudomonadota; class Gammaproteobacteria; order Burkholderiales; family SG8-39; genus CAIYPG01. Next base: position 2,979 of record CANKAJ010000226.1, on the reverse strand, counting down.
CGCGTACTGCGAGCGGCGCGGCGAGCCGCTGTTCAGGCGCTCGAAGCCGAGCAGCCCCTTGGCGATCGTCCAGCCGTGGTTCGGCAGGCCCACCATGTTCTTCGAGGGCACGCGCACGTTGTCGAAGAAGGTCTGGCAGAAGGTGATCTCGCCCGGCAGGGTGACGATGGGTCGCACGGTAAGGCCGGGCGTCTTCATGTCGATCAGGAAGAAGCTGATGCCGCTTTGCTTCCTGGCGTCCCTGTCGGTGCGCGCCAGCATGTAGATGTGGTTGGACTCGTGCGCCCCCGAGGTCCAGATCTTCGAGCCGTTGATCACCCAATCGTCGCCGTCCTGCACGGCATGCGTCTGCAGGCTGGCGAGGTCGGAGCCGGAGTTCGGCTCGGAGTAACCCTGGCACCAGAGGTATTCGCCGGTGAGCGTGCCCGGAACGTACTTGTTCTTCTGCTCATCGCTGCCGAACTTCATCAGCATGGGGCCGGCCATGTTGAGACCCTGCTCGAAGAAGCGCGGTGCGCCGATGCGCTCGCGCTCCTCCATGAAAATCACCTGCTTGGCGGGTGAAAGTTCCATGCCGCCCCAGCGGCGCGGCCAGGCGGGAGCCGTCCAGCCGTACTTTGTCGAGGCATCCATGAAGGACTGGATCTCCTCCATCTTCGGCCGGCCCAGCATGAAGCGCGCCTCCCCGGGACAGTGCATATCGAAGAACGTGGCGGCTTCGAGGCGGAACTCCTCGTCGGTGATCGAGTTCCAGTCGGTGTCGCGCGCGCGCTCCCCGGGCTTGCCCGGCAGGTTCGCCGGCTTGATTTTCGCGAGGCGCGCCTTGGCGTCGGCCTCGGCGTTGGCGTGAGTGTTGCGGGTGTTGTCGAAACGTCGGCGTTGCTCCGCGCCGCTGCCCAGCCACGCCGAGAGCACCATCGCGCGCTTCAGATAAAGGCCGGCATCGTAATCGTCGGTGAAACCGATCGCGCCATGCAGGCGGATGCACTCGCGCGCGAGGTCGATGCCGCCGTCGGCGCAGCGCGACTTCACGCGGCTGGCCAATTCGGCGAGGCGGTTGGCGCTGATGCCAGCGTCGATTTCTTCCACCACGTGGTCAACCAGGGCGCCGGACAGTTCTTTCTGAATCCACAGATCCACGGCGCGATGCTGCAGCGCCTGGAAGCTGCCGATGGCCACGCCGAACTGCACGCGGGTCTTCATGTAGTTGAGGGTCAATTCCAGCACATCTTCCTGGCAGCCGAGCAGTTCGACGCTGGCGATCACAGTGGCTTCATCAATGGCACGCCTGAGGGCGGCTTCGGCTACAGCGGGACTTGCCGCGACGGCATCGGCCGCAACCTGGGCATCCTTGAAGGTCAGCAGGCCGCAGAACGTGCCATCGGCGCGGCGCTCGAGATGCGTGTCGATACCGTTGGTGTTGGCGGGGATGTAGTAAAGACCGGTCTTGCTCCCAGTCGAAGATGCGTCCACGGCAGAAACAATGAAACCGTCCGTCGCTGCCGCGGGGGTGACGAAACGCTTCGTACCGTTCAGCGCAAAGCCATTCGCATTCTTCACGGCTTTCAGTGATGCCTTGAGGTCGGTGCTGGTCAGGCTTTCCTGCCAGGCGAGCGACACGATCAGTTTGCCCGCCACCATCTGCGGCAGCAGTTTTTTCTTGAGCGCCTCGTTGTCGCCATGCAGCAGTGCGCCGGTGGCAAGCACCGCGCAGGCCGTGACGGGTTCGGGAATCAGCGCGCCGCCCAGACCGCGGGCCACGATGCCGAGTTCAGTGAAGCCCAGGCCCTGGCCGCCGTATTGTTCAGGCACATGGATGCCCAGCCAGCCCTGCTCGGCGAGGCTGTTCCACAGATTGCGGTCGAAACCGGGCTGCGTGTCGCGCAGTGCGCGCACACGCTTGATCGACGTGGCGCGTTCAACAAAAGTGGTGACGGCATCGGCCAGCATGCGCCGATCATCATCGCGTTCTGAAATATCCCTGGGTACTGCGCTCATGGTGTTCCTCCTCGAAGCCTGGTCGGTGTTGTTGTCTGTGTTGAATAGGCGGAAAGCGAGAAAACAGCGCGGCTACACAATCCCGGTCTTGCGCATCTCCTGAATGTCGGCGGGACCGAAACCCAGACCCTTGAGCACATCTTCAGTATGCTGGCCAAAACGCGGCGGCGGGGTGCGCAGATGCGCAGGCGTTTCGGAGAATTGGTAGGCGGCCTTGGGCACCGTGATATCCAGCCCGAGTTCTTCATCGCGACCGAAGTGATGCAGCAGTCCGCGGTGAATGATCTGGGGATGCGAAATCGCCTGGGCATGGTCACGCACCGCCATGGCGGCGACGCCGCCATCGGCCAGAATTTCTTCCCATTCCAGGGCCGTCTTGGTCGCCAGCGTCTTCTCGATTTCGGCGCGCATCGCCGGGTAATTCTGGCGCGTCACCTCCGGCGTGCAAAAGCGCGGGTCCAGCGGAATATCGGTGCGGCCGATGGCCTTCCACAGTTTCTGGCGGCGCTGTTCGGTCGACGCCGCGATGGTGACGTCGTTCTCCTTGCACTTGAAGGTGTCGGTCACATAACCGCCATGGCCCGAGCCATTGCCGGCGCGCGGTTGCAGATAGCCGGTGATGGATGCGCGCGTGGTGTAGGCGCTGGTCATCGTCAATGCCGCATCCAGCATGGCCACGTCGATGTTCTGGCCTTCGCCGGTCATGGCACGGTGATACAGCGCGGAGATCATGGCCACCGCTGCGGCGTAACCGGTGGCGTAATCCACCATCGTGAACCCGACCTTGAGCGGCCCGGACTCGGGCGTCCCGGTCACGCTCATGATGCCGCTGGCCGCCTGGATCGCACCGTCGATGGCCGCCGCGCGCGCCTTCGGCCCGGTCTGGCCGAACCCGGTGATGGAACAATAGATCAGTTTGGGGTTGATCTTTTTCAGGTCCTCGTAACCGAGGCCATAACGCGGCATGGTGCCGGCGATCAG
>CANKAJ010000225.1 GCA_947479645.1 Betaproteobacteria bacterium | reverse complement strand
TCACCATGGTCATCCCCTTTGCCGCCGGCGGGCCGGTCGATATCGAGGGCCGACGTCACGCCAGGAAGCTGACCGAACTCACCGGGCAATCCTTCATTCTCGAATTCAAACCCGGCGCCGGAGAAACCATCGGCACCGCCGCGGTCGCGCGCGCAACGCCCGATGGCTACACGCTGCTGGTGGCCTCGTCGAGTTTCACGATCAGCCCCTTCCTCTACAAAGGACTGCCTTATGACGTCGTGAAGGATTTCGCAGCCGTCTCGCTGGTGAGCCAGCGCTCCTCCCTGCTGCTCGCACATCCATCCTTCCCGGTGAAGAATTTTGCCGAATTTCTGGCTTATGCCCGGGCCAATCCGGGCAAGCTCAACTACGGCACCAGCGGCCCCGGTGGCGTGGCCCACCTGGCCGGCGCGTGGCTGCAAAGCGCCATCAACATCAAGGTGACCTTTGTGCATTACAAGGGCGCCGGCCCGCTGCAGATCGACATGGTGGCCGGACGCACGGAATTCGGCACCATGAATGTGCTGGCGGCGCTGCCGCTGCTCAAGTCGGGCAAACTGATTCCGATCGCAATCCAAAGCGATCAGCGCTCGCAACTGCTGCCCAATGTGCCGACCGTGGCCGAACAAGGCGTGCCCGGCTACAACTACCGGGGCTGGTTTGGCATCGTCGTGCCGGCGGCCACGCCGCCTGGCATCATCAACAAACTGAGTGACGTATTCTCCAGATCGGCGAAGTCTCCCGACGTGGCCGCACCACTGGCATCCGAAGGCGTGGACACCGTGGGCAGCACACCGGCGCAGTTCAGGCAATTGATTGCAACCGAGATGGACCGCTGGCGCAAACTCATTCAGGACAACGGCATCAAGCTGGAAGAATAAAGGGCATTTCTGACTAGGCCGATATTGTCATTCTGAGCGAAGCGAAGAATCTGCTTTTTGCTCGTACTAAAAAGCATCCCCCAAGAGGACTTCCTTAAGGGCGGATTCTTCGGCCCAAGGCCTCAGAATGACATTTTTTGGGATGATTCCTGAATACCAGAACGAATTGAACAGAGGAGAAACGACATGGCACTGAAAGACAAGATTCCCTTCGGCATGGTACTGCCGCACCGGGCGATGGATCCGCTCAAGCTGAGCGATGTGCGCGACGTGGCGCAGCGCGCCGAAGCGCTCGGCTTCAGCGACCTGTGGGTGACCGAGAACACGCTGGACAACAACTATTCCCTCGATCCCATGGTGGTGCTGACCTATGCCGCCGCGCTGACCAATCGCGTCAAGCTGGGCGTGGCGGTGATGGTGCTGCCCGTGCACCATGCCATCCACGCGGCGCATCAGGCCGTGTCGCTCGACTTTGTCAGTAACGGCCGCGCCATCCTCGGCATCGGCCTGGGACGCGAAGAGGATTACCACGATTTCCAGATTCCGATGGAACGCCGCGTGCGCCGTTTCAAGGAACAGGTCGACGTCATGAAGGCGCTGTGGACGCAAAAGCGCGTCTCCTATGACGGCCATTTCTACAAACTCAATGACACCGCCATCACGCTCAAGTCACCGCACAAGCCGCACCTGCGCCTGTGGCTGGGTGGCGCGCACCCGGACGCCGTGACCAGGGCGGTCACCATGGGCACCGGCTGGATCGGCGCCGGCGGCCAGACCCGCGCCGGCTTCGAGAGCAGCGTGGCGCTGCTGCGCACGGCACTGGACAAGGCCGGCATGGCGCGCGACACCTTCACGATTTCCAAGCGCGTCTTCATGGCCGTCGAGGAAAAGCCGGGGGCGGCACGCGAACAACTGCTGCGCTGGTGCACCGACGTTTATCACAATCCGGGCCTGATCGACACCGGCGCCGTCTATGGAACACCGGAACAGTGCCGCGAAAAAATCGAAGCACTGATTGCGTCGGGCGCCGACCACCTACTGCTCAATCCGGTGGCGCAATACCCCGAGCAACTGGAAGCAGTGGCCGAGGTTGTCGGGATGCGCTGAGAAGCGGTCGTAACCTAAATTACCGGCCTATATGTCATTCCGAGCGAAGCGAGGAATCTGCTGTTCAAGCACGCCTTAAAGCAGATTCCTCGCGATGCTCGGAATGACAGGCCTTGTTTGAAAGTGGCACCTCATCAATCAGGCCTTTGAGCGCAACGCCTTCCATTTCGCCGGCAGCCTGATTTCCTTCGCGGTCGGATAACCCAGGTTGCCCTGGTGCGCGAAGATATAGGCGCTGTTGCGTCCGAGATCGCCGGTGACGACAATCATGAAGTCATCGGCCTCCCACACGATCGGCACCAGTCGCTGCGGGTCATCGGACTCGTGATAGACCTTGGGCAGGAAACCCCGTCTCGATTGTTCGGCCAGGTTCCAGATCGGCTTCTGTGTCCAGTCGCGCATGAAGCGCTCGAACTCCCACGCCGGCAGGCGCGCCTGCTGAAAAAGCGCATTCTTCAAGTCCTGTTTCGACCAGCCACCTGCCGCCATGGTCTCGGCAAGGATAGGCGACAACAGCACCAGCGGACGCAGCGTTCCTTCATAGCCGATGGTAAAACCGAGTTGCCATGAATACTGCTTGAGCATGGCATCGGCCAGATAAGGCAGCATCTGCTCAGGCGTGCTGCCCGACACTGACGAGATGTGATTGCCACCGGTGAAGCGCGCGATGGTGACGGTATTGGCGCCCGCCTTGAAGCCCATCTCCACGCTGTTGGATGTCCAGCCGATCTTGCTCACCACCTCCTCGTTCTCGGCAATCACCACGCGCCAGGTATTGCCGAACGTGGCCTTGTCGTTCTTGTGTGGCAGGAAGCCGGCGATATTGCGCAGGTACAGGCGCCAGAAGCGCCCGATCGACGTATTCGCCTGAAAGCCGTCACGCATCACACCCTGGGTGTAATTGAATCCGAGTTCCTTGATGATGGGACCGTTGATGGTGATCAGCGTGTCGCTGCCCGGCGTGCTGCCGCAGTGCTCGACGCAGAAATACGGATCAGCCATGGCTTCCACCAGCGCGACCAGCACCGGCATGTATTCCGGACGGCAACCCGCCATGACGCCATTGACGGCCACGCTCCAGATGGTCGCCTGACGGTTGTCGGGCAGCAGCACCCCCAGCACATCGTCGGGTTTGCGATCGGTATAACGAAGGAACGCATCGATGCGGTCCTGCGTCGGCGGCATGATGGGCAGGCCGTCAGACAATTCATTCCTGACGAAGTATTCATTGACCTCGTCCAGGTCGCCCTTGATGACAATATCGCGCGCGCCAAGATCCGGGGCGGCAGTCGCCACCGCGGGCGCGGCCGTCAGGTTGGCCACCACCTGATCCAGCGTCACCTCGAACACATTGCGCCTGAGCTCTTCATTGCTCTGCACACCCGGATGACCCGGCATCACCGCCAGGGCGAGGTTGGGCATGCCCTGCCCGATTGACGCGGCAGCCGCCAGCGCGAGGAATCCGTCGCAGACGATCGACGAGGACGGCACACCGATCTTTTCGCTTACTGCACTGGCCCGCAACACGGCGGGCGTACAGCTCCCTCAACAGCCCATGCTGGAGATGACGGCATCAACCCCCATTTCCTTGAAACGCTCGGGCAATGAAGCCAGTACCTCGTGCTCCTCGGAACCGTGCGTATTGCCAAACTCGCGCCAATAGATGAAACGGATATCCGGATAGCGCGCCTTCAGCCCCTCTTCCAGCAACGCAAACACTTCGTCGCCGCGAAAACGGTAGTCCCACAACTGCGCGATGGTCTTGCCATTGAGCGAATCGAGCCGCTTCGCCAGCGGCGTCACCGTGACCTGGCGCGGGCTGCGCGGCCAGAACGCCGCATATTGTTCTTTGTCACTTTTGGCCATCTCGGGCTCCTCGGTCCATAATTTTTATGTACTTGCTCACCAGCATCATAGATTGCTTCCGCGTACCAGATTCAATTCAGCACTAATCCTCCAGTTTGATGCCCGTGGCCTGCACCAGTTTGCGCCAGCGCTCGGATTCCACGGCAATGATTTGCGCGAACTGCGCCGGCGTATTGCCGACCATGGTGCTGCCGTCAGCGCCCAGTATGGCCACTACGTCAGGCATTCTGGACACCCTGATCAATCCCTCGCTCAGCTTGCTGAGCGCCGGCGCAGGCGTGGCCCTGGGCGCGACAATGCCCAGCCAGCTGGCATAGTTGTATTCGGGAATGCCCTGTTCGGCAATGGTAGCCACCTCCGGCAGCAGGCTTGAGCGCTTCTCGTTCAGCACCGCCAGCACGCGGATCTTGCCTGATTTGAGCAGGGGCTGCGCCGCCAGCAATGTCGTCGAAGCCACGTCGATGCGGCCCGCGATCAGATCAAGCATCTCGGCAGCCGCGCCCTTGTAGTGAACAAAGGTCACTCGGGTATTGGTGGCGTTGTGCATCCAGGCGCCCGTCAGATGAATGATGCCGCCCGCGCCGGTTGTGCCGTGGTTGATCTTGCCCGGATTGGCGTGCGCATGGGCAATGTAATCGCTGAAATTCTTCGGTGCAAAGGCCGGATGCGCGAGCAGCACCGACACCCGCTGGCTCATCAGCGTCACCGGCGCAAAATCGCGCGTGGTATCAAACGACAAGTTCCTGTACAGCGACGGGAACGATGTAAACCCTGCGGTCACGGCCAGCAGCGTGTACCCGTCAGGCGCCGCCTTGGCCACGTAGGCGCCACCCACCGTGCCGCCCGCGCCCGGACGAAAGTCGAGCAGACACGACTGCCCGATGAGTTCGCCCAGCTTGCCTGCATAGAGGCGCGTTTCCAGATCGACCGGGCCACCCGACGTATTGGCCACGATGATGGTCACCGGCCGGGAAGGGAAATTATCTGCGCGGCTCTGGGCATTGACTAATCCGCTCCACATGAGCACGGATGCGACCATGCACAGTTTTGACATGCTCAATTGCGCCATTGCCACTCCCGCAAAGTTGTACAGGGGACCTCTAAAAATTGTCATTCTGAGGCCGTCCCCCAGGAGGACTTCCTTCGGGGCGCAGGCCGAAGAATCTGCTTCTTACGCACTACGAAAAGCGGATTTCTCGCTTCGCTCGAAATGACAATATTGGATTTATTAGAGATGCCCTACATTGCATATACCTCCAGAATGAAGGCAACACCCTGGCGATTTTACGTCACGAATCACCATACTGTATCCGCACAAGCACATCGTCGCGAAAACTCGAATGACGGGTTTCAGTCATACTATATCCACATCACCCACGCGAGCGCTGGCACAAGGAGAAATCGCACATGGAGAACAACGAGGCATTGTTCGAAGTCGTCTGGCCCTTGGGCAAATTCGTGTCCCGTCCGGTGCAGGCCGCGCCGGCGCTGACCGATCTCAACGGCAAAACGGTCGTCGAGATGTGGGACTGGGTGTTCAAGGGTGATGAAATTTACGCGAAGCTCAACAAGGCGCTGCGCGAGAAGTATCCCGGCATCAAGATCATCGATCACGAAACCATGGGCAACACCCACGCGGCCAATGAGCGGGAGTATGTCGCCGATCTGCCCGATCTGTTGAAAAAGCTGGGGTGCGACGCCGTCATCTCCGGCGTCGGCGCCTGAGGCGCCTGCACGCCCGCCGTGTTGCGGGCCAGCATCGCTGCCGAAAAAGCCGGCATACCGGCCGTCTCCATCGTTGCCACGCAATTCCTGGCATTGGGCCACGCCGTGGCCAAGGGGCTGGGCGCATCGGATGTGGCCATCGCGGAATATCCCGGCGTGCCGATGATCGACACCGCGGATGAATTGCAAACGAAAGTCATGGACCAGTTGCTACCGCAAATTCTCAAAGGCCTGGGCGAGCGCACGCAACTGAAACCGGCGCAGGATGCAGCCGCGGAACCGCAACCGCGCGACATCGTTTTCAAGGGCAGCCTGCAGGCAGTGCAGGATCATTTCGACGAGCAACTGTGGACCGATGGTTTGCCGGTCATTCCACCCACCGTTGCAAGCGTCGAAGCCTTTTTGCGTTTCACCGAGCGCAAGCCGCACGAAGTGCTCGCCATCTGCCTGCCGGAATATCGTGAAGCGACCATCTGGAATATCGCGGTCAACGGCGTGATGGCCGGATGCCGGCCGGAATACATGCCCGTTTTGATTGCAGTCGTGGAAGCCGTCACGGATCCGGATTTCTGGCTGGAGGATGCCGGCGCCACCCCGGGCTGGGAGCCGTTGATCATTCTCAGCGGCCCCATTATCAAGGAGCTCGACTTCAACCACGGCACCGGCGTGATGCGGGTCGGACGGCGCGCCAATACCAGCATCGGCCGCTTTCTGCGCCTGTTCATGCGCAATGTGGCGGGCCAGCGCATCCCCCCCGGCGCCACGGACAAGGGCAGCATTGGATTTACTTTCAATGTGGTGCTGCCTGAAGATGAG
>CANKAJ010000224.1 GCA_947479645.1 Betaproteobacteria bacterium | reverse complement strand
TTACCAGGCGTTTTCGAGCACCTGTTCCAGTTCGCCGGCATCGCGCACCCGCCGCGGATTGTCGCGCACGAACCAGTCCTCCATCGAGATGGCAGCCAGGTGTGGCAGGGATTCGCGCGTGACACCGATGTCGCGCAGGCGTTTGGGCACCACCAGCGCGTCAAAGATCGCTTGAATGGCATCGACCACAACGAGGGCCGGCGCCCTGCGGTCGGCATTCAGGCCGAACGCATCCACCAGTTTCTGCAGCCCCGCGCCCGCAGCCTCCTCATTGAAGCGAACGACGTGCGGCAGCACGATGGCGTTGGTCAGGCCGTTGTCGATGTGAAAGCGCGCACTGATGGCATGGCCCAGCGGGATGGCAATCCCCGCCCCGGTGTAATCCGTGCCGTGGCCGCACAACAGCGAGGCAAACATGAGGTCGGCACGCACCGTTAGATTGTTGCTGTCGCTGCCATGATTGCTGTCGTCCTTGCCTCCTGTTTCCATCAGGCGCTGTCGCAGCAGGCGTGCCGCGTGCATCAGCAGGGCATCGGAAAACGGATCACCCGAACGCGACATCAGGCCTTCCAGCGCCATGGCGAGCGTATTGAGCCCGGCGCTCACCACCAGTTCACGGGGCGGCGTCGCCAGCAACTCTGGATCGATGAACACCGCCTGGGCGCGGGTCTTGGGATCGAATAACGCGAGGCGCTTGCCGTCGACAGGGTCTAGCACCGCGCTGCCCACTTTCAGCGTAGCCGTCGTCGGTGTCGTCGGGATCACGAACTGCGGCAGCTTCGGCGCCAGCAGCTTCGGACTCCTCAGCTTGCCGTCTTCGCCGCGCGACGTGCAAAACGTCCTTGCGTCGCCTTGCTCGGCCAGCAAAATGCTCGCCGCACGGGCAGTCACGATCGCCGATCCTCCACCCAGGGCGATGACACCATCCGCATTGAGGCTTTCCAGATAGGCCGCTGCCGCTTCCACTACAGGCAGCGGGCTGTGCGCCTTGACGCCGGAGAACACGCCTGCGCACCGGGCCCCTGCCGCGGCACGGATCCGGTCTGCCACGCCTTCGCGCGCCAGCGACGAACCACAGAAGAGTACGGCGCGACTGCAGCCCGTGCGCTCGAGTTCCTTGCCCAGCATGCCAAGACTGTCATGGCCGTGAAACAGGCGCAACGCCGGCACGATATGCCTGAACGAGCGCATGCTGGCCTCGCTCACTCGTGGCAACCCTGGTATCGATTGAACATTGCTTGGCGCGCATCTGCTACTGGCATGCGTTGACAGGGAGCGCGCGGAAGTCTTGGGGTTAGCATGCCATTAGTGTAGAGTATTTCGAAATGGCGATCAAACGTTCGTACATACGAACACTAATTACAACAACCCTGATCACAAGAACTGCCAAATGTGCATTGCTGCGGATATCATTCAGGAGTGCGCCCGGAGTACATGCAGTGAAAATGCGCGTTATCGTTGGCACATTGGTACGTTGCAATGTCGGCACAGTTCACACAGATCACAATGGCGATGGCAGACATGAGAGCAATCCGGGAAATGGCAGCGACGGTTGGAATTCGCAAGAATCTGGGAGATTAAGAGTCAATGGCAGAAAAAAGCAAGCGCATGCCGGCCGCACGTTCAAAGCACGTGCCGCAGAACCACCGCACCATTGATCGGGTCACTCGCATCCTTGAAGAAGTGGTCTACAACCCCGGCATGACATTCGTCGAACTGGTGCGGGCACTGGGAGCCGCCAAGAGTTCGGTCCACGGCTTCATCAGCGGACTGCTGGCAAAAGGCTGGCTCTACGAAGAGAATTACCGGTTCTATCTCGGTCCCGCGGTGTTCAGCCTGACGCTCGCCAGTGGTCACATCCGGGCCGGACTGGTCACCCACGCGGATCTGGTCGCACTGCAAGAGGAAACGGGCGTAGCCGTGTTCCTTGGCGTCAAGGCCGGTGATCATCTCATCTACATTGCCGAGGCGGGAAGCGACCAGGTGACCGGCTTCGCGGCACAGTCGAACATCCGCCGCAAATTGCTTGCCACCGCCGGCGGGAAAGCGCTGATTGCGGCGCTACCGGACCTCGAACGCGGAACATTCCTGCGCCGGCAAAGAACCGCGGAAGCCGAACTGGTTGACCGGTATCTCGAGGAATACGACAAGATCAGGAAGACGAGGATCGCGACAAACTTTCGTCTGCGGGATACCCAATTCGCCATCGCGACAACCGTCCACAATCAATCCGGCGAGGCCGTGGCGGCAATCACGCTCGTGGGACCCACGCCAAAGTTGCAGCCCCGTGCGAAGAAACTGGGCCAATTGCTGCTCAAGCATGTCGACTCGTGGTCGCAACGATCAATCAAGGCGCGCGAGCCGATCTGAGGTCATCCCGTCAGGAAGCGCAACGCATACAGTCAAAATGCGGGGGCGTTTCAACACCCAGCTATCGACCTGTATAGCGAGGCGGGCGCTTTTCGAGCAGTGCGGCCACAGCCTCCTTCTGGTCCGCAGTAGTTTGCACAATGGCCTGATACGCCGCGGAGACTTCCAGACAATCGGCCAGCGTCAGGTCCTGGGATTGGCGTATGAGCCGCTTGTTGAGCCGCACGCTGCGCGGCGGGAAGGCTGCAATCGTGCGTGCCATCTCCAGTGCCGTATCCAGCAGCTTTTCACGCTCGACAACATGGGTAACCAAACCCCATTCCTTCGCCTGTATCGCATCGAGCGTGCGACAGGTGAGCGCCAGTTCCATCGCGCGCGGCATGCCGACGACGCGGGGCAGAAACCAGGCGCCGCCATCGCCCGATACAAGACCGACACGCAGGAAACTTTCGGCGAACTTGGCATCGGTTGAAGCGATGCGGATATCACACATGCAGGCCAGGTCAAGGCCGGCACCGATCGCGGCACCCTGCACTGCTGCAATCACCGGCACGTCGAGCTCGTGCAGGAGTTTCGGAATCATCTGCACACCGTTGCGGAAACCTTCCTGCATCTGCTGGGCCGTGCCAGCAAACATCGGGTCGGTGCCGTCACGCATGTCCTTGATGTTGCCGCCCGAACAGAACCCATCGCCCGCTGCCGCGAGCACGATGCACCCGAGCGCAGCATCGGCATTGGCCGTGCTGAAGAATGCCACCAGCTCACGCACGATGGGTGGGGACAGCGCATTACGGGTGGCCGGATCATTCAAGGTCACCAGCGCAACCGGACCCTGTCTCTCAATCAAAACCTTGCTGTCTGCCATTTTTAGTACCCTTTAAATCGTCGAACTTTAATCGTCGAACTTGAGGTTTGCCGTCTTCACGAGTTTTGCGAGTTTGGTGACATCGGCCTTCAGAAAGGCGGTGAATTGCTCGGGTGTCATGATGAGAGACTCAAGCCCTTGCTTTTCGAAGAAGTCCCTCACTTCAGGCCCGGACTGCATCCGGGCAATTTCGTTGGAAAGCCTGTCGACCACCGGTTTGGGGGTGGCCGCCGGCGCAAACATCCCGAACCAGGCCTGCTCATTGAATGCCGGTAGTCCCGATTCGATGAACGTGGGCACCTGTGGCATCAGGCTCAGACGGTTTTCGCCCGAGATCGCCAGACCCGTCAACTTGCCCGAGTTGACAAGAGGGGCCGCCACCAGCGTCGAACTGAACGAGACCTGTATGCGCCCGGCAAGCAGGTCCACCTGCATCTGGCCCGAGCCCTTGTAGGGAATGTTCTTCATGTCCACTCCGGCCAGCATGTTAAAAACCTCTCCGGCCAGACGCGAACCGCTGGAACTTCCGGACGAACCAAAATTGAGCACGCCAGGATATGCTTTGGCATGGGCAATGAGATCCTTCACCGTTTTGACCGGCACCGAAGGATGGACCAGCATCACATATCTGGTGCGGGCAAGGCTGGCCACGGCGGCAAAATCCTTGATGGGATCATAGGGGAGCGCGGGTTCCACGAAGGGAATGATAGTGTGCGTCGCCGATTGCACCAGCACGGTGTAACCGTCCGGCGCCGCCCTGGCCACAGCTTCAGTGCCGACGATGGAGTTGGCACCGGGGCGGTTTTCAATGATCACCGGCTGCCCCAGACTCTCCCTGAGCTTTTCCCCAACCAGGCGCGCAATGTTGTTGGTGCTGCCGCCCGGAACCAGCGGAACGATGATGCGAATCGGTTTGTTTGGATACGGCTGCTGTGCAGCAACAACGGATGCCATTGCCGCCAGCACACAGCCCGCCAATGCCAGTACTGCACTACGACGCTGCTGCATGGAAGATTCTCCGGTTATGGATCGCATCACACATTAACTTTCGCTTGTCATGTGCTGCAGCAGTTCGGAGATATCGGCAAGCGACTCGAGCCGGCCGACCGTGGCAATGAGGCGGGCCCCGGTGTCCGCCGGCAAGGGCCTGGCGACATAGGTCGCGCAATCCATGGTCTTGGCCGAGAACTCCGCCTCCGTCATCATGTTTCTCGGATGGCCTTTGGGATAATCCACCTGCGTCTCCACCGTCTGGCCATCGCGGAACTTCACGGTCACCTTGGCCGGCGGCACGAAACGGCTCCACTCTCGATCAATTTCCTCATCCACATACGGCTTTACCTTGGCCGCGAGTTCCAGCACATCGGCACGCTGCAGTCCTTCGTCGCTGAAGTGCCGCATGCCCAGCGGACCATCGATCCAGGCTGCTGCTGCCGTGTAAGGAATGCTGAACTGCGCTTCCACGATCGTGCGCGGCGCCAGACGCACCGCTTCGGGCACGCACACCATCTGGTAGCCCGGCGCGGTGACGCCGACCCGTATCGACTCGATGTCGCTGGCAGGACGCGGTGCCCGGGCTCGTAACTGCAACACCGCGTCGATCGCGGTGTGCGTATCGCGGCAGCATGGATAAGGCTTGTAGCTCAGGTTCACCAGTTCAAAGCGGCGCCCGAGATCCTGGCGCACGATGTCGCCATCGACTTGCCCCTGCAGATAGATGCGGAAAAAACCATCCGCGCCATCGAACACGCCCTGTGCGCCACGGATGCCGCGCCTGGCCAGTTGCACCGCCACTACCGCGGCCTGCGCGGCAAGACCGGGTTGCAGACGTTTCATCAGCGATGCGTCGCGCGTGACCTGATGATTGCCGGCGACCGAGCTGTAGACGATGCCGAATGCGTTCAGCATCTCGTCTGCAGTCAGCCCCAGCGCCCGCCCGGCCGCCGCTGTCGCGCCGAAATAACCCAGCAGTGATGAGTAGATGAAGCCGCTTTCCGTGATGGCGACTTTGGTGGCGACCCCGAGCCGGCAGGTGATTTCCAGGCCCGCGGCAACGGCTGCGATCAGATCGGCGCCCGACAGCTTGCCGCGCAATTGTGCGGCCGCGATGGCAGCCGGAACGGCCGACACACCCGCATGCAGCATGGCGGCATCATGCGTGTCGTCATAATCGCGCGCATGGGACATGCCGCTGTTGACCCAGGCGGCGTGATGGGCGGGGAATTTTCCGCCGAATACGAACATGTCAGCCTGTGGCGCGCCACCCCACTCCCTGACCAGCCCCGAGACTTCGGCTATCGCCATTGCCGACGATCCGGCCAGCGCGCAGGACAGCGTATCGAGGATGTTGGTCTTGACGGCCTTGATGACCGACTCATCGAGCCGTGCAGGGTCGATGGTTGCCGCAAATTGCGACAAATCGATCACCAGATCGGTCTTTGCAGATTGGGCGCCCTGGGCCGAAGCGGTTGCAGTCATTTTTCCTCCACGATAATTGAAAGCGGGTCGCAGCAAATGATTCCGGCTGGATGTTATTCCGGCTGGATGTTGGCCTCCCGTGCCAACTTTGCCCACTTTGCGGTCTCCGTATCGATGAACGCCCGCACCTCATCCGCCGTCATGATGAGCGGAGTGGCGCCATGGGTGGCGTACTTGTCCGACACTTCCGACATCTTCAGCGCCTGGCTCACCGCAGTGCTGATTCGATTTACCAGGTCGCGCGGCATGCCGGCAGGCCCTACCAGCGCATTCCACGCCCGGAAGTCATAGCCTGGCAGGGTCTCGGAAATGGCAGGCCAGTCCGGCAGCAGTGGATTGCGCTTGATTGAGGTAACGGCCAGCGCACGCAGATTGCCGCCCTTCACCTGGCCCGAGGCAAGTCCGGGATCAGCAAGCGTCGCGTCCAGCACGCCGCCGAGCACATCGGCAATGGTGGCCGGTGTGCCTTTGTACGGCACCGCCAGCAGTTGAGCGCCGGTCTGCTTTTTCAGCGTCGCGATCTGCGTTTGCACTGCGGTGGTGGAGTAACCCACGCTGACGCCAGCAGATTGCTGCTTCGCGTAGGCAAGGAACTCGGCAAACGTGCGTGCCGGAAAAGTGGGCTTGACCAGCAGCACCCAGTGTGTCTGGGAAAGACCGGCAATTGGCGTGATGTCGCGCTTCAGATCGTATGGCAGGTCCTTCACGAAGGCGACGTTGGCGGCCAGCGGCGAATTCGATCCGCTCAGCAGCGTCAGGCCATCGGGGGTGGCCCGGATCACCTCCATGGTCCCGATGAGACCGTTGCCGCCGGACTTGTTTTCAACAATGATGTTCTGGCCGAGGATATTGCTCAT
>CANKAJ010000223.1 GCA_947479645.1 Betaproteobacteria bacterium | reverse complement strand
TGGTGAAGAAATTGTTGTCTATAAGTTCCGTTCTATGCGCGTCTGTGAGGATGGTGGGTTCATCTGTCAGGCCAAGGTGGGAGATGATCGCATCACTTGTCTCGGGGCCCTCTTGCGCAAAACATCACTTGACGAGCTGCCACAGTTCGTCAATGTACTTCAAGGGAGGATGAGCATCGTTGGCCCACGCCCGCATGCCGTTGCTCATAACGAGATCTATCGCAATCTGATCAAGGGATACATGATCCGTCACAAGGTCAAGCCCGGTATCACGGGTTGGGCACAGGTCAATGGCTGTCGTGGAGAGACCAAGACCCTGGATAGGATGCAAGGACGTATTGATTATGATCTCGACTACCTGCGTAACTGGTCCTTGCGGCTAGATCTTCGCATCATCGCAAAGACAATTCTGTTGGTTTTTAAGGATAACGCTGCCTACTAAGCCACGGCCCTTCCAGTGATGAGATCAGGTGTTTCAAGAGATTATCTTTTGCTGTCTATAGCCGCTCGAATGAATTCCCATCCCGAGGTAACTATATCTATTGACTATATATATTTATGACTATGTGTTATTGTGGACTGAAGTAATTTGAATTATGGGTGGGTGTCCGGTCTGTGTAAGTGAAAATCGAATCGAATCGAAGCGAAGCAGGAAGCATGACCCATAGTCGCCCTCTTTAAGAAGTGAAGTACAAAATTCTGATTAGTTTAAGTGAAGACATTTCCTACAAAAAATGCCGCCGATAGACTCTCCTCGATATCACGATCTCTCCAGTACTCAGCTGGAAATTAAATGGATCGATGAGGCAATGTCGATGAAGTCACGGGTTAAACATTCGTTCTGGTGGTTACGGCTAATCGCCCTATTGTCACTCCTGCTGGGAATGCAACAGGCCACAGCTCAGCAGAATACGCAGACCCTGTCACAACAGGCGGCAGCTCAACCAGGATTCTTCAATCCATTCCGAGTGGTCCTAGACAGTAATCTACAGTTCGACAGCAATGTCTTTCGTTTGGCATCCAGCATAGACCCAGTACCTAGGATCGGTCAGTCCACACTCTCGGACCGGATCATCATTTCCTCGGCCACGCTCCGGTTTGATAAATCCTATGGGTTGCAGAGGATTGAAGGTAATGTCGGTGTTGTTGATAATCGGTATAACAATTTTAGTTTCCTAGATTTTACTGCGCTCAACTATGGTGGAGCCTGGCATTGGAAGGTCACTCCAAAGCTCCATGGTAACCTGACCGGAAATCATAATGAGGCGCTTAATAATTTCGCCAATATGACGGGGTTTGCCAATTCTACTAATAAGAATCTACGCATTTCAGATGTCGTGCGCCTCGATGGAGTTTACGAACTTGATGGTTCTTGGCGGATTGTCGGTGGCCTCATCCACAACTCATTCAAGAATGATCGTCTGTTCTTACAGGACACAGGGCAGAAGATTCAATCGGCCGAGGGCGGTATTCGGTATGAACTCCCCTCTGGCAGCTCACTCACCTACAAATTTAGAGGGGGATGGGGTGAATTCATTGGTGGTTCTAGACCGAACATAGACAGCCTATTCGATAACAAATTCACCGAGAATGAGCATCAGGTTCACCTAGTCTGGCCGGTCAGCGGAAAGACCTCGATCGATGCACGTGCCGGCCATCTTCAGCGTAATCATGAGCACTATGCTCAGCGTGACTTCAGCGGCTTTGTCGGAAATTTCAATTTCAATTGGGCTATGACCGGTAAGACCAAACTCACCGCTAGTTGGGACCGGACCCTTCGTAATTTCCAGACTGCAAAAGATGCCCTTGCTCCATCCAGCGGATACCAGCAATTTGCAACTAGCTATATGGAGACCGATCGTTTCTCTATTGGGCCTGCCTGGCAGATTGATGATAAGGTTGCACTGCGGATGCGATACGATTACAGCATGATGGACTTCCTCGGGGGCGTGACTGATTCTGCGACCGCACTAGATCAGCGCAGTGATAAAATGCACTCTGGCATGATCGCTCTTGACTGGCAGCTACACAAGGCATTTTCACTTAACGCGATGCTTAATCATGATCGTCGAAGCTCTAATTTAAACGGGTTCGGTTTCCACCGATCAGCCGCCTCGGTCACCGCTAGAATTACTTTCTAACCGGTAGCTGGGTACGTTTCTACTAGCCCTTGTAGTAGAAAGGTACTGCTCTGAGTGAATTCATCGTAGTAGATTTATCTCATGCAATTAAGTAGTCATGTCCCATGACGACTTTCCCCCCACGCATTAATATCCATTCTGATTTCTAGTTTTGTAATTCCCTGTTGAATTGACTCGTCCGTCAGAAGTAACGCCGAGCTATTCAAATCTTAGAGCGAGCAGGAGATGCAATGATCTCCACTTATTTGTATTTCATTTAACCGTGATAGGCGTAATCAGATGCTACTTATTAAACCAATTCTTCATAAATCTCTCTTTCCAATACTAATTCTGCCACTAGCGGTTGTGTTAACAGCCTGTGGCAGTAAAGATGCCGAAAAACCAGCAACCCAAGTCATCGCCAAGGTTAATTCTGGTGAGATCTCGGTCCATCAAATTAATTATGTACTCTCTCGTTCCGGCGCAGGTGCGGTTTCACAGGAGATGGCCCCTAAGGTTCGACGTCAGGTTCTGGACAGACTGATCGATCAGGAGCTCGCGATTGAACAAGCGCTCGAGAAGAAGCTTGACCGTACGCCGGATGTCATTACAGCACTCGATGCTGCAAAGCGTGAAATTCTAGCGCGTGCCTACATCGACCAGATCACCGGTGCGGTGGCGAAGCCCACGAGCGAGGAGGCTAAGAAGTACTACTCTGAGCACCCTCAGTTATTCTCTGAGCGTCGAATCTACAATATCCAAGAGATTATGTTGCCAACCACAGAAGGGGTTGCAGATGAATTAAATAAGTTACTCACAACCGGTAAGTCAATGGAGGATTTGGTTAGCTGGCTTAAGGGAAGGAGCATCAAATTTTCTGGTGGTAGCACTACACGTTCTGCAGAGCAGATCCCACTCGAACTGTTATCTAAAATACACACCCTCAAGGTTGGTCAGGGGTTAGTCATAGCAGGACCTCAGTCGATCACGGTGATGAGAATTGCGGCCGCACAATCGGCTCCGGTCAGTGAATCTGTTGCGCTGCCTCAGATTCAGCAGTTCCTCAGCAATCAACGTAAGGCAGCGGCGGCCACTGAAGAGATTAAGCAACTTAAAGCCAAGGCGAAGATCTCTTATATGGGTGAGTTTGCCGGTGCCGAGAGTAATTCTTCGGTAACTCAGGCGGTAGCGGCGCCAGTAGCCTCACCCAACAATAGTAAGCCAGAGTCGACAACTGACACTGTGATTGAGAAGGGTGTTGCCAGCCTCAAGTAGCTTAAGAAAGGATTATTTAATGCAATTTGCCTAAGCTTGACTAGACTTAACAAGAACTCAACAATAACTCAACGGGGTGCGAGAGCAAACAATATGCCTAACCTAAATAGACACGACATGATGCGTCCTTTCATCGGGGTACTGACGCTCTTCATCGCCTTATTCTCGATAAGTGTTTCAGCCCAGAATGCACCTGAGCAACCACTCGGCCCGGGAGATACCTTACGGATTCAGGTCTTTCAGAATCCGGATCTTAAGATCGAGACTCAGATCTCTGAGAATGGCACCATCACCTATCCACTAATTGGATTGGTAGAGATTGGGGGTCTCTCAGTTGCTGCTGCCGAAGAGAGGATTGCCACCGCCCTGAGGGAGGGTGGGTTTATTGTGAGACCTCAGGTCA
This sequence comes from Betaproteobacteria bacterium, assembly GCA_947479645.1. Lineage (GTDB taxonomy): Bacteria > Pseudomonadota > Gammaproteobacteria > Burkholderiales > SG8-39 > CAIYPG01. Next base: position 2,857 of record CANKAJ010000223.1, on the reverse strand, counting down.
ATATCACACTCGGTATCCTGCGCAGTAACCAGGTGAGTGTACTCGGTCAAGTGGCACGGGCCGGGCGATTTCCACTGGAAACTGTAACCCGTGTCGGGGACATGCTAGCCATTGCAGGGGGTGCCACAGGGGGTGGGGACGATTTCGCGATCGTGACTGGACTTCGGGGTGGAAGACCCTTCCGTAAGTCAATCGATATTCCAGCAATTTACTTGGATGAAAAATCTGAGGAGAACATCATCCTAGCGGGTGGAGATACTCTGTATGTACCCCGTGCACCTGTCTACTATATTTATGGTGAGGCACAGCGCCCCGGCGTTTACCGAATAGAACGTGGTATGACAGTCATGCAAGCATTAGCTGCTGGGGGGGGGCCCAATATGCGCGGTAGTGAATGGTTCTTGAGATTGCATCGAAAGAGTGTAGACGGTGCTGTCGAAAAGATCTCACCCGACATGACCGATGCCGTGCAGCCGAACGACATCATCTACGTGCGCCAGAGTTTATTCTAAGAATGGATAGCATCTTGTCATGACACTCCAACAGTTCCTACTGATTCTACGTGCGCGCTACAAAATAATTCTATTCACGCTCCTAGCGACAGTGACCACCACACTGGTAGTTAGTCTGCTTCTGCCTAAGACATATAGCGCGACGACTGCCATCGTGCTGGATGTTAGATCTCCTGATCCGGTCTCTGGAATGGTGTTACCAGGACTTGCATCGCCCGGGTACATGGCAACACAGATCGATATCATTAACAGCAGTCGTGTGGCACAGCGAGTCGTCAAGATGTTGCGCATGGATGAAAGTCCAGCAATCCGAAGTCAGTGGATGGATGCAACCGAAGGAAAGGGGGATCTCAATAGCTGGTTGGGTGAGTTATTGCAAAAAAAGCTTGAAGTAAAACCTTCTCGAGAGAGTAACGTCATCAATATTAAATTCAGCGGCACTGATCCGAGTTTTGTTGCTGCTGTAGCCAATACCTTTGCGCCGGCCTATATCGATGTAAATCTTGATCTCAGAGTTGAGCCAGCTCGCCAACAGGCATCGTGGTTTGATGGTCAGACCGCGATTCTGCGTGAGAAGCTTGAGAAGGCGCAACAGGCCTTATCCGAGCATCAGCAGAGAGCAGGCATTGTCGCAAGCCACGATCGGCTCGACCACGAAGCCGCTAAGCTCAATGAAATATCATCACAGATCACGCTTGTACAGGCCCAGACATCGGATAGTAGTAGCAAACGAAAGTCAGCTGGTAATTCAGAGACTATTACGGAAGTAATGCAGAGCCAGCTAATTAACAGTATTAAATTGGATATCGCCCGACTCGAAGCCAGGCTTCAGGAGAGCAACACCAATTTCGGTAAAAACCATCCACAGACTCAGCGCATCGAGTCCGAACTTGCCTCTCTCAAATCAAAGTTAACTAGTGAGATCCGTCAGATCAATGCAAGTATCGGCACCTCTTACCAGGTTGGTAAGCACAGAGAGGGCGAGCTACTTGAGTCTTTAGAAAACCAAAAGAAGCGCGTTCTCGAACTAACGAAGCAGCATGATGCAATCAGTGTACTCAAGAGAGATGTCGAGCTCGCTCAACGATCCTTCGAGGTTGCTAGTTTGCGTTCGAACCAGGTCCGACTTGAGAGTCAGGCTGTTCAGACAAATATCTCTGTACTCAATCCAGCCGCCGTTCCGACCGAGTCATCGAGCCCTAAAATTCTACTTAACATGATGGTCTCGATCTTCCTTGGAATACTGCTCAGTGTTGGAGTTGCTCTGATGCTTGAACTCGTCAATCGACGTGTTTACTCGGCAGAGGATCTCTTAGCAGCGCTCGATCTGCCAGTGCTCGCGATCATTCCGTCGACTGCTCTACCACTCTCTGGGCGAGCAAAGTTGAGTGGACTCCTGCCTCGCAGAGTACGCGTACAGGCTCTTCCGGCCCCATCCTCCTGAATATCAAACGGAGTTAAACCATGAATCCAGTAGTCAGTAACCAACTCAGCATCAAGCAGAATAAATCTATAAATTCCGTGGAACAGGTTCTATCTGGAAGAGCTGAGATCACTGGAAATGACCGATCCATCGGGGCCATTCTCGTTGATACCGGACGACTCTCCGTCACGGATGCCGAGAAAATCCTTCGCCTACAAAAAGAGCAGGGGAAGCGTTTTGGAGATGCGGCCATCGATCTCGGTCTCGTCACTCAGGAGGACATCCGATTTGCACTCTCTCAACAGTTTGACTATCCATATCTCTCGGCCAGTGATACCAGCTTCAGCGATGAGCTCGTGGCTGCTTACAAGCCATTTAGTCCGGTAGTCGAGAAGTTACGTACATTACGCAGTCAATTAATGTTGAGATGGTTCAATGCAGAGAGACAGCACAACGCCCTAGCCATCATGAGTCCGGGTAATAAGGAGGGGCGTAGCTTCATCGCCGCCAATCTGGCCATTGTCTTCTCACAGCTCGGTGAACGGACTCTTTTAATTGATGCAGATCTGCGTTCACCACGTCAGCATGAGCTATTCAAGCTTGACATCAATGCCGGTCTCTCGGGCATGTTGGCAGGACGCATTGGTCCCGAAGCAGTGGTCAGAGTTCCGGCCTTGGTTGGGCTCTCTATACTTCCGGCCGGTGCTGTTCCACCAAATCCTCAAGAGTTGATTGGACGGGCTAGTTTTACAGTTCTACTGGACTCTCTCATCCGCGATTTTGATGTGGTCATCATCGATACTCCGGCCGCCAATGAGCATGATGAGGCCCAGATCATCGCCACACGTGCAGGTGCCGCACTCATGCTCGCTCATAAAAATATAAGCTCGATTCCGGAAATGACGCAGCTCGCACGTAGCCT
>CANKAJ010000222.1 GCA_947479645.1 Betaproteobacteria bacterium | reverse complement strand
TTGTGAAAAGCGGACGCGACATCGTTTAGATCAGCCTCCGTCATACCGGGACGCATCATTTCATGCGTAATCACGCGCTCGAAGTGCGCCCGCTCCACGTTAGGACATAGCCCCTTGCGATAATCCACTGTGCCTTCGTAAAGGGGGGAGGTGAATGGGTAGCCTAATTTCCCATAAGCGATCTGATTCTGGAACATTGGTATCAGGTAAAGAGGCTTGGCATAACCCATCCCCATAAGGGGGCCATCACCTTCGCGCAATTCTGTAACCGGAAGCTCCGCCTTCAATGCCTGTACCATGGTCTCTCGCGATACCCCGGTTACTTCGGCATCGTAATCCAGCGTATGCACATAATAGACATGATCCCCGGCCGCGCCGACGTGGGGCATTTTCAAACCGGGCAAATCACTGATCAGGCTCTCCAAATAGGCCACATTCTTTTTCCGTTTGGCAATCAAGTCCGCACCTTTCTTCAATTGCTCCCGTCCAATCGCGGCCTCAATTTCTCCCAGGCGGAAATTGAAACCTATCATGTTAACCAAGTTAATCACACCCTTTTTCTCAACCACGGCTTCTGCATGATTGCGGATTAACTGAACTCTCTCTGCTAGGCTGTCGTCGTTGGTTGTTACGATACCACCTTCGCCGGTATGAATATGCTTGTGGTAATTCAGTGAGAACACGCCCATGTGCCCCAGACTGCCAACCGAGCGCCCCTTGTAAGTAGCAAACGGGGTCTGGGCACAATCTTCAATCACTGTCAGTCCGTGCTTGTGGGCCAATTCCATGATCGGATCCATGTCGGCCGGTTGACCAAAGATATGCACGACTATTATGGCCCTGGTGCGAGGAGTGATCTTAGTGCGTATGGTTTCAGCCGAAATACAGTAGGTCTGGGGATCAATGTCTGCGAACACCGGGATACCCTGAAAAATCAGCGGCGCCGTTGCTGAGGCAGCCATCGTATAAGGTGAAACGATCACTTCATCGCCCGGACCGATTCCCGCTGCGCCTACTGCCGCATATAGCCCGCTTGTACAGGAATTAACGGAAATCCCATATTTGACACCAGATATATCAGCCCATTCCCGCTCGAAGGCCTGCACCTCGGGGCCACCATAAAAGTCGGCATGCCATGCGCCGAGGAAACGGGAAAGTATCCCACTATCGATCACGCGGCAGGCAGCTGCTTTCTCTTCCGCACCCATCACTTTATAGGCCGGGAATGGTTTGGTTCGAACAGGCTTACCACCAAGTAATGCGAGTGTATTTTGTGCTGTCATAATTTAGTCTCAGTTATTCATTATATGTATCAGGCCTATACGCCTGCCATATTGCGTATGGTTTCAGATAGCCGTTGCGCAGCAAGTGCATTCTCACCTGTGGATGAAATGGGCCCACCCTGTGTGAGCGCCGCATGAATTTCCGTTACGGCGGCGAGCGTAGCGGCAGGTAATGCACCGACCTTGTACTCCGCGACACCTAATACACGATAACCGGGGAAATTTTGACTTTCAATGACGCCGCGAATGCGCCAGTATAGCCCTCCCTCTTCCATGCAGATGACGCCCTTCTCGGTGACGATCTGCAATTCGAACAGCGAAAAATCCTGCGCATGCCCACAGGCAAGCTGCACATCAATATCACCGCAAGCCACAAGATGTGCGGGAATCGTCGGATCATCGGACAACATATCAAAAACAGGGATGCCGACTGACCTCACTTCCAGTTTGCCGAACAGCAGCAGCAGCAGGTCTAGCATGTGCGAGCCGTTATTGAGAATACCCTTATTGTAAAAACCCGTGGCAGATCGAATGGCGCCCCAGACACCTACGCGCAGTTCTTCGCTCAATCGAACAACATCAGCATCCCAGCGCCGAGTGTAGTTTACAACCAGCATGATGCCAACAGCCTTGCAACGCTCAATTAGTTCTGCTGTTTGCAAAGAAGATGAAGTGACAGGTTTCTCGCAAAAGATCACTCGCGGCTTCATGCCTATAGCCACAAGTACATCATGGTAATGCACACCCGTAGGCGAGCAAATACTGATCACGTCATAACGCTCAGTGTCTTGGGTGGCGTCCTCTACCGAGTCAAAGCCGTTCGTCACAGACCAGCGCTGCATAAAAGCTTGGCGCTTGGCCAGATCGGGTTCAACGCAAGCGGATAAGCGGAACCCTCCGTGTCTGGCATAGGCTCCGGCATGTGAAAATGGCAAACTATCTGCGGGGCGGTTGGCATCAAATCCTCCCGCGATATTACCGCATCCAATGATCAGACATTTGGCGATTCGATTGTCAGGCATCATACTTTCACTGATACGTGTAGAGAAGAGGTCGAGTCAGGAATAAACCTAGCCCAAGCGCTTTCAATATCATCCAATTAGCACGGATGCCGCCACCAAATCGAGAAACCCCCTTGCGGCTGGATGTGCTGATTGGAACTTGGGCAATGCGCCAGCCAGAACGAGCCGCGCGCAAGGCAAGTTCGGTCCCAATCGAGGCATAGGTGTAAAATTCTGGAATTTTCCTCAGTCGCGCGATCCGATAGCCCTTCATGCCACATAATGGATCGGCAATGCCCCACAATAGTTTTGCCGTGATGGAAAATATCGATTCTGAAAAACGCTGATGGCGATCACGCACACCAATCACCATATCGGCACCGGCAAACAATTGCTCCACCAAAACCACTAATAGCTCCGGCTTGTGTTGACCGTCAGCGTCGAGCGTAACAACAAAGTCGTAGCCATCGTCAACTGCACGCTTCAAGCCGCTTTCCAAAGCACGGTCATAACCTCGGTTCACCACATGGCTAACCACCACCGCGCCCGCAACGCTTGCCAGGCTTCCAGTACCATCAGTCGAGCCGTCATCCACCACAATCGGCTGTCCATAGCAGCGCACGGCGGCCACCACGGCCGCAATGGACTCAGATTCATTCAATGCTGGTATGACCACGGCTATTGCTGGCCGCGAAGCTGTATTGTTCATTCGAAGTCGTGCACCGTCAAGTGCTGGCCGAATACCTTGTTCGTGCGCAACCGCTTGCCAACCACTTCTGACATCCTGTAAGGCGGCAACGCGCCCGGAGGACAGGGGCGCAATACCTCCAGATCGGACTCCAAAATGACGGTGCCAAGCGTCAGGTCACGCGCTGCGCGTATAGAACGACGCTGCAGAATTACAGTTTTTGCTTCGTTGTCTTCGATCTTCTTGATGCCCGTACCCAGCGCTAGCTCCAACTCACGCGTCCTAGCTACCATCTCGCGCCAGGCACTTGGATTCATCGAAAATGCATGATCTGGTCCCGGTCGATCCATGACATCCGTAAAGTGTTTCTCGACCATGCGCGCACCGAGTGCCACCGCACCCAATACCGTAGCATGGCCAGGCGTATGATCGCTCAGACCCAGCACCATATTGGGATACATCTCGCGGTAACAGTTCAGAACATTGAGTTGTATGTAGCGGAAATTCTCCAGATTGCCGGTATAGTTCGTATTACATTGCATAAGGGCGATCTGAGGGTTAATCTCCAATGCCGCCTCTATTGCACGGTGCACATCATCCATGGATGATGCGCCGCTAGCAAGGATGAAAGGTTTTGCTTTCGATGCGATATGCTTGATAATCTCCAGCCAAGTGATGTCTCCTGAGCCGATCTTGTAAGCTGGCACAAATGGATCAATATGATCGACCAAATCAAATGCATATGGGCTGGTAAAGAAAGCAATGCCGACCTTATCGCAAGTATCCTTGAGTTCAGGTGTCCACCCGAGATCAACTGAGGCGCCCTGATAAACCTCGAACACGCTTTTGTTCCACTTGGCTTGGTGGGATTGCGGCCCACCCAATGTTTTGAAACCGTGATCGCTAACGATGGACTCAGCCTTGAAGTGCTGAAACTTGGCAGCATCTGCACCAGCTTCCTTGGCGAGATAGATCAGGTCTTTCGCGCGCTCCAAATTACCATCATGGTTGGCAGCAATGTCCGCGATAAAGTAAGTCGGGTGGTCAATGCCAATTCTGGTGCCGTTAATCACCAGTTCGCGTTGTGGTCTCAACATTCAAACCTCTTGTATTCGTCTACAGCCAGCGCTATCTGCTGCGCCATACTGGGCATTTTTACGCCAAAGTTATGCTCGAAAGAGCACACATCCATTCTCATATCGCAAGGTCGAGGGGCCGATAATGGCACATCTCTGATTGAGCCAATTCTCATGGCGGAAGTGTCCAATCCAAGTCCACGTGCCAGCAATTGAGCAAATTCCGCTTTGCTCAAGCCATCCTTGCAACCAACATTGAATACGCCGCCGCGCTGCTGTTGGATCGCCTGCGCCACGCACTGGGTCAAGGTGGGCATATGCAACGCACTGAAATAAACATCATTAAACACCGTAAACGCCACCCTGGATCGAAGCGAATCGACCACCCAGTCGCTAAAGCTGTTGCGCCCTGCAGATCGGCTACGGCCAAAGAAATTGGTTCGCATGACCGTAGCACCTACACGCAATGCCGCCAACTCCCCAGCGTATTTGGTAAGCGCATAAGCATTGCAAGGAAGTGCGGCAGATTCCTTATGAGGCCCGACACCGTCATACACATGATCGGTCGATATCTGTATCAAGTGCGCCGCCGGTGCCACTGCCATGGCCGACACTAGGTTCTCCACCGTCCGCACATTAGCCAAGTAAGCCTGTCGCATATCCAGTTGGCAAGTATCAACATTCGTCTCGGCAACCAGATTGACCACCACGTCGGGCTGATATTCGGCAAGTGCCATCGTGACTGCATCCACATCTTGTGGGTCAAAGCAAACTTCAGCACACGTAAGCCGACTTTGTCGAAGTACCTGATACCCCATGGCGGATAGATCGGCACACAGGGTGGCACCCAGCATACCCGTTGCACCCTGAACCAGAATCAAACCGACAACTTCTTTTCCAACAGAAACCATGTAATGTCATCCTGCGGAAACAACGGATCACTCTGATAAGCGAAACCGTAACTAATCAGCGAGAGCATCGGAAAGCGCTTCAACATATCGCCCGCAAAATCGCGCTTAAATAACTTGCTGGTATGGCCCCGATAAGTAATCTCCACAGGATCCTGACTATAGTACTCAGCAACGCAAATGTAGCGGGATGAACTTGCATACAGCTTGTCATACACGGCCGGCAAATGTTCTGGCGCGATGTGGATCAGCACCGTCTTGGTCAAAACAAAGTCATGCTTCGCATATACTGGATAATCCAGTATTGACTGATGAAATACATCTACAAAACCCAACTGCCCAAGCTGCGTAGCCGCCTGGCGGTTAATCTCCACTCCGGCGAAGGTTGCCTGGGGCAGCAGCCATTTGAGCGCACGTAAATTAAGACCGATGTTGGCACCAAACTCAATCACGGATTCCACACCACATGTTTTTTGCAGAATGTTGGCAAACAGCGCGGTATTGCCGGCAACAATGGCTGCACCTTCGTTACGGCCTATGTATTCGTTGCCAAAATCACCCGCCCAAAAATTCTCCTGTTCTGACTTATACGAATCCATTTAGCTCTCCTGATTAATAATGGTACTGAACAATATCTCTGCACGATGCCAATCTTCAGGTGTATCGATATCGACCACGCGCCACTGGGGAATGACCAATCCAGAGCCGTGACTCTGTAGTCCGAGTCCACCGATCCAAGATTCCACTTTGCCCCAATAGAACTGACCCGCGTCACAAAAGGCCGGCTCCAGATCTTGGGTTCGAGTCCATTCGTATTGCGGCTGAAACGGTTGCACTCGCCCGTCGGGCAAATGCTTTAATGCGCGCTGAATAGCAGATGGAAACTCGGTCACAGGATAACTGTAGGCGGCACCGCTGCTCCCCAGCAATACAAAAGCCCGTTTCAAATCTTCAACCCGGATAAAGGGTACACCCGGATAAATGCAGCAAGCATGGTCAAAAGACCATCCAAGTTCCTGACAAGTATGTACAGCATGTGCAATCACAGGAACCGTGGGCGTGTGGTCGTCGGCCAGATCGGCTGGACGTATAAAAGGCACTTCCGCACCCCACGAGCGCGCGATAGCCGCAATCTCCATATCGTCCGTTGACACCATAACGTGGCCAAACAGCTTCGATTCAAGTGCCGCAACAATCGCATGTGCGATCATTGGCTTGCCAGCGAATTGCTTAATGTTCTTACGCGGAATACGCTTGCTACCGCCACGAGCCGGAATAATGGCCACATTCATTGAAGCTACTCCTTTGGTTGGAATGCGAGAATCAAATGGGGCGGAACGCAGTATCAATGTGCGTACGGATCAGGTTGCGTATCTGTTCAACGCTGAGGAATTCAGAATTGTGGCCAGAGTGATAGGAGAATCCTGGTTCGACCCGTTTGAATGGCATATGCTTGGCATATTGTTCGATGCAGGCTCTACCTCCGACCGGCAAAATTGCATAGTAGGTGCCTAGGTTGACCGTCGCCGGACTGTCACTCTCGGTGATCATTTCTTCATGCACCTTCTCGCCGGGACGGATCCCAACCACTTCCTGACGGCAACCTGGGCCTATCGCCTCAGCAACATCCGTGATGCGGTAAGATGGAATCTTGGGCACAAAAATTTCGCCTCCCAATGCATGCTCAATCGCCCAAAAAACCATATCGACACCTTCCTGCAACGTGATATTGAAACGCGTCATCATAGGATCTGTAATTGGCAGCACACCCCCCTTAGCCTTGGCCAGGAAAAACGGAATCACAGAGCCGCGTGAACCCATGACATT
>CANKAJ010000221.1 GCA_947479645.1 Betaproteobacteria bacterium | reverse complement strand
TTCCCGCTCCAGGTGTTGTATTGCGATCCAGGCCTGGCCGAGGGCCAATCCACCGTCATTGGGTGGCAGCCGGCGTGCTTCCAGGACGCGCAGACCGTCTGCTTCGAGGGCGGCGCGCAGTCCCGCACAGAGCGGGCCGTTCATGCAGCAACCCCCGCCCAGCACCACGGTGTGCAGCCCGGTGGCCCGTGCGGCCTGTAGTGCCCAAGCGGCAAGGGCGGCCACCACGGTGGCATGGAATACCGCGGCTCCGCGCATTGCGTCAGGTTCCGCGGCAAGTTGCCCAAGCAGCGGCAGCAGGTCCAGCGTTCCATCCTCGTCAATCCGAAAGCCATCGCGGAGCGCCGGAGCCGGCCCGTGCGCGATGGCCAGCGACTCCAGCAACATGGCGGCCTGGCCTTCGAAGGCACAGCAATCGCGCACACCGAGCAGGCCCGCCGCGGCGTCGAAGCAGCGTCCCATGCTGCTCGTTTCCGGACAGTTCAGGCCGCGCGTGAGCATCGCGGCGATAACAGCGGCGCCCGGACGATGCGCAAAGCGCCTTTCAATTTCATCGTTGCGCCCGAGGGCGTGCAGCGCTGCAGCGGCCATGCGCCAGGGCTCGATGGCGGCGCGGTCTGCGCCCGGGAGTGCCAAATGACGCAAGTGGCCAAGGCGAGTGCAGGCTGCGCCGGCGACAAGCAGCAGTTCGCCGCCCCACACCGTACCGTCCGCGCCATAGCCGGCACCATCAAGCGCCAGCCCGAGCACGGCCTCATCGAGGCGATGTTCGGCGAGCACGGCGGCAATATGCGCGTGGTGGTGCTGCACGGGTATTGCCGGCACGCCTTGTTCCTCGGCGAGTCGTGCGGCCAGGCGCGAGCTGAAAAAATCCGGATGCAGGTCATGGGCGAAGGCGCGCGGCAGCACGCCCAGTGTGCCCTGTAGATGCGCCAGCGTGGCAGTCAGCGCTTCGCAGGTGGCGGCGTTGCCCAGGTCGCCGATATGCGGTGACAGGTAAGCCTGGGCGCCGCGGGTCAGTGCCAGCGTGTTCTTCAGCCAGCCGCCCAGCGCGACCACCGACGGACCGGCATGCGGCAGCGCGATGGCATCGGGGACAAAGCCACGCGCGCGACGAATGAAATGCGTAGTGTGGCCGTCCCAAGTCGCGACACGCACCACGGAATCGTCGCAGCGGGCGACGATGGCTCGCTCATGCAACAGAAAGCCATCGGCGATGCCCGAGAGTAAATCCAGGGCCGCCGTGTTGTCCGTGACCAGCGGTTCCCCTGACGGATTGGCGCTGGTCATCACCAGCACCAGCGCTTGCGCGCGTTCCAGCCAGGCGGTGCCGTCAGGACGTCCGGCAGCGTCGTGAAACAGGAGGTAGTGAACAGGCGCATACGGCAGCATGGCGCCCATCCAGCCCAGGCCCGGCGCAATACCGGGAAAAGCTCGGTCGGCATTTTCGTTGCGCAACAGAACAATGGGACGCTCAGCCGATGTCAGTGCATCCCGCTCTGCGTTGCTCACGTGTGCGTATGTGTCGATTGAGGCGAGGCTGGCAAACATCAGGGCCAGCGGTTTTTCCTCGCGCTGCTTGCGCTGTCGCAAACGTGCCACGGCGGCGGCATTGCGAGCGTCGCAAGCCAGATGAAATCCGCCCAGCCCCTTGATGGCGACAATGCGGCCCTCCTGCAGCAGGGCAAGGGTGCGCGCGATCGGGTCGCCGGCAATCGCTTTGCCGGCGCTTTCGAGGCAACGCAGTTGCGGGCCGCAATCGGGGCAGGTATTGGCCTCGGCATGGAAGCGCCGGCTGGCTGGCTGCCTGTATTCCTGCCGGCAGGCCGCGCAGAGCGGGAATTCGGCCATGCTCGTTGCGGCCCGGTCATAGGGCAGCGCCGCAGTGATGCTGTAGCGGGGGCCGCAACGTGTGCAATGCGTAAAGGCGTTGCGGTAACGACGATTCTGCGGATTGAAGAGTTCTTCCAGGCAATCGCCACAGACGGCTGTATCCTGCGCGACAGCAGTGCGCACGGCACCTCCCTGGCTGGGGGCGATTGAAAAACCGCTGACAGCGCTGGCGTCCTGGGACCATTCCTCGCCAACGCCATCAATGCGCGCGGGTCTGCGCACCTCGGCAAACAGTCGTGAGCGCAGAGTGGCCAGGCGCTCGCGCGGCCCATGCGCCTCGATCTCGACTCCCGAGGCATCATTGCGAACCCAGCCGGATAAATCGAGCTCGCGGGCGAGCCGGTAGACGAAGGGCCGGAATCCGACGCCCTGGACCACGCCGCACACACGCAGCCTCAAGCAATGGTCAAGTATCGGGAGGGCGTCCATGGATGGGCAGCGCTATGCGCTATCGATCCCGGGGGCAGCGGCAAGTCGCGTCGATGTGGGCGGGGAAGCCGCTCTGGAAGGGTCGCGCAAGCCGGCCTCGATCCAGCTCAGCCACGCCGGCATGCCCTCACCAGTGCGCGCCGACACCTGCAGCGTCTGCAGCCGCGGGTTGATCCGGTGCGCGTTGTCCATGGTGCGTTGCACGTCGAAATCCAGGTGTGGGAGAAGGTCGCATTTGGAGAGCAGCATCAGATCGGCGGCGCGGAATATGTCGGGGTACTTGAGCGGCTTGTCCTCGCCTTCGGTGACCGACAGGATGACCACCGTGTGGGCTTCGCCAAGGTCAAAGGCCGCCGGACAAACCAGGTTGCCGACATTTTCGATGATCAGCAGGCTGCTGTCTTCGGGCTGCAGGCTGTGCACGGCGTGCCCCACCATGTGCGCGTCAAGATGGCAACCCTTGCCGGTGTTGATCTGCACCGCGCGTGCGCCACCGGCGCGGATGCGATCGGCATCGATACTGGTTTGCTGATCGCCTTCCACCACCGCCAGCGGGACTCGACCCTGCAAGGCCTCGATGGTGCGTACCAGCAGCGTCGTCTTGCCGGCACCGGGCCCGGATAACAGATTGATCGCAAGAATGCCATGCGCGGCGAAATAGCCGCGATTGGCAGCGGCATACAGGTTGTTCTTGCCCAGAATGTCCTGCTCGATACGAATCATCTGTCCCTGCGTCAGTCCCGGCGCGTGGGTTCGAGCCGGCCCCTTTCCGAAATCGAGCAGTGCGTCGTTGTGCGCATGGCCATCGTGGTGATGCGCAGCATGATCGTGGCCGTGAGTATCATGGCGATGACGTTCGTCGCTTTGAATGACGCCGTCTGCAGCAACAGTCGTCGCAGTCCCGCTTTCACCACATCCGCAGACAGTGCACATGCTCGCTGCTCCTTGAAGAGGCTGGGTCGGGCCGCAGCCTAACCGCTCATTCCAGAATGAGGGAATACTCCCCTCATTCTCCCCTACATCAGGGGCCATTTCGGCAATTCTGAAATGGCCTCGAATCGATTTCGATTTCCTTCACCCGCATTTCGGTACCGCGGTTCGGTTGCAGGCCGGGTTGTCCGCAGTGCGGACACAGATCATATAGCGCCGTCATGATGGCAGACTTCGCGCAGCTTCCACAGGTTCCTTCGCCAGGCACCGTGATGATCTCGATGCGCGCGCCTTCGGCCACCGTGCCACGGGCAATCGCATCGAAACAAAAGCGCAGTGCATCCGGCGCGACGCAAGACAATGCGCCGATCTCCAGCCATATCGCGATTACGCGTGTCGAGCCTTCGGCCTTGGCGGCGGCATCGACGATGCTCACGACATTTTCGGCGAGTGACATTTCGTGCATGTTTATGCTCTGGCAACCTGTGTATTGGTGACAGGCGTTAGCCAATGCAGCAATGCCGTGCGCGCCGCATCCAGGTTTCGCTGTGCGCCGGCGGACAACCCGTCCCCAAGCTCGAAGGCATAACCGCGAATCGCCAGCAGGTGGCAGGGCGGCGCGGTAAAACCAAAGTGGGTCCGGAATACGGCCAGCAGCGCGCCTGGTGATAGCGCATGTGTGGACAGTGTGGCATCCGGCTCGGCGGTGATTTGAGTGAAGCAAAAGGGTTCCGCGCCGCGCAGCGCGGCATCGACAAAGACGATGCGCTGCCGCCCCTCCAGGTCAAGCACATGCTCGATCTGCAGCTGGAAATCGGTCAGTAATTCCACCTCGTCACCGATTGGCGCGCGAGCCAGCGCCTCCAGCAGCAGTGGCGCGAGCGCATCATCACCGCGGCTGGGGTTGCCATAGGCAAGGACAAGTGTGGCTGGCTTCACGGTACATCTCATTGCGCTCAGTCGCGGGTGCGACTGTCGATCAGTTCGCCGTCCAGCGAACGCAGTTCAACCGCGAGCGGCATCTTGCCCAGCGCATGTGTCGCGCAAGACAGGCAGGGGTCAAATGCCCGGATGGCCACCTCGATGTGATTCAACAGGCCTTCGCTGATTTCCCGACCGTCAAGGTAACGCCGCGCCACCTCGCGCACCGCTTCGTTCATGACCTGGTTGTTGTGCGTGGTCGACACGATGAGATTGCACATGGTCACCAGGTCGTTTTCATCCACGCCATAGTGATGGATCAGCGTTCCCCGTGGCGCCTCGATGACGCCCACGCCTTGGCTTGCGCGCGCGCCACGCTTGACCAGATCATTGCTCAGGATGGCCGGGTCATGCAGCAGGTCCTTGATGGTCTCGGCAGCATGCAGCATTTCAATCATGCGTGCCCAGTGGAAGGCCAGTGGCGCGTGCAGCGGCATGGCGCCGGAGTAGTCCATGAATTCACGCCGCTCGATCTCGGCCAGTGGCGTTGGGATCAGGTCGCAGTTCTGCACCCGCGACAGCGGACCGACGCGGTACCAGCCTTTGTCCGCGCCCAGCGCGCGCAGATAGGGGAACTTCATGTAGCTCCAGGGCTTGACCTCCTCTTCGATGTGCTCGAGGTATTGGCTGTACTCGATGCCATCGAACATGATGGCGCCGTTTTCATCGCGTATGCGCAGCACCCCGTCATACAGGTCCATGGCGCCATCAGGGCCAACCAGTGACAGTATCTTTGAGCGGACCGCGCCAAAGCTGTTATAGAGCGCCGGATTCTGGTGATGGAGCTTTTTTGCCAGTGCCACGGCGTCCCGGCTCCAGCCGATGATTTCGTAGATGTCCTTCAGCAGCAGGTCGCGCTCGGCGATCGTCATTGCCTTGTTGACGCCGCCCGGGATCGAGCCGGTGCCATGCACGCGTTTGCCGGCGGTGATGCGGATCACTTCCTGGCCAAACTTTCTCAGCAGGATGCCGTGGCGCGCCGTTTCCGGGTGGGCCTCGGCCACGCCCACGATGTTGCGCCGGGACAAGTCGCTGTCGAACCCAAACAACAGATCGGGTGAAGCCAGATGGAAAAAGTGCAGCGCATGCGATTGCAGTATCTGGCCGTAGTGCATGAGCCGACGCAATTTCTCAGCCGCTGCGGTCAGCCGGCCGGCCCCGACCACGATGTCCATGGCCTTGGAGGCGGCCAGGTGATGGCTGACCGGGCAGATGCCGCACAGGCGTTGCACCATGACCGGTACTTCCCAATAGGGGCGACCGACGATAAAGCGCTCAAAGCCGCGGAATTCGACGATGTGCAGGCGGACCTGGTGAATGCGGTTGGCGTCATCAACGAGTATCGTGACCTTGCCGTGGCCTTCGACCCGGGACAGCGGATCAATGGCGACCCTGCGCAGGGCGCCCGGGTTGGCCGCGGTTTCCAGGTTCTTGCTGACAGGACTCATTTCATCAGGATCCGCAGGTGGTTGTTCATGACATGAGCCTAGTCAAAGTGGATCGTGCGCCGATCCAGGCTCGGTTTGCGCCCGGCCAGCAAATCGGTGAGGAAGGTCCAGATGACGTCGGCCGATGGCGGACAGCCCGGAATGAAATGGTCTATTTTTACCACTTCATGCAGCGGATGGACCTTGTCCAGCGGCAATGGCAACTCCGGGTCATTGGGTATGCCACCGTGTGCCAGCCCCGGTCGCGTGGTGTACACCTCCTGCAGCAGCGTCGCCAGTTCCAGGTGGTTGCGTTGCGCCGGTAATCCGCCGTTGATGGCGCAGGCGCCCAGTGCTACCAGCGTGGTGCACTGCTCCCGGAATGCGCGCAGCACATGCACGTTTTCGGCGTTGCAGACGCCGCCCTCGATGATGCCGATGTCGCAGGGGCCGCATGCCTTGATGTCGGTGAGTGGCGAGCGGTCGAATTCGACCAGTTCCAGCAGGTCGATCAGCCGTTCGTCGATGTCCAGGAACGACATGTGGCAGCCGAAACAGCCTGCCAGCGAGGTGGTGGCGATGCGGACCTTCGGTTTTCGCACAATGTTCATGTCAATCCTTGTGCGGTTCGCCGCGATCGGTTTCACTGATTGGTGCGATGTCGAAAATGCGCCTGCCGATGGGGACATTGAAGCCGGTGTGTTTGGGCAGGATTGCTCCGACCGGGCACACATGCGCGGCCTTGTCCGTCGCCGCGAAAGTCGAATCGCCCAGTTGTCCGGATTCGGAATTGACAATGAGGCGTGTGCCTATGCCCCTGCCGGCGAGGCCGAAGACGTTCTTGTGATCGACGTCCCGGCTGGCGCGCACACACAAGGAACACAGTATGCAGCGGTTGAAGTCCAGCAGGAAGTCCGGATGCGACGCGTCCATGGCGCGGTCGGGGTAGAAATGGTCGTAGTGCGGCGATGTCATCTGCAGCTCGTAGGCGGTTGCCTGCAGTTTGCAGCGGCCGCTTTGCTCGCATGACGGGCAGAAATGGTTGCCCTCGACGAACAGCATCTGCACCAGGGCCAGGCGTTGCGCGTTGACATCGGCGGTATCGCTTTCCACCTGCATGCCATCCTGGGCGGGCGTCGTGCAGGATGCCGTCATGTGGCCATTCACGCG
>CANKAJ010000220.1 GCA_947479645.1 Betaproteobacteria bacterium | reverse complement strand
TCGTCCCCGTACCACTGGATTGCACCGTGTCATTCACGTTCAGCGTGCCACCCGTGGCCGTGATGCTGGTCGTGCCCGTGCCGGTCTGATTCACCCCGCCGGTTGAAATAGTTAATGCACCAGTGTTGGTAATTGCGATATTTCCACTCGTTGCGTTTGTTGCCGTCAAATTGGTCACGGCCGTTGTCGCCGCAATTCCGGTTGCTGCCCCCAGCGCCAGAGTGGTTGTCGTGATCACCCCAGGACCGCTATTGGTGATGGCTCCACCCGTGCTGAGAGTTACTGTGCTTGCTGTTACGTTGCTGGGCGTTACCGCACCGACCACGTCAATTCCGCCCGTGTTCGTGCCTTCGCCTATAGTCAACCCACCGGTGCTCGTAATCTGGCCCAGTTCGGTATTTGACAGTCCCAGCTTGCCGGCTGCATCCGCTGCCGTACCGCCAAGGAGAATCTGTGCCGTCGCCGTGTTGGGCTTCAGCGTCGTCAACCCAGCACCCGAGTTGATCGTCCCCGTCAGCGTCATGTTGTCCGCGGTCATCGTCACTGCGCCGCCGTTGGATGCAATATTGCCTGCATTCACCGTTAAGACGCTGTTGGTTCCCCCTGCCGTCGCACTGAACGATCCGCCACCTGTGTTGCTACCCGATACCGACATGCCGTCGGAGTCGGAGACCGTTACGCTCCCACTGGTCGTGTTCACTGCGGACACCGTCGTTGCTGCTGTCGTTGCCGCAATACCCGTTGCCGCGCCAAGCGCGAGGGTGGTTGTCGTGATCACGCCAGGACCGCTATTGGTGATGGCTCCACCCGTGCTGAGGGTTACCGTGCTTGCTGTCACGTTGCTGGGCGTTACCGCACCGACCACGTCAATTCCGCCCGTGTTCGTGCCTACGCCTACAGTCAAACCACCGGTACTCGTGATCTGGCCCAGTTCGGTATTTGACAGTCCCAGCTTGCCGGCTGCATCCGCTGCTGTACCGCCAAGGAGAATCTGTGCCGTCGCCGTGTTGGGCTTCAGCGTCGTCAGCCCTGCTCCCGAATTGATCGTCCCAGTAAGTGTCATGTTGTCTGCGGTCAGTGTCACCGCGCCGCCACTGGATGCAATGTTGCCCGCACTCACCGTCAGGACACTGTCTGTGCCACCTGCCGTTACGTTGAATAATGCGCCATTGCTGCTACCCGATACCGATACGCTGTCAGCATCACTAACAAATACGCCCCCAGAACCAGCCGTGGCTGAAACAGTTGTTGCAGAAGTCTTAATTGGGGCGACGCTGGTTCCGATCGCGCCCGTGCCGCCGGGTGTGGCGTTCAATGTCACAGTGCCCGCGGAAATGGTTCCTGTGCCATCAACGATATTACCGGCGGTTGCACTCAGGGTCACATTGTTGGTACCGGCATTGATGGCGGAGTTCGTAGTAATGTCACCCGCGGTCTCGGTGACCGAAATGGTATGGGTGCCCCCACCGCTTATTGTGACTCCGGTCACTCTACTTGTATTGAAGTTGCCTGAATTATCACTAATTGCGACATCCCCTAAAGCACCCGTTCCGCTGGTGGTAAGGCTGATGGTGCCTGTAGTACCTAGGCTAGTCAGAACCGGTGCTGCAGAACCGACACCTATACCACGTCCACTGAGCGTTACCACTCCCGTGCCGGTACTAATTCTGCCCAAACCAGCCAAAATGTCACTATTTGCTCCACCCGCAGTCAGAGTGACATTTCCTGTTCCGGCTGCTGCGATACTGTTACCGCTGCCCGGCAAGGTAATGCTGCCCGCAGTGGTCGCCACGTCGTAGGTGTTTCCAGTAGTTACATTGTTATTAATCGTGCTGGTATTACCTGTAGCGAAGGTAAATGTCACGCTGTCCAGAGTTACCGCATCGGTTTCTGTGACGAAGACGCCACCGCTTGTTCCAGCGCGCGCGGCCAGTGTCGCTGCCGTTGTTTTCAAGCGTGTTGCGGCGTCGGTGCCCACGCCATTTACGGAATTCAACGCCACGTTATTTCCCACAACGGTACCCGTGCCGGTAATCGTGCCGGCTTGCATGAAGATGTTGCTGGTCGTAGTGACGCCACTGGCACCGACCGTAATAGAACCGGGTGTAGTGGTACTGGTAGAAAAGGCCAGATTCTTGCTGCCGCCAGCAACCTGGTTGTCAACGCCGATGCTGATGGCGCCCGTGTAATTTGTTCCCAGTCCTGAACCGAGCAGTACTGATCCCGTTGTCGTTATGGTGTTCAGAGCAGCGTTGGTTATATTGAATGACTTGCTGCTGTCCTCAACGCCGATGGCATTCCCGGCGGTCGCAGTACGGAGAGATACCAGGCCAGAGCCTCCGTTAATCGTTGCCCCTCCGCCCGTTAATGAAATCGTGTCGCCTATGATGGCGATTGCGCTGGCACTACCGCCATTGCTGATGGTGGTGCGAGCCGTATTCACACCGGTCGTACCGCTATTGATCGTAACGCCATTGGGACCGGTGATGGTATTACCGGCCGCGCCGGTTCCGGCTGTTCCTGCCGTGCCGCCATTGGCGGCGCCGGCTGCACCACCTGCGCTGCTGAATCCCTTCATGCTAACCGCGCCGGATTCTGAGGAAATCGTCAGTACACCACCAGTGCCGCCATTACCACCAGTGGCTCCGGCGCCACCCGCTTGACCGCCGGCTCCGCCCTGGGCAACGGTACCTCCGCCTGATTGGCTGGGGTTACCTATGGTGGTGCCAAGACCAGTTCCGAATGATCGAATGGTGACGCTGCCACCGTTCCCACCCAAACCACCATTGTCGGATGCCGCTGCCGCCGCACCGGCACCACCCACACCACCAATAGCCTCCACGGCTCGAATGTTGGCAGTATTAAGAGAATTCCCAACAAAGACGGAACCGTTCGAGGTTGTTGTTATCAAAACAGCCCCACCATTGCCGCCTGCGCCGCCGGCAAAACCGGTGGCAGATGCGCTGCCCGCCCCGCCGCTAGCTGAAACGACCGTCGCTCCGGTAATTCCGCTGCCTACCGTAATGGTTCGTGCTGCAGCCGGCGCGGTCACCTGGACTGTGACACTACCCGCGTTGCCGCCAGCATTAGCTGCGGCTTCCGCTGCCTTGCCTGCGCTTCCATCGCTCTTGATTCCGCCCGTTGTTATAGTGCCATCAGTTGATCCGATCGTAACCGTACCGCCGTTCTTGCCATTGCCTGTCGCGACCGTACCACCGCTCGAATCAATGTTACCGACATTGATCGCACCGGAGCCTGAAACATTCAGCGTAATTGCACCTCCAGCCGTTCCTGCAGCGCCCTTGGATGATAGGTTACCCTCACCGGAATTTGCGTTATTCGTGGTACCGGTTGCGTTGCTGGTTATGCTCCCCACACCAGTTGGGGTACCACCTGCGGCATTAGCGGTCAGGTTTATTTGACCGCCATTGGTTGCTATGCCGAAACCAGCTAGCGCAATGTTGTTCCCTGCCTGTGCAATCAAGCCCGCACCCGCAGTGGTCATTGCAATACTGGTTTTCAGTGTGATGTTATTGGTTGCTTGCAATGTGACATCGGTTGCGCTGCCATTGATGCTGGCCACGTCGATTGAACTAATCGTCCCAAATTTGTCGGCATCAGCGAATGCATCCACATCCGTCAGTGTCGAAGTGAAAGATGTATCACCAGGATCCGCTGCAACTACATCAATGTTCGTTGGATCGAGAAGCCATGAACCCACATGACCATTGCTGGCTGACGCATCTACATTTGCACCGCCACCAACCGTGAGGTTTGCGCCGGAAGTTTCCACAGTACCACCATCACCCCTCGTCGCTCCACCTCGAGCTGTAATGGCACCATAAAATCTTGTGTCACGGTCAGACCAGATCGCCACCTTGCCACCGTCACCTTGGCTTACAGCATCAGCACTGATATTGACACCGGCAGCCACATAGGTCTGCGAGGCATTCGTTTCCGCACCTGTGCCATGGAAATTACCCCCAATCAGCACGGTACCGCCACCGACATCACCGGACGCATTGATCGATGTACTGCCAAACAGCCCCACCTTGTCACCCAGCACCTTCACCGTGCCGCCGGTCTGACCTGCATCAAGTCCAGAGGCATCTATCTGCCCATTGATACTCACCACTCCAGACGTCCCACCATCCAGAAACACTTCGCCATTACGCGAGGTAATGCCGCGGGCACGCGTAATGCCGGTATTGCTCAGCACGGTGGAGAGCAGTGCATCCTTTGCACTGGCATTCATCAGCACACGACCGCCATCAGCGATGATGGAACCGGAGTTGTCAGCGCGTGCCGCGGCGGCGGCTACGTCCACCTTGAAGTTCATGATGCCGTCCTGGTCAAAATCCAGGAGAACGGAATTGCCTGCGGCCAGTCCCGCGCTGCCAGCAGGCGCGCTGATCGTTCCGCTGTTGCTGACCTGCGGTGCAATCAGGGCGACAAAGCCGCCCTGCGCGGCATTGATGGTGCCCTGGTTGTTGACCGCACCGGGAGTGCCACTACCCGCAGTAAAGCTGTAGTTGCCCGATAGGAAATTCTGGTTGCTGATACTCAATGAAGACGCCACTAGTGCGCCAACATCAATTTGCGCGCCAGGGGCAAAGATCATTCCGCTTGGATTGACCATGAAGACCTGGCCATTCGCCTGGATCTGCCCGTAGATCTGGCTGGCATTGCCGCCAAGGATATTATTCAGGATCACGGCATTGGCCGACGGCTGCACGAAACGCGCCGATTCGTTGGACGACAGGTTGAATGTGTTCCAGTTCAGGATCGCCTGCTGCGAACTCTGATTGACCACCAGTGATGTTGTACTGGGTCGGGATACACTCACCGCGCCGCTGACAACCTGCTCACCTGTCGGCAATGCGTAAACAGCCTGTGCAAACACCAGTCCGATGGCCAGAGCCAATGGTCGCTGGAGAAAATGACCACAACCCTGACTCTGGTCGGAGGATTGTCCGGCCCTTCCCTTGAGTTGACGCGGCATTTGAACGGGAGCGTTGAGCATGACTGAATTCCTTATTCGCAACTTGTTGGAGTTATTTAGCTTCGTACGAACAAATCTCTATTGACTGTTGACCGGCAACTTAGAAATATTTGCTGAACGTGATGTACATGCGGGGATTGCGAATCACGTGTTCGGCCTGTGCTCTTGCAGTCTCTTGAACAGCGAGTGACGTGCGCACCGCCCAATCGCCGGCCTTTTCCCAGTTCAATCCGATGCCAGCGCCGGCAATCTTGCGAGTATTGATGAGGTCGGCTGCAAGCGGATTTTTGTTGAGCCGTGACCAGCCAAAATCATGGAATGCGGTGACAACCATCGTCCCAGGCAACTTCTCGAAATTGGGCAGCCGATAGCGCGCTTCAACGGTACCGTAGTAGCCTTCGTCGCCCGCACCTTCACCCTGAGGATAGGCACGTACCGCAGATGGACCACCCAGGCTGATTTTTTCACTGGGATCGAGGTTCCTCGATGCGGCTTGGATTGAAAAAGTCCCATACAACGCAAGCCGATCAACCACGCTCTGGAGCCGTGAAAAACTGGCATTGGTCTTGCGGTAGTTACCCCCGGTAAAGTGACCCGCCAGGTCGGCAGCGCGCAAGGCGTCTGTCTGGAAAGCAAGCCGCCCGACGGTATGGCCGACGTTGTAGACGTTAATTCCACCACCGAGGACATTGTCGCGAAAGTCACCTGACAAGCCATAGGTATTGATACTGGTTTCCTTATCGGTCGTCCGGGCCGTCGCTTCCTGTACGTCATGGAAAATTCGCTGGTCGTATTGATAGCTGAGCAGCAGGTTGGAATTGCGCGAACGGACCACCGGGTGAATCGCGATAAGCGACCTGACTTCGGCTGCTCCACTGGCCTTCAAAGGCAGAAATGTCGGTGTACCCAGCTTATAGCGCAGACTGGAGAAAGAACCACCAATCTTGGTTCCCCATGAACCAATTGGCATCAGATAGGAAAGTCGCGCATATTGCAGCGATGAAGTGTCAAAATTTTCCAGTGCTGATGTAAATCGCAAGCTCAGTAGATCGCCGCGGCCCGCCAGATTGTTTACATCAAAGCCAACGCCTGCTCTCAGAACACCGGTATAGATTGACCCGTTTGCATCCAGATCGAGGTTGGCATCAACCTCTTTTCCTTTTGAAATCCTGATCGTCAGATCTGAAGTGCCAACAGTTTCGCCTGGCTCAAATGCTGAACGGACCTGGATGCCCTTCAAATCGCTGATCAGGAACAGGGCGCGCTCAACTTCCTCTGCAGAAATGAAAGATCCGGGCTTCAAAGTCGAAGCATAAGACTCGACCAACGCGTGATTGACCTTCACATCCTTGTCATATTCGACCTTGACTTTACCCAGTTTGCCTTCGAGCACCAGAATTTCCACCACGCCATTCTGAATGCGCTGCTGGGGAATGATCGCATCGGCCAAAAACAGGCCATTCCTTGCCAGGACTTCCTTGACCTTCGCTGCTGCATCCAGCAAGGTCTGAAAGTTGCGATTTGCACCCAAGAAAGAGGCAAGCTCCTTTTGCACTTCTGCTTCGGGAGCGTTGGTCAAGCCAGTCAGCCGAAAGCCTTTAATTTCAATCCGCATGCCCTCAACATCAGTCACGGATTTGCTTTGACGAAGGCGTTGCTCCAGTTGCAACTCCTGTGTATTGCGTGGCGCCGTCTGCGGCACACTCTGCAATATCTGCCCGGAATCAGGAACAGCCTGCGAATAACTCAGCGACGACTGAAGCGCCAGAACAATCGGTAACGTAATGCGAACCACTGCACCGAATTGCCCACGAGTACGAACCGGCGGAATAATACCGCTTTG
>CANKAJ010000219.1 GCA_947479645.1 Betaproteobacteria bacterium | reverse complement strand
TGCCACTGATGCGAGCATTGTGACTGGCGCCAGGTCCTTGACTGGATCGAACTGCATTTTGACCATGTGAGGCAGCACGGTGAGTGGGCCGATCACGCCAACAACCATGGTGTAACCATCCGGTGCCGCCTTGGCCACGATGTCAGTACCGATAAGGCCGTTAGCGCCGGGACGGTTTTCTACGATAACTTGCTGCCCAAGCCTGGATGACAATTGTTGTGCGAGCAGTCTTGTCAGTACGTCCCCCGCGCCACCTGCCGGATATGGGAGAACCCAGCGTATGGTCCGGTTTGGCCAGGGCTGAGCTGATAATGTGGTCTGAGCTTGGACGCTCTGGCCGAACAGAAATGTCAGCATAGAGACGGTAATGATATTTTTCAAAATCGACATGTGAATACTCCTTTTCAATTGGATAAAACTGGAATGACGTAATCAGTTATTGACGAGCAAGCTTAAGATTTGCGTGCCATGTTCACCCCTGCCGTGTAGCGGGTTGCCAGCAGATGAGTTGCACTGTGCCATCCTCGCTTGGTGTAAAAACCGCCTCAACAGCCATGCCAGCGTGCAAGGTTTCTGCGCTTGCGTTAACAAGATTACCAACCATGCGCACGCCAGGAGTATCAATCAGTTCAACCAGCAACACGGTGTATGGCGTCGCAAAACCTGGCGTCAAGCTGCGATGAATAACTGTCCATGAAAAAACTGTGCCAAAGGTACTTCGCAATGACCAAGCGATGTTTGCCGACCCACAATAGGCACACCCTAGGCGTGGTGGCCATTGATCGCGACCGCAGTCGTTGCAATGTTTGACGTTTATTTCGCCACGGGCGGTACCCTGCCAAAAAAAGCCGTTGTCGGGGTCCTGCAGGTCGGGTAGTGGTCGTGTTGGCATATCAGTTTCGCAAAATGGCCATGGCGCCGTCTCCGAGATCTCCCCAACCGGTTACGGCTATGTGTTGGGCGTGGGCGATCTGCCGATCACCGCAGTTTCCACGAAGCTGGTGCACAGCTTCAATGACATGGCCCATGCCTGCAATGTGTGCCTCTGACAGGAGCCCGCCGTGCGTGTTGATCGGTAGTTTTCCGCCAAGTTCGATGTTGCCATTGCGGACGAATTCGCCAACGCTGCCGCGGGGGCAGAAACCAGCCTCCTCAAGTTCCAGTAAGGCCACATAGGTAAAACAATCGTAAACCATCGCACCGTCCATGTCGGCAGGTTGAACCCCAGCCATTTCGAAAGCACGAGGCGCTGCTTTGGTTAGACCAATGTCAAACACGTTCGGGCGGTTAACTAAGTCATCTGAACCCATCGGCTTGGCTTGTGCAGCGCCGCTGATAAAGACTGGCTTGTGCGGCATGTCGCAGGCAACAGACGCTGAGCTGACAACGTAGGCGGCGGCACCGTCGGTTTCAAGACAGCAATCGAAAAGTAGAAATGGATCGTAGACTGGCCTGGACTGCAGGTAGTCTTCCCTTGTCATGGGTGTACCGAACATCATCGCATGAGGATTGAGGTTGGCGTGACGGCGCATCGCCAATGCAAAATCCGCAGCTGCCTCGCGCTGGGTACCAAATTCGATCATGTGGCGGCGGGCAAGCATTGCATACCACTGACCTGGCACCGTCCAGCCATAAGGGTGCTCAAAGTCGCGCCTAAAAGTTTGCCCTGGCATGACGCCCATACGCGCATCCACGCGAGCGCCTGAACGGCCATTTCGCGCACAGAACATCAATACATTTTTTGCGACGCCTGTAAATATGAGCATTGCAGCGACTAGCAAGTTGGCTACTGGAGTGGCGCCACCCATTTTTATCATCGAGGAATAACGCAGGTCGGCAATGCCTAGCTGGGCGGCCATTTCATCCGCCGTGGGTCCAACAGCATAAGGAAGTATGGCATCGATGTCCGGCGGCTTCAGTCCGGCATCGCTGATTGCCGCGCGGGATGCCTGCAGTGCCAATGCGGCAACACTTTGACCGCTAGCCTTTGAAAACTCCGTTTGGCCAACACCAATGATGCAGGCCTTATCGCTCAAATGATGCAGCTTACTGTAGTCGCTCATTGAATTGCTGCGGGCTTAAGCACAATCAATGCATCAGCAACAGTGACTCCCATGCCCGCTGGATGAACAATCAATGGATTGATGTCGACTTCGCTGACCCACTCCCCAAGCTCAATCATCAGCGTTGACAGTGCAGTCAGCACATTGACCACGGCAGCCTTATCGGCAGCTGGCTGGCCACGTACGCCATCAAAGAGGGCAGCGGCGTGCAGTTCTCCAAGCATTTCAAAAGCACCATCCCTTCCCAGCGGAGCCAGTCGAAGAGCTGTGTCGCGCAGAACCTCTACCAGCACGCCACCCATGCCAGCTAGAAGCACCGGTCCCAACTGTGCATCTTGATAGGCGCCCACCACCACCTCCAAACCTTTCGCGGCCATCGGCGCAACCAGAACGCTGTCGTGCACGACTCCCGGCTTGTAAGCAATAACATTGCGAATGATTGCATCGTAGGCGGTGCGCACTGCAGCGGAGTCCACCAACCCCAATTGCAAACCGCCTGATTCTGTCTTGTGCTGGATCTCAGAAGAGTGAATCTTAAGCGCCACTGGATAGCCGATCCGTTCAGCTTCAAGTACGGCTTCGTCCGCACTGGCGGCCACTGCTTCACTTGGGATGTCGACACCATATAACGCCAGCAACTGCTTGCTGTGGTATTCGGTAAGCGCCGCGCCGCTTTTCGATAAAAGACTGCGCGCCTGTAACACTCGTGCATCGTTGATGAGAAACGTAGTCGCTTGGTTCGTTTTGAGCGTTGCTTGAAATTTTCGAAACTGTGCTACCCCAGAGATGGCCCGTAAAGCGCTATCGCAAGTGTTAAAAACTGTTACGCCGTCCTTGGCCAGGCGCGGGATCGCCTGATGCAAGTCCGCATGGTCGGCGGCCCACATCGGGACGAAAAGTTTGCCGGCAGAGCGCACGGCTGCAGCGCAGTCATCAACCAGGCGCTCAGCATAAGGAAGACCAGAGATAGCCAGTAGCACCACATCTACACTTTCGTCTCTTGCCAAGATGCCGGCTAATTTACCGATGACGCCAAAGTCGCTGGCCCAAGTGGCCATAGCTGCATCCAAAGGATTCAAAACCCCGCTGATGCCAGATATGGCCAGCAAGGATTCTCTAGTGCGCGCAGAAAGCGGCGCCATAGTGACACCATGCCGTGCTGCGCCATCGGCCAGAATGCCGCCCATTGCACCAGACATGCTGACCACCGCGATACGTGCAGTATCGGTGCGATTTACAGATGCCAAATCGCTCGAAAGGAGAGCAGAAGTCAGGAATAATTCATCGGGATCCTGAACGCGAACTACCCCGTTCTGCCGAAAGGCGGCAGCATAGACATCGTCGTCGCCCACCATAGAGCCCGTATGAGCCAGAGCGCTTTCTCTGGCCACCTCAGACGCACCAGTTTTGAGCACAACGCAAGGCTTGCCCGCCCTTGCCGCGCGCATCACTGCAGCACGGAAACGAGAGGTATGACCGATTGCTTCAGCGAACAAGGCAATCACCTGGGTGCTGGAGTCATCCACCATGTACTCGATGCATTCGACGTTGTGGATATCAGCTTGGTTGCCTGTGGTGATGACATAGCTGAAACCAATACCACGCTCCTGCGCCCGGTCGAGAATGGAAGCTGCCAACGCCCCGCTCTGGGTGACGAAGCCAATACTTCCGGTTAGGAGCGGGCGGTTTAGAAGACTGGCCGAACCGAAAAGGTTCACGCGCCCATGGCTGTTGAAGTAGCCGAAGCAATTCGGCCCGAGCAGCCGAATTTTGTACGACTGAGCCAAAGCGACGAGCTCTAATTCGTCTATCTTGCCTTGAATACCAGATTCAGCAAAACCGCTGCTGATCACAGTAACCGCTTTGACGCCTTTTGTGCCGCACTCGGCAAGACTAGCCGCCAGTCTTTCCTTGGGCACGATCAGTAAGGCTGCATCGACATGCCAAGGCACGGCTGAGATACTGGGGTAGCACACAAGTTCGCCGACTTTATCGTAGCGGGGATTGACCGGATAAATATGTCCGGTATAGCCATGACGCAGGAGATTTTCAACAAAGCGCCGCGCCATGCTGTTGCGCGCTGAAGGATCGAACTCGCCGCCTCGCACACCGATGATGGCAATGCTGCGGGGATTGAGAAGACAAACCAGGGAATTTTCTGAAATGAGTTCATCCATATCTATGCTCACTTAACTTATATTTAGCAGTGTTCTGTGGCTGAACAGAAAATCATGTGAATTCCAAAATAAAATAAATAAATGACTTCATGCGTTGACTGTATATCATTTGCTGATCAGCAGGTCCTCCGCCTCTCTAGGACAGGAAAATTGACCAAAAGCTAAAGGAAATGCCATTTCGAGCCGATCTTCCAAGTATGAAAGCTGAACAGTTTATAGAGTTTGCCAACAATTTTGCACAGGCCAGCGCAAAAACATCTAGTACTCAAATTCAACTGGCCTATGAGGACAACTTAAATTGCCTTGCTCGACCAGGAGATCGAGTTGTCGTGATCCGTAAGCCTTGGCCCATTGGCCGCTGGGGCACGGTCATCGCCTTTCGTGAACTTAACCCCTGTTATTTCCGTGTAGAAGTTGAAATTGAGGGAAAACACATGCAAATTCCAGCCCACTCATTGGCGCGTTGGGTAGGTGCACCAGACTGTGAGAAGGCAGAACTTCAGTACATCTATTTACTCATGAAGATCAATGGTTTGACCATCGCGCATTAACCATTTATACAAAATTTAGTCCAAGATAGTGAAAGATTCGGGTGCTCAAGCAGACTGAAATTCAAATGGAACTCACGGCGGGTACCTGTTGACGCTCTATTTTCATCACCATTACCACCTTTTTCCTGATGGCAATTTGACGTTCGATTTTTAACGTTTGACGGCAAGCGACTCACAATGTCCGAACTGCTTCCGGCTGAATAGCCAATCATAAAACGCATGGTTTTGACTGAAAATTCTTGAGCCATCAAGCGGGTCGGCGAGATGAAAAAAGCCAGTCCCACTAACAATACGAATTGGTTCAGCAAAATTTGACGTAAGCACATGTGATGTTCATTGTGCTTTGTTGCAAGTTTCAAAAAGAAATGATGAATCGCTTTAGGGCAGAACACCCTGCAAGAGTCGCTTCATCCAACACCGGGTAAACCCTGGATCAGCTGCATCATTATTCATACGATAGCACTGACCCTGTAAGCTTCTACTTCAGCTTCCTGTTAAGCGACAAGAAACCCCCACCATTCAAGAAAGTTTTCTCACGATTCAGCTGGACTGCGATCGCCTGTTCATGCAAAGGGGGGTTACTATTCTTGGGTAGCCCATGTTCATGAGAGTCATCATGCCTGATGAGAACAACAGGCCTAGATGGAAAGCGATTCGATTATTTTTGAAAAAACATTCAAATGATTATCCACGCCACTGATATCGAAACCCAATTTAATCCTCGCCGTGCAGTGCCCAATGTCGATGAGCATTCCGCCAGAACCCAACAACTGAGCCACCAAGCAAGGCTACGCCATGAGGGCATTTACAACCTGCGTTATGGGTTGGGTCCGCTGGCAACGCTGGACGTTTTCAAGGCTGCCCAAGCCAATGCGCCCATGCACGTTTTCCTGCATGGCGGTTACTGGCGCGGTCGCGACAAAAGCGATTTCAGTTACCTGGCCGATGCCCTTTTGCCGCATGGGATCACCACCATTGTGATGAATTACGACCTGTGCCCCCAAGTGGAACTGCCTGCCATCGTCGATCAGGTTGCACAAGGCCTGGCATGGGTGCATGAACATGCGGCCGACTGGGGAGCTGACCCCCTTAGATACAGCGCATCTGGCCATTCAGCGGGCGCGCACCTCATTGCGGCAAGCTTGGCCAGGCATGCCAAGGCGACGTCCGTGCCGCTTGGTATGCCTTCATCGGCCGTACTCATCAGCGGAATCTATGAATTGGAACCCGTCCTTTCGGTCTCTGTGAACCAAGAAATTCGCCTGCGCCCCGATCAAGTTGCCGCCATGAGCCCCATGCGCCATCCCCCATGCAAGCCTGTGCCATTGACAGTGGCGGTGGGCGGATTTGAAACGCGGGGCTTCATTGAACAGTCGGAACGCTTTGCCGCCACCTGCGCATCTCAAGACGCCAATGCCAGCTTTATTAACTATCAAGGTTGCGACCATTACACCGTGATGCGCCATTTCGAATCACCTGAGGGTGAACTGACTCGCCTCGTGGTGCGCGATCTTTTGTCCATCTGACTCACTTTGGAGAACAACATGCCCCCAACCATTAACAAACCCCAACTCCCAAACCGCCGCGCATTCCTGATGTGCGCTGGAACTCTGCTTGCCACTGGCACCCTTCCCTACCCCGATGCTTTGGCGCAATCAGCTTGGCCCGCAAAACCCATTAAGTTGGTAATCCCGTTTGCACCCGGTGGTGTGACCGATACCAGCGGGCGCATCATTGCCGATTACTTGAGCAAGCGTCTAGGACAGCAGGTGGTGCCAGACAACCGCCCAGGCGCTTCAGGCAACATTGGCAGTCAAGTGGTGGCCAGCGCAGAGCCGGATGGCTATACCTTGTTGCTGGTGCTTGACGGCACCTTCGTCATCAACCCCCATGTGTATGACAAGGTTCCATTCGACCCGCTGCGCGACTTCGCAACGATCGGCAAGATCGGTGACTCGACGACCATCCTTGTGGCGCATCCGGGCTTCAAGGCCAATAACATGCGAGAACTGATTGATTTATCTAAAGCACTTCCAGGCGGTGTTTCCTACGGCACCTCGGGCACTGGCAGCATT
>CANKAJ010000218.1 GCA_947479645.1 Betaproteobacteria bacterium | reverse complement strand
TCAGCTGCGTTCCAAAATGAGAGTTGCACTCCCATGGCGGTGACCGAGCGAACCGCCGGTTCCATGCGCCAACGCGAGGTCACAGTTCTTTACCTGCACGGCCGGGTGAGCTTCTCCGCGCAACTGACGGACTGCTTCAATAATTTTGGTAATTCCGCCGCGATTTGCAGGGTGATTGTTGCACAGGCCGCCGCCATCGGTATTCCAAGGCAGTGAGCCAATGCCAGAAATCAGATTGCCGTCCTGCACAAATTTGCCACCCTCGCCTTTCTTGCAGAATCCAAGATCCTCCAGTTGCATAATGACCGTGATCGTGAAGCTGTCATAAATGGACGCATATTTGATATCTGAAGGCGTGACCCCGGCTTCGCTGAATGCGATTGGACCACTTTTGACTGCAGCTGAGTAGGTCAGATCGAGTTTTCCGCCCTGCGGATTCTTTACCGCCTCTCCAGCGCCAAGTATCTTTACCAGCGGGCGCTTAAGGCTAAGGGCGATCTCTGGGCGCACGACTACGATGGCACCGCCGCCATCGGTGACGACACAACAGTCCATGCGATGGAGAGGATCGGCGACGTAAGGGGAATTCAGTACATCCTCGATAGATAAGACCGTGCGCAGGAATGCATTCGGATTGTGCTGTGCATGATGTGAAGCGGCTACTTTTACCCACGCCAGCTGCTCTTTGGTGGTGCCGAATTCATGCATGTGCCTTTGTGCCGCCAATGCGTAGAGATTCACCGTCACTGGATTAAACGGAACCTCGTATGGGGAGTCCGGCGCTGTACTGCCATAGAAACGTGGAACTGTGCCCCGTGAACCTTCCGATCGGGGGCGGCCAGCAAGTGTGATTAGGGCCACGTTGCACTTACCCGTAGCGATTGCTTGAGCAGCATGAGAGGCATGAATTAGGTAGGACGATCCTCCGGTTTCGGTTGAGTCGATATGTGTGGGCTGAATTCCCATGTAGTCGGCGAGTCCCAAGCCGCCAAGCCCAGGGGCATCCCCGGCACAAAAGTAACCGTCGACATCCCTTATTGAAAGTCCGGCATCCTCAAGTGCTCCCTTGGCGCACTCTGCATGCAGTTGTGCAACCGACTGAGTTTCAGCCCTGCGTGTTGGGTGTTCGAATGCACCTGCTATATATGCCTTGCCCTTAATGCTCACTTTCCCTCCTGCTTAACACTCACATCAATAGAACAAAATATTCAGAAGCATCACCGCTGTCAAGAAACTAAGGCAAATGAGCTAGATAGAATGGCGCCCAGCTAGGCAAGATGTCGAAAATCAAATACTACGACTAAAAAATTCATTATGAATCGGATTCAGTTGCGAGTAGGGTAGAGAAGCATCTGATGGTCAATCGATACAATTAAAATAAGCTTCGATGAGATCGTCACATTCGAATTGGGGAGGTGAGAAATGTTTCGATGCAATCATTGGTACCTGCTAGTTCTATTTGTCTTGTCATGCGTTTCGCAGCAGTCCGCCGCGCAACAGAACTTTCCGTCACAGCCAATCCACATCATTTCCCCCTTCGCTGCAGGAGGCTCTACCGACATTCTAGCGAGGCTATTCTCGGCTAAGCTTAACGAGGCTTGGAAGCAGCCCGTAATTGTTGAGAACAAGCCCGGAGGCGCTGGCAATACTGGAGGTAATTACGTCGCACGCGCACGTCCTGATGGCTACACGCTGCTAATCACTGCCAGCAACATTGCGATCAATGTCAGCGTGTACAAAGAAAAGATTCCCTTTGATACAACGCGCGATCTTGCCGCTGTAGCCCTGTTCGGAAAGGCGCCAAATGTGCTCCTCGTTTATCCGGGACTACCTGTCAAGAATGTCCGGGAATTAATTAACCTGGCCAAAGATCAGCAAGGGAAACTAAACTATGGGTCCGGGGGTAGTGGTACCGCAACTCATATCATGAGCGAATTGTTCAATGATATGGGAGGGGTTAAGATTCAGCACATCCCTTACAACGGTAGTGGTCCAGCGATTCTGGCGCTTATCAAGGGTGAGGTTTCAGTCTATTTCAGCCCGATGGTGACGGCAATGTCCCACGTCAAGTCCGGCAAAGTTAGACTGTTAGCGACCACAAGTTCTGAGAGAAACAAGACTATCCCAGATACGCCTACAGTGTCTGAGTCCGGTCTTCCTGGTTTCGATGCGGACAATTGGTATGGATTGATGACCACTGGTAAGACGTCTCCGGAAATCATTCTGAAGATCAACAAGGAAATCAACAATGCGATGCGAGACCCAAAGGTGAGTGATGTACTTGTCGGACTGGGAATCGCCCCCGCTGATTGGACTCCTGATCAATTCGGTAGTTTCATTAAATCTGAAATCGCAAAATGGGGCAAGGCGGTTGAGTTGGCAGGTGCCAAGCCCGACTTGTAGACAGCAGTCTGGCTGTCAAACTAATCCCCTGATTGTCTGATTACGAATTCAAGCAGATTTCTTCGCCTCAGAGGAATGGAATCGGCTGCGGAGCCACATTCTTAAGTGAGCCTTCGGAAATCGCTACTTCAAGTGCCTTTCTGTCCAAGTAAGGCGCGAACATCGTGATAAGGTTCAGCATGTAGCGGGGTAGGAACACATTGCGTCGAACAACTGCACTGAGCAAGGTGGTAGCGAAAAGATGATCTATCCGGATTCGTCTCAAGCCGCTGTCTTTCCTGGCTGAAAATGCCACATTAGCGAGAATGGCAATTCCCATCCCCATTTCGACGTAAGTCTTGCTGACATCAGCATCAATAGCGTGCATCACAAATTTGGGCTTCAGCCCTGCATCAGCAAATGTACGATCGACTATAAGACGGGCGCTATATCCTTCGCCGTAGGTGATGATCGGATACTCACTAAGCAACTTTAAGGAGGGGCGGGGGTGGCTCAGCAGTGGATGTTTGACAGGCGTGATTACTGCACGGGTAAGTTGGTAGCAAGGTATTTCCAGAATTTCATCTGAAGGGTTGTTTACCTCCGAACAGATTGCAATATCAGCCGTACCTGCTATGACCATTTGCCGACACTGCACTGGAGATCCTTGAAGCAGCGTAAGGCGGACGCCTGGATAGCGTTTAGCGAAACGTCGGATCACCTGCGGTAGTACGTAGCGTGCCTGGGTATGGGTAGTTGCCAGCGAAAGATCTCCTTCCTCAGTGGCGGAACTGTCCCGACCAAACCGGCGCATGTTCTCAGCTTCCTGAACGATCCGTCGCGCTATTTTTAGTATGGCTTCCCCCTTCGAGGTCAATCCCAATATCTTGTTGCGCCTCCGGAAAAAAAGCAGAAACCCCAGTTCTTCCTCAAGGTCTTTGAGTTGTCTGCTTACGCTTGGTTGGGACCGGTTAGTTGCCTCCGCTGCTCCTGATACGCGTAGACCACAGTCGACGATTTCACAGAGGGTTTGGATCTGGCGTAGATTCATGACTTGCTTTCTTTAGTCTCTTCTTTGGCTCAAATAATGTTGATGGAAATCACGCGCACAGCAGTTTCTCGACTATAAGAAAATCAACATCTATATAGTAAATTATTCATGGTGAAGAATACTGAAGAAAGTTAAGATCCTACGGGTCAAAAGTTCTAATCTGATCTGGGAGATGACATGTACGGGCACATTTATCACAACATCAAACGTCCGCCGAAGGAGTTGGTGCAGGGATTTGCCGGCATCTGGACAGCGACGATCAGCGATGCGATGGGTCGGCATGGTCTTATGGGGCCGGAAATCAAGCCGTTCTTCGATGGCGTACGCATTCTGGGCTCCGCCTTCACCGTGCTGAACTACCCTAACGATAACATCACCACCCACAAGGCGCTGCTAATGCTGCAGCCGGGGGACGTCCTCGTGATTGACGAAGGCCGGGGAAACACTATGGGCTCATTTGGCCACAATATGTCGCTGCAGGCGCGTAACCGGGGCGTGGCTGGGGTCGTTACTAGCGGGCACGCTCGCGATGCGAGGCTGCTAAAGGAGGAGAAGTTTCCGATCTACTGCCTTGGGTCTAGTCCCAGAATGTCGCAGAAATCGCTGCCTGGAGCAATCAACATCCCAGTACATGTCGGTGGAATTGTCATTTGTCCGGGCGATATTGTGGTTGGGGACGACGACGGTGTTGTTGTAGTGCCACTTTCCATCGCCGAAGATGTTCTTAAGATCGCCAGCGAACGGCAACAAATGGAGTATCAGCAGGCAAAGGACATCAAGGACGGCAAGAAACCACTGGAGATTGTCTATGGCGACAATTGGGTCGATCCTGCACTCAAGGGCAAGGTCAAGGAATTTTTCTAACACGTGGGGGCCTAGACGTGATCAACAAGCCGGATCTGGTCATTGAAGAAGCTGATGTGATTGTCGCGGGCAGTGGTGGCGCAGGTATGCGCGCAGCCATTGCCGCGCACGATGCTGGCTGCAAGGTTGTTCTCCTCGCTAAGGGGCCACGGCGTGCCAACCACACTCGCATGTCGGGTGGCAGGTATAACACGGTTTCAGGCCTTAACCCCGAGGACAGTACAGACGCTTTCTATAATGACACTCTTGATTCGGGCGCAGGCATCTGCAATCAGTTGATGGTGAGGACACTAGCCGACGAAGCCATGGACCGCGCCTACGACCTGGAATCCTATGGCCTCGCCTGGGACCGGACCGAGAAGAAAAAATACTACCTGTCCATGACTGGGGGAGGCACCTTCGTTAGAACCATGGGTTCGATGGACGAGGGCA
Source organism: Betaproteobacteria bacterium (assembly GCA_947479645.1). Classification (GTDB taxonomy): domain Bacteria; phylum Pseudomonadota; class Gammaproteobacteria; order Burkholderiales; family SG8-39; genus CAIYPG01. The sequence goes on along the minus strand of CANKAJ010000218.1, from coordinate 2,227 downwards.
TCGGCATCACGGAAGTCATGCTTCACGAATTGCACAGGCGGAAGATTCCCGTGCTCGACTTCCACATGCTCGTCGAAGTGGTGCAGGACGATGCTGGAATGGTCGTTGGGGCGCTGGTGCTCGATATTTCTAAAGGTATATGGAAGTACATGTCATGCAGCTCTCTGGTGATTGCCACCGGGGGCACCTCACAGATGTATGAAACCAGCTCTGGGCCCATTATCAATACCGGTGACGGTATCGCCATTGCCTTGCGGGCGGGTGCGGAGTTAGTGGATATCGAGTTCATGCAGTTTATCCCGATATCGTTCGTGTATCCCGAAAGCATCAAGGGCTATACGCTTCTAGAACCGGCGCATTACGGTAAGCGACATCTCGATCCAAAAGCGGAGGCCGGGATCCTGCTCAATAACAAAGGCGAAAGATTCATCTTGAAGCATGATCCTGTGCGCCGCGAGGGTAGTACTCGCGATGTTCTGGCGCGTGCAATCATGCTAGAAATACTGGAAGGTAGAGGAACCCCCGAGGGGGGCGTGCTCATGAAGCCTGATCCGGAAGTGTTCGATTTTTTCCTGAAAGAGCGTCCAATTTACGTCAAGCGCCTGCTGGAAAACTACGGCGAAGCTCAGGCAAGAATGCAGGCACCAATCCAAGTAATGCCTAGCGCGCTATATACGCTCGGCGGTGTGCGCGTCGATGAATGGTGCCGCAGTTCTGTTACGGGCCTCTTCGTGGGAGGGGAATCCGCAGGAGGTGTGCATGGGGCCAATCGCTTGGGCGGAAGCTCGATGCCAGACATTCAGGTCTTCGGTAGGCGTGCGGGCATATCTGCAGCTGAACATGCGAATGCGGTTGGCCGACCGGCCCGGGCCGAGTTGAGCAAGGCCCGTGACATGATACAGCGCGCAGAGCAGGGCATGGGACGGACCCAAGGAATCGCTCCATCTCACGTGAAAAAGCAGATCCAGAAGCTTATGTGGGACCACGTTGGTTTGGTAAGGAGCGGCGACAAAATGGAAGAAACCCTGCGAAAGTTCACCGAGTTGCGCCAAGCAGTAATGCCGCAGCTGAAGATCACTGCAAGTTCCAGGGTGGTGAACCGTTCTTGGATGGAGGCAATGGAATTGCAGAATATGCTCGATATTGCGCAGGCCATGGTAACCGCTTCGCTAATGCGCAAAGAAACCCGGGGGGCGCATTACCGGACCGATTATCCAGAAACCGACGAGCAGTGGACGGCAAACATTCTCGTGAAGCTCGACGGCCATAAGATGATTGCGCGAAAGTCGCCACTGGTCTGCCTGCAATCGGTGGAGCCTGTGGCATTGAGCGTATAAAGGATTCATCATGGCAGACAACATCACTGTGGTAGCCGAAATCAGGCGACAGAACCCCGAAACTGGTAACGATCCCCATTATGAACGTTATGAGGTGATCGGTTTACCCACGATGCGGGTCTTGGACGTGATTCGGTCAATTTACGAGAACCAGGCTGATGACTTGGGCTTTCAGTTCGCATGCCGTATCGGCCGGTGCGGTACATGTTCCGTGCGCGTGAATGGGGTGCCGGTTCTGGCGTGCCAAGAGATCGCAAAGCCGCACATGCGTATTGAGCCGCTCACACCATTTCCCGTATTGCGTGATCTGGTGATCGACCGTAGCGAGATCGAACAAAAGTACGAGGACCTGCAGCTTGCACCGCGAAGGAATGTCGTCCATGCGGGCCAACCCGAAAGCATGGATCCCAAGCTTGCCGAGGAGCTGTGCCACATCGACCGCTGTATCGGCTGCATGATTTGCGTTTCGGCTTGTCCTGCAGTTGATGAGCGTGCCTTCGACGGGCCTGCATTTATGTTGAGGCTGCAGCATATGAACATGCATCCGCGTGATACAGCAAACCGGCTGGATCAGGCTCTGGAAGGCGGGATGATGGAATGTTTCGGATGCGATATCTGCACTCAGGTCTGTCCGACCGATCTTAGCCCAGCTCAGGCGATCCGCGATATGCGTGCCGACTTGCTGCTGTCCAGGCGCAAGGAGAAAGGTTGAATCATGAGCAACCTGACCCTACCCCGCAATTCCACTCGGCAGGCCGAAACGTGGCTCGTAGGTGATGTATCGCGCCTGCTGCACCGTGCCACGGGCGTCGCGGTGGTTATTTTTGTTCTGGTTCACTTGGTGGTACAGAGCATTGTCCATGTGCCCCTGTTCGCCGGAATGCGAGATG
>CANKAJ010000217.1 GCA_947479645.1 Betaproteobacteria bacterium | reverse complement strand
GACGGAACAGTGGGCGAGGCAGTGACCCAACCCGAAGCGCTCTATGGCGGCGTGTTCTCCCATCAGATCCGCGTGGCGCCGTCGAACGATCTGGCCATTGTGGTGGCGCGGGGCAACCGGGCGACCCGCAACAAGCCCGAGGAGCCCGGCAGCCTCAGCGTGTTCAACTATCGCGATGGCGTGTTGAGCGAGAAGGCCCGGGTTGCTCCCGGTGGCGGTTACGGTTTTGGGCCACGCAATCTGGATTTCCATCCGAGCCAGCCCTGGGTCTATGTCTGCCTGGAATTGCAGAGCCGCATTCATGTCTACAAGCTGGAGCAGGGCACCTTGAGTCCGCAACCCGCCTTCATCAAGGACACGCTGGGCAAGCCCGGCTGGGTTTCGTCGCATCAGATCGCCGGGCAGCTGCACGTGCATCCCAGCGGCCGCTTTGTCTATATCGCCAACCGCGCCGCGGGCGAGATCAATTTCGAAGGGCGGCCGTTCTTTGCCGGCGGCACCAATGACATGGCGGTGTTCTCCATCAATCAGGAAACCGGCGAACCCACGCTGATCCAGAATGAGGATACGCGCGGCATTTATCCGTTTTCATTCTGTATCGATCCGACCGGCCGCATGCTGGTCGTGGGGAACTCCCAGGCCTTCGAGGTGCGCGATACGGCGGCCACGACGACGACGATTCCGGCTTCCCTGGCGACCTTCCGAATCGGTGACGATGGCCAGCTGACCTTCGTGGCGAAGTATGATGTCGCACCCAAGGGCGAAGAAATGCTGATCTGGACGGGGCTGTACCGGATCGGCTAGCGGGAGAAGTCGTGCATGGCCGTGGCGTGGCGTTGCGATGCCAACGGTACTTATAGCTGTCTCACGGTTGTATAGGGAGGAGTTCATGAGAGCTTTGCAAGCTGACGTCCTGACAGTCTTCGTTGCAATTTCGCTGGCATTGGTGGCGGGCATTGCCTCCGCCCAGCAACATTACCCCAGCAAATCCATCCGCCTGATCGTCCCGTATGGCCCGGGTTCGAGCACGGACAATGTGGCGCGCATCTACGGGCAGAAACTGGTGGATGCCTGGGGGCAGCAGGTCATTGTGGACAACCGGCCCGGCGCCAATACCGTCATCGGATCGGAGGCATTGGTGAAGGCACCGCCCGACGGACACACCATCCTGCTGGTGGCGAACACGCATGTGATCAATCCCCTGCTGACCAAGCTTCCTTACGATCCGGTCAGGGATTTTGCGCCGGTGGCGATTACCGGCTATGTGCCCAACATGCTCACGGTACATCCGTCGCTGCCGGTCAATACGCTGCAGGAGTTCATCGCCTATGCAAAGGCCAGGCCGGGACAATTGAGTTTTTCCACGGCGGGCGGTGGGGGCCTGGGCCATCTGTCGGGGGAACTCTTCAACAAGATGGCCGGCGTGAAAATGCTGCATGTTCCCTACAAGGGCGGCGCGGCGGCCGTGACCGATCTGGTCGGCGGCCAGGTGCAACTCACTTTCAGCAGCATGGCTGCAGTCATGCCGCAACTCAAGGCAGGCAAACTCAAGGGGCTGGCGATATCGGGCAAGGCCCGCCATCCCTCGCTGCCTGATATGCCCACGTTTGCCGAAGGCGGAATGCCCAGTTTCGAGTCGACCAACTGGTACGGCATTTTTGTGCCGACAGCCACGCCGCGCGACATCATCAATACGCTGGGGGCAGAGTTCGTGCGGATTCAGGGAATGCCCGATACGCGTGAGAAAATGGCGGTACAAGGCGTTGATCTGTTGCCGGGCGGGCCGGAGCAGTTCGCGGCGCTGATCAAGGCTGACCTGGAAAAGTTTGCGCAAATTGTCAAAAGTGCGAACATCAGGCTCGAGAGTACCCAGTAAGGTTTGCAGGATGAACACGTGAAAGGGAAACAATCATGAATCGATTTCTGAAGGCGAGTGCCGTTATCGCCAGTGGCATTGCGCTGCTTGCCCTGGCCGGCGCAGCCAATGCGCAGCAAAACTATCCGAGCAAACCGATCCGCTTCATCCTGCCGTATGCGCCGGGTGCCAGCACCGACACCCTGTCGCGCATTTACGGACAGAGGCTGCATGAAAGCTGGGGGCAGCCGGTCGTCAATGATTTCAAACCCGGGGGCAACACCATCATCGGCTCGGAGGCGCTGGTCAGGTCGGCACCCGACGGCTACACCATATTGATGGTGCTCAACTCGCATGCCATCAATCCGCTGCTGACCAAGCTGCCCTATGACTCGATCAAGGATTTTGCGCCGATAACAACGCTCGGCATCAGCGAATACATGCTGGCCATCAATCCGGGCGTTCCTGCCGTTACTCTCAAGGAAATCATCGCCTATGCCAAGTCGCGGCCCGGGCAGTTGAACTACTCCTCGTCAGGCGCGGGCGGACTGGGGCATCTGTCGGGTGAGTTGTTCAATGTGGTCGCCGGGGTCAACACCCAGCACGTGCCATTCAAGGGCGGCGCCCCGTCGGTCACCGCGCTCGTTGCCGGTGAAGTGCAGATGAGCTTCATACACCCGAGCAACGTGCTGAGCCAGATCAAGGCTGGCAGGCTCAGGGCCATCGCGGTCTCGGGCAAGAACCGTCTGGCCGCCTTGCCCGACATGCCCACCTTTGCCGAGGCCGGGTTGCCGGGGCTCTCGTCGACCAACTGGTTTGCAGTGCTGGCGCCGGCGGCGACCCCAAAGGACATCATCAACAAGCTGTCCAGCGAATTCAATCGCATTCAGGCGCTCCCCGATGTCAGGGAGAAGTTGAGTGCGCAGGGCGTGGAGCCGTATGCAATCGGTCCGGAGCAATTGGCCGCGCTGATCAAATCCGACATGGACAAGTACGCGAAAGTGGTCAAGAGCGCGAACATCAAGCTTGAAAATTAACGACCCACTGTAAAAAAGGAATGTTGTGAATCGTCATATCACCTCAGCAGCCCGCATCGCTGCCTGCATTGCCATGCTCCCTGTAGCCGGCAATGTCATTGCCCAGCAGTACCCCAGCAAACCCATCCGTGTCATCGTGCCCTATGGCCCGGGCGCCAGCACCGACAATGTCACCCGCATCTATGGACAGAAGTTGCAGGAGGCCTGGGGGCAGTCCGTGGTCGTGGATAACAAGCCCGGCGGCAATACCGTCATTGGCTCGGATGCCTTGGTCAAATCAACGCCCGACGGCTATACCATCCTGCTGGTCGTCAACACGCATGTGATCAATCCCTTGCTGATCCCCAAGCTGCCCTATGATCCGGTGAAGGACTTTGCGCCGGTGGCGACCATCGGCGCGCAGGAATATGTGCTGGGTATCAACCCATCGGTACCGGCGAGCAATCTCAAGGAGTTCATCGCCTACGCGAAGACCAAACCGGGGCAACTCAACTTCTCATCGTCGGGCGGCGGTGGGCTGGGGCATCTGTCCGGTGAACTGTTCAATGTCGTGGCCGGTGTGAAAATGCAGCACGTTCCCTACAAGGGCGGTGCGCCTGCCGTGACTGATCTGGTCGGGGGGCAGGTGCAGGCCATGTTCAGCAGCACGGGTGCCGTGCTCCCGAATATCAGATCCGGCCGCATCAGGGCCCTGGCGGTTTCCGGCAAGAACAGGCTGGTGGCATTACCCGATGTGCCGACCTTTACCGAGGCGGGTCTGCCCACATTTGAATCGACCAACTGGTTCGGCATACTGGCGCCCGCTGCGACGCCGCGCGACATCGTCAATAAACTGTCTGCTGAACTGGTGCGCGTTCAGGCGCTTGCCGACATCAGGGAAAAACTCAATGCCCAGGGCGTTGATCCTTTCCCGGGCGGACCGGAGCAGTTTGCGGCACTGATCAAAACCGACCTGGAAAAATTCGCCAAAATCGTCAAGAGCGCGAATATCAAGCTGGAGTTGTAGTCGCCGGCCCGAAGTTTGGTCGGGTGTTTGGTCGGAAGTTTGGTCGAATGTTTGGTCGGAAATTCGGCCAGTATCGGTTGCGCATGTCTTGCGAGGCCTGACGGACTCCGCTGTCATTGATCGGAGCCCTTGTCAGGCTGAGGGTGGAAAAACAAACCTTGGGAGGAGGGCGCTATGCAAAAGCTGCAATTACTACCGAAGCAATCCGTTGCCACGGACTTCACATTTCATTGTTGTCGTGAGTTCACGGTCCTGCTGCTGAGCGGGCTGCTGCTTGCAGGCGGGGCCTTTGCGCAGTCTTTTCCAGTCAGGCCGTTTCGCATGGTGATTCCGTTTTCACCCGGCGGGCCGACCGACCTGATGGCGCGCGCCGTGGGAATCAAGGCCGAAGAGTTTCTGGGTCAGCCCATCACGCTGGATTTCCGTCCCGGCGCCAACGCCATCGTCGGCACGGAGGCCGTCGCCAAGGCCGCGCCCGATGGCTATACGCTGTTGATGGCACCGCTCAGCGCCATTGCCATCAATCCGGTGATCTACAAGACGCTGCCCTACAACGTATCCCGGGATCTGGCAGCGGTCACCGAGGTGCTCGATTACGGCCAGTACCTGCTGACGCATGCCGGCGTGCAGGCGGCTTCGCTGGTTGAACTGGTGGCGTATGCCCGCAAGAATCCCGGCAAGGTCACTTTCGCCTCCACCGGCGAAGGTTCCCCTGCGCATTTTGGCGGCGTCATGCTCGAAGAGATGGCCGGCATCAAGATGGTCCATGTGCCGTACAAAGGCAGTTCGCAAGGCATTACCGATCTGCTTGCCGCGCGCGTGGACTTTCTCATCACCAGCCTGGCATCGGCACCGACCTTCATCAAGTCGGGCAAGCTGAAGGTGCTGGCCTACACCGGCGAAAAACGCTCGGCGCTGTATGCCGATATCCCCACCGTTGCGGAGCAGGGCTTCCCCGGCTACTGGCTGGGCACCTACTACAGCATCTGGACTCGCGCGGGCACGCCCGCTCAATACATTGCGCGCATGACCGACGACTTCAACCGCGCGCTGAGAGACCCGAAGGTCAGGAGCATTCTGGAAGCGCAGGATCTGCAGGTGCTGAGCAACGGCAGTCCTGCCATTGTGGAGAAGCGCATCGCTGATGAAACCAAGCGCTGGGGGAAGCTGGCGAAGCAGGCGAATATTCAGTTTGACTGAGGTGATTCAGGGCACTGAATGCTTGCGTGACGGTATCCGTATGAAATTCATTTGCGACGTTCGTGGTGCACAACGATTCACAGCATTCTCAGGGTCAGGGGTTTTTCGTAGTAACATAAATCCTTGACTTCTGGAGTTATTGTTACTACATTAATGTCGATGAGATGAGCACGCACATTCTCTGGGATGAAGCCAAGCGGCAAGCCAATATCGACAAACACGGACTGGATTTTGTCGATGCGCCGATGGTGCTGGAAAGCCCTTATCGGTTGGATGTGGGTAGCTTGCGAGGTGGCGAACCGCGTGTGCAGTCGTTCGCGTATGTTTTTGAAGTGCTGGCGGTTCTGACGGTGGTGCATGTGGAACGCGATGACGCGTTGCGAATTGTCAGTTTCCGACCAGCGAGTGAAGTGGAAAGGAGTGCTTACCATGGCTGGCTCGAAGAGGACTTCAATGGCGACCCATGAAACAGGCGCGGCTCGCAAGCGCGGCGAGAGCAAGACCAATGTGGCGAAGGTGCGTGCCGGGGTACCCTATGTATGGGATGGCAAGAACGAAGATGAAAAGCCGTTGACGCGGGAAGAGATGCAGGCCGGCATCGAGGCCTATCGTAAGCAACGGGGGCGACCGGCAGGAAGTGACAAGGAATCGACGACGATTCGTTTCGATCGCGACGTACTTGCTGCCTTCCGTGCTGCAGGCCCGGGCTGGCAGACGCGCATGAATGCAGCATTACGCGACTGGCTCAAGAATCACTCTCCGGCTTAAGTCGTTGCAATTCCAGGGGACGTAACCTGAAGCTGGCGCATGCCATGCGCGCAGCATCAACGAATTGTGAACAGAAGTCCCTTCAAGTCTGCGGCGTCCAGCGAATGCTAACGATGCAGGCCTTCTGCAGTGCATAAGACCGGTGGTAGATGCCCTGACCCCAGATCGCGAAATCACCGGGGCGACTAAGAAGGTGGCTGATGGTTTCGCGCGGCTCGAAGGCCGGCGTTGGTGAGAACTCGATCCTGAACTGACCGGGTTCTCCCACGAGCATGGAAATCGTTCTGCCTTCGCTGATCGGTTTGGCTTCGCCATTCGGATGTCCGGCCTCGTGGAGAACCCACTTTACACAAAGGCCGGTTGCCGCAAGGTCGGCCGGGATGTGGCGAAGACTCGATGCGTCCGACTTTGACCAGTCACTGAAGCCGATGAACCAGCCGGTGCCGTTGGTGTTCAGGTCGCCTGCGTTGCCGAATTCAATTTCCATGGGTGGGCATGATTCGTTGGGTTGCGTGACACACTGCTTGAATACCTGCATGCGGGCCCTTCGGTGCGTGTCGGCTCGAATGACCGCTTAGGCTTGGGTATGGAATTGCGACATAAACGGTATATCGGTGCTGCCAATATCCAGATTCATTTGCGAAAGAAGTGTGGTGACCTGCCCCCGGTGGTGCGTTTGGTGATTGAACATGTGTGTGACAAGCACCCACTTTGGAACCGTTCGGGTCTTGCCATCAATTTTGCTTGTGTAGGTCAGCAGTTCAGCAAGCCAGGCTGGGGAAAGCGACTCCGACCAGATCAGGAGTCGTTGGTCCAGTGCCTCACGCTCAGTTCTCAAGAGACTAAACGAGCCAAAAAGATCGGCGCCGGGTTCGGGGACGATGCTCGGGTTACCCGTGAAACGGGACAAAAAAGCGAGGTCTCCATACACGATGTGATTGAGGGTGGCATAGATCGACTTGAAGAATGCGCCGCGGTCTTTGTGCAGCTCCGCGTCAGGCAATGAGGCGCACAGTGCATACAGGCGCGAGTTCATCCATTCGTTGTATTGCGCCATCAAATGGCTATGGGATGCGGTGATCATCGGGTGAT
>CANKAJ010000216.1 GCA_947479645.1 Betaproteobacteria bacterium | reverse complement strand
TGTAAAAATTCTGCCGATACACCGTCACACTGATGGTGTAATATTTTTTAATCACCACATGTAGGAGTAACGAAATGGGTTTGTTTGATGTCTTTAAAAGTGAGCCCCTGAAGCTGTCACCCAGATTGGCATTGGCTGTGGGCCTCTTGTACATGATGGCAGCCGACGGTGAAATTGAGTCAGAAGAAATAGGTCAATTGCAATCCGTTGTGGGCGGTGACCAAGAACTCATCAACACAGCAGTCAAGTACCTGCGCAGCGTGAAGTACGAGCAGTTTTTAACCGATGCTGCCGCCCTACTCAATGAGCGTCAAAAGCTTTGTTTGCTCATCAACATGGCTGACTCCCTCCTGTCTGACGGAAGGGCCGAACAGTCAGAGCAGCAAGCATTTGGCAAAGCGCTGAGCCAGTTTGGCGTGACTGAGGATGGCTTCAAGGGTTACTTTGAAACCCTGGCGATCAAAAATAACCGCGCAGTTTTTAGCTGATTTAAGCAAGGGCTTCAAGAATCAGTGGTTGAGTCTTGAAGCGCGCAGCTGCCCAACCCCGCACGCGGGCGTCAAACAAGCCCTACAACACCCTTCTTTGCACGTGGGCTGGGCTGGTCCAGCCCAGCCGAGCGACTCTTTTCGGCCCAACCCCACTAACGCGACAAAAACCATTTCTGGGTGGAAATACGCAGTTCCCCCAGGCTCATTTCACGTTGCAAGAGGCTGAGAGTTGACTTGAATCACTTTTCTCAGTAGGCTCTGATTCATTCTTGGGAGTGCGACGGGGCAGCAAGACGCCAGCGTTAAATGACCAGTTGTATTTTATGTGTTGGAGGCGAGACTATGACTACACCCGATATCACAAGTGCATTGCGCTACCGGAGCAGTTCGCGCGCCTTCGACCCGCGGCCGGTTGAACCGGAGAAAATCGCCGCGCTAGTTGAAGCCTTCCGCTGGGCGCCATCGTCGCAAAACAAGCAGCCGTGGCGGCTCATCGTCGCGCGGACCGAGCAGGCGCGCGCCGGCTGGGACACGGCGCTCGATCCCGGCAACCAGGCCTGGGCACCACGCGCGCCGCTAAAGCTGGTAGTGATCGCCAATCCCGAGGAACAGCCGGATCATCATGGGCAGCAACGCTGCCTGGTCGACGGCGGTCTTGCGCTTCATGCGCTGCTGGTGCAGGCCTGCGCGATGGGATTGAACGTGCGCGCAATGGCAGGCTGGAACCAGGACAAGGTTCGCACCACGTTCGATATTCCGAACTCGTGCTTGGTCGTTGCGCTGGTGGCAGCCGGCTACCCGTGTCCGGTCGATGCGCTGCCTGCCGAGGTGCAGCAGAAGGAAGCGCGTGCGCGCGTCCGAAGGGATCCGACGGAAATCGTTTTCTATGACCGCTTCGGCGCCAGCGGCGCCGCTATGTGACTAAGCTCGTCTGGCCGAGACGAAACTTCCTTTCCTTATAGCGCCGAGTATCGATGCCGGCCGGAGATCCCTAAGCGGTGTTTTTTGCGCCGAGCATAAAAAATAGACAACTCCCGATTCTTTTTGCGGCAACCGCTGGCCGCTGGCCTTACAGCTCCACCACGTCGAGCGCCATCGGATTCATCACGCGCGCGCCCTGTTCGGTCACGATCACCTGAGGGCCGAACTCAATGAAGATGCGATCATCTTTGACTGCCTTGATTTCCAGCGCCACCGCCATTCCCGGCTGTACGATCAAGTCCTGCATGATCCCGGCGCCGCTGCCGCGGAAACGGCGATATTCTTCATTGTCGGCCAGCGAGCCTTTCAATGGGAAGCGCTTCGCCGGCACGTCACCCCGTACTAGGCAGGTGGTTGGCGGCTCGATGCCGTCCAGCCCGACGCAGTGGATCTGCGTGATTTCATGATAGTAGCCGCGCGAGAGGATCGGCTCATCAATCCTGCGGTCGATTTCCTCCCACGGTGTGCCCGGCTTTAGCAGCGACAGCGCCAGTTGCGTGGCTTCATACACTGCCTCGCGCATAGGTCTATATTCCTCATCCAGCTTGCCCAGCGATATCGCATAGTGCGGATGTGCCCAATAGCCGCCGAATCGCGTGTAGTTGCCAGTCATGATCAGCTCGCCCGAACGCAGGATCTTGTCCGTCGGACGCCGGTTTACCGGATAGCCGGTCTTGCCTGAACACATGATGAACCAGTGGTCGCGCCCGAGCTCATTGCCGGCCTTCAGGCTGGCATACACCACTTCGGCGGCAAGCTCGGATTCGCGGATGCCGGGCCGCGCGTGGCGGATCAGCGCGTCGAACTCGATATTGGCCAGTTCCGATGCCTTTTCGATCATCCGCAATTCTTCATCGCTCTTGAAGATGCGCAAACGCATCAGAAGATCGCTGGCGTCGCAAAAGCTCGCGTCCGGCAATTGCGCCTTCAGGTTCTGGAACGTCATGTAGGGAATGGAGCCTTCCGGATTCATCCCTTCGCCGATCAGGCCGACAATGCCAATCTTGCCCTTGCAGTAACCGAGATCGGACATCGCCTGGGCAGCGGCGATGCTGGGCGAATGATAGTTCGCCCTGAACTCGCAACCCTCCCACGAGTTCTGGGTGTACCAGCGTTCCCAAATTGGTAGCGCCCATAGGATGATGGGATTACCCTTGCGTGGAAATATCAGGTAGCGTTCGGTATAGTCGCCATTATCCAGCCAGCGGGTATTGCCGTTCTCATTGTTGCCACGCCCGACAATATACAGGCAGTCGATACCGCGCTTGTCCATCTCGGCACGTGTAGCATTCCAGCGTCGGTCGCGCTCAACCAAGCTCAGGCTCGAATGCGGATCGTCAGTGCGACCTTCGCGCGGCATGAATCTTGGGTCGGCTACCATGCCCAGCTCCTGTCCTTTGCCGAATCTTCAATGATCTTGTTGCGCATCGTGCCCACGCCTTCGACTTCGGACTCTAGTACATCGCCAGGCTGCAAGAACCAGGATGGCTGGTCCGGCTTGCGCCCGGCCGCGACGCCGCTGGGCGTGCCGGTTGAAATAACATCGCCCGGCTCAAGCGTCATCTGCGACAGATAGGCGATCAGTTTTGGAATAGGCCAAATCATGTCGCTGGTATTACCGTTCTGCCGTACTTCGCCGTTGACGCGGGTCTTGATGCGTAGGTTCATCGGATCCGGAACTTCGTCACGCGTGACCAGCCACGGTCCCATTGGCGCAAAACCATCGAACATCTTGCCCAGCAACTGGTTGCCTTCCTTGCGTTCGATGCGTGCGATTTCGCGGGCCGACACATCGTTCATCACCGTGTAGCCGGCGATGACGTCGTACGCTCTGGATTCCGGTACATTTTTGCAGCGTTTTCCAATCACAATCGCCAGTTCGGTCTCGTAATCCATTTCAGTGACGAACGAAGGTTTTTCGATATCCCGGGTCGGACCGATGATGGTGCTGCTGGCCTTGATCCAGGCCGAAGGCACCGCCATGTCGATCTTGACGCCTACTTCCTTCAGATGCTCGGCATAGTTGCGGCCAACTGCAATCACTTTGCTCGGTTTGACCGTTGCATGCAGCCTGGTTTCATCGAGCGAGATCCAAAGTGGTTCGCCATCCAGCCCCTTGGCATCGCCGCCGTCGAGTTTTTCCAGGTAGTCGCAGGCGATCCTGACAGCCTCCCAGCCAGGAGCGCCAGTCGCAAGGAATTGCGCTACATGTGGCTGCATGCGCAAGGCAGCAATCTCGCGTCCCTGCGGATCTTTGCGTTCCTCGACCAAGTAGCGCGCATAGGCGGCACGCATATCACCGACCCGGTTGCCTGACAACAGCACGCCCAGACGCGCAAGACCGACAGCTTCCATCGAATGGTTGTACCGCATCATCTTCATCAATTGTCTCCAAAGTGCTTGGTGGTGTTATTGTCGCCGCGAATGGCGCTGTCCAGTTGCTTTACAAGCCGCTGGAATTGCGGATCGCTGCGATCGCGAGCGCGCGGCAGGTCGATTTTGAGCTCGCAGACGATGCGCGACGGGGTTTCGTTCAAGACCAGCACCCGGTCTGACAGGAACACCGCCTCGTCGATGTCGTGCGTGATGAACAGCACGGTCTTGCGGGTTTCCTGCCAGATGTCGGACAGCACCAGCTGCATGTTTTCCCGAGTCAGCGCGTCGAGAGCGCCGAACGGTTCATCCATCAGCAGCACCGACGGCTCGATCGCCAGTGCGCGACCGAGGCCGACCCGCTGCCGCATGCCGCCAGATAGGCGACTCGGATAATAGTCTGCAAATTTTGACAGCCCGACCAGATCGACATACTTGTCTGCGCGCGCCAGCACTTCGGCTTGCGGAACGCCCTTGGACTTCAACCCGAAGGCGATATTACCGCGCACTGTCAGCCATGGAAACAGCGCGAATTCCTGGAATACCACGCCGCGGTCCAGCCCGGGGCCGCGCACCGGACTGTCGTTCACATACACGGAACCGCTGCTGGCTTCTTCCAGTCCTGCCGCAATGGACAGAAGCGTCGACTTGCCGCAACCGGACGGACCGATCACGCAGACGAATTCGCCGCTCTTGATCGAGAACTGCAGATTGTTAAAGATCGTATGCCATTTCGACCGGCCCCATTTTTGTGCAGTGGGAAACGCCTTCGACAATTGTTCTACGCGTAGCTCGCCCATTTATTTCAACTCCCTTACTGTTCCCCAGCGGTTGACGGTCATGCTTTCCATCGTGCGCAGGATCACGCGCTCAATCAGCAGGCCGGACATGCCGACCACGAACAGGCCTGCATAGACCATGTCGTACTGGAAGTATTCACGCGCAAAATACAGCCGGTAGCCGAGTCCGGCACTGACTGACACCAGCATTTCGGCAATGATCAGGATCCGCCACGCGCGTGAGAACGCAATCCGGTAACCGCTGATGATCGACGGCATCGCTGCCGGGATCAGCACCCGCCACAGCATGGACAGCCCGTTGGCACCAAACACCCGGCCTGCGCGTATCAGAGAATTGTCAATACTCTTGACGCCGGTCCAGGTCATCACGGTGACGGTAAGCGCCACTTCATAAATCAGGATCGAAATGATGGCCGCCTCGGTCAACCCGAACCAGATCATCGTGAGCGGAAACAGCGCGGTGCCGGGAATCGCGAGCAGGAAATTCATCGGCACCACGAGCGCGCGCTCCCACATCCTGAAATGGCCCATGCAGGTGCCGACGATCGTGCCGAATACAGCGCCGATCGCAATGCTCTGAAACAGCCGGGTGAAGGTGCCTGCCAGATCAGCCGCGAGATGACCATCACCAGACATCTTCAGCAGCGCGCGGAAGATGTCTTCGAGCGGCGGAAACAGCGATGGAGGCAGACCGCCGAAACGTGCAACAAGTTCCCACAGCGCCAGCAATACGGCAATCGGCACCATGAATTCGCCGAAATGCCTCAAACTCCCGGCGCTTAACAATACGGTCGACGAATCTACCGGGACCGGATTGGACAACAACTGCCCGGTGAGTGTTTTTTCTGACTTCATCACTGCGCTTGATCTAAATTAGATCGCTCATTTGCCAAGGTTGGCAGTCGCCTGGCGGGCAAACTCAAGATTGATCACCTTGGCCAGATCCGGCATCGCCTTGATGATCTTTTCACGCAACATAAATTCGGCAGTCTGCTTTATGTCAGCGAGATCGACGCTATTAGGGAGCACACGGTTATACATAGTCGTCAGGAAAATCTGGCTGCGCAGATTCTCATCGGTCATTGATGCCAGTGCCGCAGCCGGCAATGCTCTTCGATAAATGCCAATCGCTTCGCCACGCTGGGTGTCGATAACGCGCTGACCTTTGGCGTAGGCGTTCAGATATTTCTGTACCAAGTCTGGACGCTCGCGGACAATTTTTTCAGTGGTAAGAATCATGAAAGGGTAGCTGATGTTCAACATTGCCTGGAACCGATCCGCTGAAATTACTTCCTTACCGCGTCCGGATTCCACCATGCGCGCGGCCTGCGGTTCCCAAGCCAGGTATGCGTCAATCTCGTCGCCCTGCATCGCAATCGGCATGTCGCTGATACGTACATTGCTGATCGTGAAATCGGTCGCTTTCAGGCCGCTTTTTTCAATTGCCATCAACAACACTGTGTGGACGCCGGTGCCAGCCTGCGAGCCAATGCGTTTTCCCTTGAAATCAGCCAGATTGGTCAGGCTGGAGTGACGTTGCAGCGCGATCAATCTGGCAGGGAAACCGTGAACATTAATGCCGATTGCCACCACTGGCAGGTTATTGGCCACAGCCGAAATGAATTGCGCATGGGAAGATTCAGCGAATTCGATGGTGCCAGCGGCCAGCGCCTGAATCGCCTCGTTGCCGCTGCGCACCAATTTGACCTCGACATCAAGGCCCTCAGCCTTGAAGAGGCCTTTTTCAACGGTTGCACTCGAGGGCAGCAACGTGTAAGCAGCAGCCGTAGCGTTGGTCACCTTCTGTTGCGCGAGCGCGTGTGTTGTGCCGACCACCCAACCAACTCCGATAACCAGCAACGTTGTTGTAAGAAGTTTACGCATGTCTTGTCTCCAATCAGCAGTGTTTTATCGTTTTCACGTCATGGCCTGCGCAAAATTTCAGCAAACAACTTATGGTTGTCAGCCTCAGCTAGTGGATTGAGTTTTCTTGTATATTCAATTTTTTGAATTGATACTGATCAAATTATTGAAACAATTTTCTATAAATGCCATATATATTTACCCTACATAATTTTTGCATACTTGTCAAAAATCACATATGACTCAGCTTGCAGCTCAAAAAAGCCACATACAAATTATTCGCGCGAGTTACAAATGTGCGTGACAAAAATCACACTGATTTCTGATGGAGAAATCTATGAAAACACATTGAAAAATCTATGAAATGTAGTATGGGACCGGTATACTACAAATTTCTTAAAGTAAGGCGCCAAATAATGCGCTTAAGTATTTGAAAATAAAGGGAAATTTTTGGTGCGTGGTGAGGGTTTCGAACCCCCGACCCCCGCCGTGTGAAGACTAAAGCACTTTGCCATTT
>CANKAJ010000215.1 GCA_947479645.1 Betaproteobacteria bacterium | reverse complement strand
CGCGTGCGAGTTCGGACGCAACTGCAGGCAGGCAAAATAGGCATCGTGCCGAGCCTGCCAAAGTCGGGTGCGTTCCTCAGCCTTCGTCGCCCACAGGAAATGCGTTCCCTTGTTTCCCCGGGCAATGGCTTGAACCTGAACGGCTTGTTCGGCAACAGCCGCGGCAGTGCCGTGAAATTCAAAAAAAGGTGGGGCTGGAGCGGGTATTCTGTTTTTGAATATTGATTCAGCGCCCGGATGGTCTGATCGCACAGCAATTCGGAACGCCCGATCGGGATGCCGGTCTGAATGGTCTGAATCACGGTATTCACCGCATCGGCGATGGTGGGAAAAGAGCAGACGGCCGCGGACATCGTTTCCGGCATGGCATAAAGGCGCACTGTCACCTCGGTGATGATGCCCAGAGTACCTTCGCTGCCGACGAACAGTCGTGTCAGGTCGTAGCCGGCCGCTGATTTTCGCGAACGCGTGGAAGTCCTGATGATACGGCCATCTGCAAGTACGACGGTCAGTGCCAGCACATTTTCGCGCATGGTTCCGTAGCGGACCGCATTGGTTCCGGAGGCGCGCGTTGCGGTCATGCCACCGAGCGTGGCATCGGCTCCGGGGTCGACTGGAAAAAACAATCCCGCGTGGCGAATCGCCTCGTTTAACTGCTTGCGCGTCACGCCCGCCTGTACCACGATATCCAGGTCAGTCTCGTGCACCGACAATATCCTGTTCATGCGGCTCATATCGAGTGCGAGTCCGCCGTGAATGGCGAGTACCTGGCCCTCAAGCGAGGTGCCAGCGCCAAAGGCGATTATCGGCACCCGATGACGGCGACAGATATTGACGACTTCCTGGACTTCTCTGGTGGACTCCGGAAATGCCACCGCCTGTGGTGCGGCCAGAGGAAAGGAAGACTCGTCCCGACCATGATGTTCGCGTATGGCCGATGACGTGGTTAGTCGTTCATCGAGCAGCCTGCGCAGCTCTTCCAGAACGGATGCCTTGAGTTCCGTCGTCAAATTCATTGACCACGGGGCTTCTTGCGCATGACATCAATTCTTGCCATCAGTGCCCGCGTGGAAGGATCAAGTGCTCCGGGGGTTCCCTGCTCAATCGCACGTGCCAGGGACTTGCCCAACTCAACGCCCCATTGATCAAAGGGGTTGATATCCAGCAGCACGCTTTCAACGAAAACCTTGTGTTCATAGGTGGCGACCAGCGCGCCTAGCGCCCATGGTGTGAGGCGATCGATCAGCAAGGTGCTGGAAGGTTGATTTCCAGTTGATGCGCGATGCGGGTCAGGGAAGCTGGAGCCACCCATCATTGCAGCAGCCTGGGCAAGTGCGTTGGCAACCAGAATGCGCTGTGCAGCGTCATCCGAACCTGGCGTGGCGTGTACTGGCACGACAAAGTCGAGTGGGATGAGATGCGTTCCCTGTAGCAGCAATTGGTGAAAGGAGTGCTGGCTAACTGTGCCTGCCCCACCCCAGAGCACAGGAGAGGTAGGATAATCGACGGCATGCCCGTTGCGGCTTACCCTCTTTCCATTTGATTCCATCTGAAGTTGCTGCAAATAGGCGGGAAGTTCGCGCAAATCTTCGCTATAGGGCAGCACGGCGTGCGACTCCGCGCCAAAAAATACGGCATACCATACCGATAACAATGCCATTATTGCCGGCATGTTCTGTTTCAGTGGCGCCGAACAGAAATGCTCGTCGATATCGCTTGCACCTTGCAGCATGGCATCAAAGGCCTCGGGCCCGGCGGCGATAGCGACCGGCAGTCCGACCGCTGACCATAGCGAATATCTTCCGCCGACCCAGTCCCACATCGGAAAAATCCGCTCAGGCTTGATGCCAAACGCGACGGCCTTGTCCGTAGCTGCTGATACTGCTGCAAGATGCGCGTCCAGTGCAGCAATATCACCCAGGCCTGCTGCAAGCCAGGCGCGAGCACGTTTTGCATTGGACAGGGTTTCAACCGTGGTGAAAGTCTTCGAGACGATGATGAACAGCGTAGTGGCGGGTGACAATCCGCACAATACCGAGTCAAGGTCGGCCGGATCGACATTGGATGCAAAATGAACCCTCACATCGCTGTCGTTTTGCGGTGCTGAGGCATGCGTATATGGCCGGAGTGCACGAACGGCCATACGTGGTCCCAAATCGGAACC
The DNA here is from genome assembly GCA_947479645.1 of Betaproteobacteria bacterium. Taxonomy (GTDB): domain Bacteria; phylum Pseudomonadota; class Gammaproteobacteria; order Burkholderiales; family SG8-39; genus CAIYPG01. The sequence continues at coordinate 4,987 of CANKAJ010000215.1, read as the reverse complement.
CCCGACGCCAATATTAACGACGTCGCGTATCGCTTGTCCGGATGCGCCGCGTAATTGCCCAGCCCGCAGGGCGGCAGCAAAATCGGTCATGCGCAGTCGAACTTCGCGCACAGACGGCATGACGTCACCTTGTTTCGGGAAGACGGCTCGGTTAGAACGCAGCGCCATGTGTAGTGCCGGTCGATTCTCGGTGTTGTTGACTGTGTCACCCGCGAATAGCCTGGAGATCCAGTCCGTAACATTGGCTTGATGTGCGAGTGCCAGAAGCAAATTCAGTGTTTCAGCGGTAATCCGGTGCTTGGAGTAATCAAAGAAAATTCCGCCTACCTGCAGGGAAAAGTTCGCTGGGCGTTCGGGATCTTCAGCGAAGAGGTCGCGCAGATGCATGCCAGCCAATTCGTGCTGGTGCTTTGTCAGCGCGAGCCAGGCAGGGCTTTGAGTGAGTGATGAGTGTGGCGGGATTGCTTCTTCAAGTCGTGGCATGTTGCTGTACCTTGATGGTGAGTTCTCTTTTAGTGATTGTTGTACTGTCTGCAACGGCATTATCCACGCACATAAAGACGGAAGCGTTCCCGATCGCGCGGGCGGTTGCCTTCCCAGGCACGGCGCCATCCCGAACCCGGTTGGTCCGCCGCGCTGCTCTGGCCGGCTCTGGCCTGTATTAGCAGCAGGGAGCAGGAATTGTGCGCTTGAATTTCCAGGCGGTGTGTCATGATTCCCGCATGATAATCAAAGGCAGCGCGCTGGGCTTCTCCCAACCCGCGACTGGCAATGCAGTGGGTTCCCGCGGGATTCACTTTCTTCAACGTTGTGGCCAGCGACGTGGCAACCGGCCTGTACGTTTTGCCGTAGTCGATCCAGGGCAACCAGAGTGTCGTTGCCAGGCCCCACACCAGTGCCACGCCTGCCGCCCAGAAGGAAGTACTCCTGTGCAGTGACTGTTGGCTGCGCCAGACCAGGAAAAACCAGGCTACTGTCAATGCAATCGCAATTGAAAATGCCAGCATGCCGAACTGCGGCACATGACCCGGCTCAAGCTTGGCAAAATTGAGGGCGATTTGTCGGGGGATGCCGGTCATCATCGCAAACCAGCCCAGCCAGACCAGCATAGCTCCCGCAGTGAAGGTCATTGCGCCAAACCAGGCCAGCGCGTTGGCCGCACCACGGCGCAAGACGGGTACACCGGCACCGGCAGCGAGCGCGAGCGGAAGCATCATCGGCATCGCAAATACTTCATTCACATCCTGTGTGAAGATGAACATGGCCAGTCCTGCCGTGGCGGCGGCAGTGATGGGCAGAATCGCATCGTTGCGCAGGCGGTGGCGGCGCTCGCGTAGCGCCCATGCCGCCAGCGGCCAGGCTGGCCAGGTTGCCCATGACAGCAACTGCAGTTGTTCCAGTGCACGCTCCCAGGTCGGCATGGAAAATGTGTCGATCTGCACCTTCCACCATTTGAGTGGCAATGAGGCATCCTGCATTCTCAGCGCGGCGTACCAGCCAAGCCCGGCGACCACCACAATGACTGTGCCAACACTTAGAAAGCGGCCGTAATTGCGGGATCGCCATGCCGAGCCCAGCAGGGGCGATATGAATGCTGCAGCAATGATTGGAACGGCAGGTATCGGACCCTTGGTCCACAAGGCGATGGCGATGCCGAGCCCAAACCAGGCACCCCCATCGATTGCGTGATTGCGTGAGCGCGCCAGGCCATACCAGGCGAGAGCAATGCCCGCAAGCGCGCCAATTTCGGCAAGCACTTCGTGGGCATGCACAAACAGTCCAAGCGTGCCGATCACGATCAATGCCGCGCCGTCGCCTTCAATGCTGTTGACTTTGCCTTTGCTGTCGCCGAGTGCCGTGGTCCCGAAGAGTTCCTGTCCCGCCTTGCGCAGAAACCACAGTGTGGCTGCGATGCACAGCGCACTCGCCAAGCGTGCTCCGTCATGAATCGCGAAGGCGAACGACAGCAGTTTTGCGCAAAGGGCGGCCAGCGCGTAGTAAAGCGGGCCGTCCTGGAGGTAGTGTTCGCCAGCCAGTTGAGGAACCAGCCAGGCATCCAGGCCGGTGGAGATCAGCATGCGGTGTGCGATGCCAATACCAATGGCATCTTCGGTCTTCCAGGGGTCATGCGGCATGAGTCCCAGCAGGCAATAGGCTGCCGCCAGAATCAGCAGTCCTGCCACTGGCAACGGGAGCGGTATGCGCAACCGGTTTGACTCGGGAGGTTGGGTCAATGTTGCCACGAGGGTTATCCCGCCTTCTTCATGGGCTTTTGCCCAATGTACTGTTCATGTTCCATTGCCCTGCTGCGATAGAAATGAAAAAGGCAGCCGAAGCTGCCTTTTGTTTTCACCCCGATTGCTCAGGCTGCGGTTGCCGGGGCTTTCGCTTCGGCGGCCGCTTTGGTTGCTGCCTTGTCAGACTTGGATGCGTACTTCTGACGGAATTTCTCAACACGGCCGGCGGTGTCGAGCATCTTCTGCTTGCCGGTATAGAACGGATGGCAGGCAGCGCACACTTCAACATGCAGCGGCTTACCCAATGTTGACCGGGTTGTAAAAGTACTTCCGCAGGAACAAGTTACCTGTGTCTCCTGGTAGTCCGGATGGCCTTCGGCTTTCATTTTAAGTCCTTGATTAAATGCGCTCATATTGGCCCAATACGCGGCTGAAAAGCCCGCCTCGCTGGATTTGCAACATGGTGGCGCGAAAGGGCGTGAATTATCACAGAAATCACCCAGTTAAGCAAACAGGCTAATTGGATGATTTACCGTGGTCAAAAATGCGTAGAGCGGGAGACGTTCTCCTGTTCGGTGGGGTTCAGCCGCGGCGCATCGAGTCGAAGAAATCGGCATTGTTCTTGGTGTTGCGAATCTTGTCGACGAGGAACTCTGCTGCTTCCAGGTCATCCATTGGATAAAGCAATTTGCGTAGCACCCAGATTTTTTGCAGAATTTCCTTTTCAATCAACAGCTCCTCGCGGCGCGTGCCCGAGCGGTTGACGTTGATGGCCGGGAAGATGCGCTTTTCGTACATGCGCCGGTCAAGGTGGATTTCCATGTTGCCCGTGCCCTTGAATTCTTCATAGATCACATCGTCCATGCGCGATCCGGTATCGATCAGTGCAGTGGCAAGTATGGTGAGTGAACCGCCTTCCTCGACGTTTCTCGCAGCACCAAAGAATCGCTTGGGGCGTTGCAGCGCATTGGCGTCGACACCACCGGTGAGGACCTTGCCGGAGGCAGGAACCACGGTGTTGTAGGCGCGTGCCAGACGTGTGATTGAATCGAGAAGAATCACCACATCCTTCTTGTGCTCGACCAGACGCTTGGCTTTTTCAATCACCATTTCAGCGACCTGCACGTGGCGCGTCGCCGGTTCGTCAAATGTCGACGCAACGACCTCGCCCCTGACCGTGCGGGTCATTTCGGTGACTTCCTCGGGCCGCTCATCAATGAGCAGCACGATCAGCACGATATTTGGGTCGTTGGTGGTGATGGCATGAGCCAGTTGCTGCATCAATACGGTCTTGCCAGCCTTGGGCGGAGACACAATCAGGCCGCGCTGTCCCTTGCCGATCGGAGCGATGATATCGATGATGCGCGAGGTGATGTTTTCCTCGCCCTTCAAGTCGCGTTCCAGCTTGAGCTGCTTGTTCGGATGCAGCGGCGTCAGGTTTTCGAACAGGATCTTGTGCTTGGAGGCTTCCGGGGCATCCGAATTGACCTTGTCTACCTTGACCAGCGCAAAGTAGCGCTCGCCATCCTTGGGCGTACGGATTTCCCCCTCGATCGTGTCCCCGGTGTGCAGATTGAAGCGGCGAATCTGCGACGGGGAAACATAAATGTCGTCGGTGGAGGCAAGGTAGGAAGTGTCCGGCGACCTGAGGAAGCCGAATCCGTCCGGCAGGACTTCCAGCGTGCCATCGCCGTAGATGGAGTCGCCTTTTCTTGCCCGGTTTTTCAGCAGCGCAAAAATCAGTTCCTGCTTGCGCATGCGATTGGCGCCCTCGACCTCGTTCAGGGTCGCCATTTCCAGGAGCTGGCTGACATGCTGGCCCTTCAGCTCCGACAGGTGCACGTACACCTTGGGTCCCTGCGATGCCGAATCATCCTGCACGAATTCCTCTTCATCGTGCATGAACGGGATCTGCGGGCCCTGGGGCGACCGCATTGGCCCGCGCCGTCCGGGTTCAGAAGAGCCTTGGGACTGAAGCGGAAACGGGGGGCGTCTGTTCTTGTTTCGCCGGGGTTTGTTCACCGGTTTCGTCCATATTTTGGGCGCTTCATCAGCCATGGCAGGGATTTCCACCAATAACTGAGCGCCGCAATGTTGAGGTTTTCAGATGTTGCTATCTAGAAAAGCAGTCAGCTGCGATTTGGACATCGCGCCAACTTTCATCGCTTCCATGTTGCCATTCTTGAACAACATCAGCGTTGGAATTCCCCGGATATTGTATTTCTTGGGTATCTCCGTATTGGAATCCACATCGACCTTGGCAATTTTCAGCTTGCCACTGTATTCCTTGGCCAGTTCTTCGAGCACAGGAGCAATGGCTTTGCATGGGCCGCACCACTCTGCCCAGTAATCCACCAGTACTGGCAGGGTTGATTTCAGAACTTCAGGCTCAAACGTGTCATCTGTGACATGTTGGATCAACTCACTCATTCAGTCCTCTTGCTTAGGCGAAATATTGGGAAGGCCGCATGTGAAAACAGCAATTCGCGGTGCGGGCCGCGGTAATTCAGAGGTGATTTTCCTGCGCGCAGTTCGCAAGGAAGCTACTGCTGACCACTATGCTATCGGAATTTGTGCGTTGTGGAAAGCACTGTGTTGCAAGCTGTTGCGAGTTCATGATCTGTCCGGTTCTGTAGCACGACATCTGTCCGGTTGTCATAGTGCCCCGAAGGGGGTGCGAAATGACACCGACGCGAGTGCTACAGGAGATAAGGAAGATGAGATTCGAAGAGGCCTATGAAGGGTGGCAT
>CANKAJ010000214.1 GCA_947479645.1 Betaproteobacteria bacterium | reverse complement strand
AACGCCAGAAAAAAGCGCTCCTGCGCATGCTGCGCGAAGGGCCGGAAGGTTTTAAAGGGGGCTTGAGCGCCGGCAAATACGCCAGCATCACCGGCGCGTCGTCAGCCACGGCCACACGGGATCTTGCCGATCTGGTTGCCAAGCACGCACTGGTACGCTCGGGCGAACAGCGTCATACGCGCTATGAGATCGCAATACCGTTGCGTCCCTTGCCGCCGGTGGCGATAGACGAGCACGGCAACGTCAGATGACCGATTCGAGCCCCTTGCGATAAAGCGCCGCCGCAACCCATAACACGCAGTTCGCCCAGTTCGCCGCGACCGTTTCGTTTCGGTGTGGGTTTCAGTGTAGGTTGCGGTATAGGTCGTCGCGTCAGTCGCCCGAAAGCCCAATAAATTCGCGGGCTTTACGCCCATGCATCATCGGGGTGTGGGCAGCGTTGGAGATAGAGGGGTCTGAATTCATGTTTAACGCATTCTAAACGGTGCGCCAGGGGAACTTCGGGTCCGCCACGAACTGACGCACCGGCATTTACCTATCTGGATCGCGTTCACTCCGGGACGTTGAGGGTGCTAGTGGCCATTGTCTTGCGGCATGAAGTACGCGCAGGATGCGAACCTGATTGTTGGCCGTGTCGTAAATCAAGATGTAGTTCTGATGCGCCACCAACTCCCGCGTGCCTGCAACACGCCCGATACGGCCAAGGCCCGGATGATCAATCAGGCGGTTGGCTTTCTCGGAAAAGAGTTCATCGAGTGCCAGTGCAGCGCTCGGGTTGTCGGCCTCAATGTTGTCATAGATTGAACGGCGGTCGTCTATAGCCTCAGTGGTCCAGAAAAGTCTCACGATCCCGATTGGATTTTGCGGCGGGTCTCATCCCTGCGTGATGCAAACTCAGCTTCCACGTCTTCAGCAGCCACCAGACGACCCGCATTGGCCGAGTCCAACCCGACCTGAACCTGGCGACGGAACCAGGCGTCATGTTCGGCGGCCTCTTGCTGCTGTTTTACAAAATCGCGCATAAAGTCTCGCAAAAGTTGTGCGCCAGTGCGGTCGCGAGCCTTGGCAGCACTGGAAAACTCATTTTTCAAGCTCTCGTCGACTCGGAAAGTGAAGGTTGCTTCGCGCATTGGCTGATTCATGTGTTACAAAAGTAGTACACAGTAGCACAATGAGGGTCGGCTTGCCTGGATGCAGATTCTGCTGTGCTGAATATCTCCGTCTTGGTATATTTTCTCTGGTCCGCGTTTCCCCGAGTTCGTCGTGCGGAAAGCCGCTGTACAGCAAACGCGCCCAAGCCGATTACGAAAGCAGAGGTTCCCCATGACCAGGATCACCCGCGGAACCCCCAACGTTTTTGCCGATTTGGGCTATCCCGATGCCACTGAACGGCAAACGAAGACGCGCCTGGCGCTGGCCGTCAATGAACTGCTCAAGGCGCGCAAGCTGAAACAACGCGAGATCGGCGCCCTGCTCGGCGTGCCGCAACCCAAAGTCTCCGCCCTGAAAAATTACCGCCTTGACCAATTCTCCGTCGAGCGCCTGATGGAGTTACTCACCGCGCTCAATCAAGACGTGGAGATCACGATCCGGCCGCGTGCGAATTCCAGCGAAACCGGCAAGATAATCACTTACAAAGCTGGCGAAGCATCTCACGCTGGATCAATCATTATTGGCCATGAATGGGTGTAAATGGGTGTAGGATTGGTGCCCATGATACTTTCTGATTCCGTTCAGATAACCCCGGAGATCCTGAGTCTCATTGCAGGAATTGATGAGTTCAAGGGAGCCTGGCGTGCGCTCGGTACGCTGGCGCCGGATCGGCTGTCCGCGCTCAGGCGGGTTGCTACTATCGAGAGTATTGGCTCCTCTACCCGTATCGAAGGCAGCAGGTTGTCCGACCGCGAGGTTGAGCGGTTGCTGTCCAATTTGCAGATCAAGTCTTTCACGACGCGGGATGAGCAAGAGGTCGCCGGCTACGCCGAGGTCATGGAATTGGTATTTACATCCTGGCAAGACATCGCGCTGACCGAGAACCACATCAAGCAACTGCACCGCGATTTACTCACATATAGCGAGAAAGACGCCTGGCATCGCGGCAATTACAAGACTTCCACGAATAGCGTGATGGCCTTCGATGGAGATGGAAAGCAACTGGGCGTCGTCTTTGCAACGGCAACGCCTTTTGATACCCCACGCTTGATGACGGAACTCACCGAGTGGTTCAACGCAGAGCGCCAGGCGGCACGGCTTCATCCACTGCTGCTCATCGGCATCTGGGTCGTGGTCTTTCTGGAAATTCACCCGTTTCAGGACGGCAACGGTCGCCTTAGCAGGGTACTTACCACCTTGATGCTATTGCAGGCCGGCTATGCCTACGTGCCTTATAGCTCCCTGGAAAGCGTGGTCGAGCAAAGCAAGGAGGCGTACTACCTGGCGTTGCGGCAAACGCAGGGAACGATTCGAACGAATACTCCGAATTGGCAGCCATGGTTAATGTTTTTCCTGCGCGCGCTCGCTGAACAGGTCCGCCGTCTCCATCGCAAGGTTGAGCGTGAGAAGCTGGTACTGGCACCGCTTCCCGAACTCTCGCTGCAAATCGTCGAGTTTGCCCGGGAACAAGGGCGTATCACCATGGGTGACGCGATTCGCCTGACCAACGGGAATCGCAATACGCTCAAACAGCATTTCCGCGCCTTGGTTGGACAGGGCCATCTCAGTCAGCATGGTGCCGGCCGGGGTGTCTGGTATGAGTTGCGATAGGCGACGTCCTAGATTGAACGGCGGTCGTCGATAGCCTCAGGGGCCAGAAAAGTCTCACGATCCCGATTGGAGTCTGCGGCGGGTAGGGGCCGTTCGTTATGGTTGTATCCGCAACAGATCGGAAAGCCCACCCCAATGGTGGTAAAGACGTTCACGCATGTTTTCAGGGAGGCCGACTTCCCGAATGATTCCGGGCCACTCCTTGCGAGCGGTTGCCACAGTCTGCTTGACGACATCCAGGACGAATTTCGGTGGCGCTTCCATACGGCGAGACAACCGGTCGAAGTGCGTCTGGTCAATGGACTCGAAGTGTTTCTCCCCGCCTAAATTCAGTGCAAGGCTGTCATTCTGGACGTAGTGAATCGTTGATACCAGGTCGTAGGCCGGCGCCAGTTGGGGTGTGACTTTGTCCCGATAGATCACCGACCAGTTCTTGAGATGAGCGTCACCGTTGCCGATGAGTATATTGACCACCAGACGCCGGACGAATTCCGCGATCTGCTCGAAGCGATTGGGAAAGAGATCAAAGATCAGCCTGCCTATCGTGTCGTAGTTAGTCGCCTTGTATTCCTGGTCGCCGTAGACGTTGAACACCTGCGCGAAGTCTTCGACGTGAACGCGGCCTTCCGGGGTGCGGTCATAGCGTTTGATCGCATAAGCCCAGGTTTCCCATTGGGGTATCGACAGGCCGACAAAGCCCCCCAGATCAACATCATCGAGCTTCACCAGTTTGACTTCAGGCGTTTGTATTCCGATAGCGGCCGCCAGCCGCATCATCGTGTATTCGTTCGCCGGGACGTTGGGATGGCTGGGGTGTGGTGGTTTGACGATCCATTCCTCGTTGCCATCTTCCAGCGTGAATCGCCCGCCGCGCTCGATCATCGAAAACTTGAGTTGCGATCCGCCCAGCGAGAATTTGATCGGTGTCTCGTCGGCAGCGGCGTGCGTGGTGCCGGGCCTGTAGTCGATGGCGGACTGTGGCAGGGCATCTGCCGGGAGCGCGCGGACCGCGCCGGGCAGGCTCGCGCCCAGCGCCATGAGAATGTCGAACTCATGGTCGTGGTGGATCTTCAGGCGCTTGACCATGTATTCCCGCAATACGCCCTCTGGCAGCAAGTTGCTGAAGAACGGCGGCAGCTTCATCCTGCTCGAATAGATCTCGCGCAGTTTGTGCTCGGTCGCTTCCTCATCGCCCGGCGTATTGAAAGACAGGCTCAGGGTTGGCCGGCCGGTCCCCAGGTCGATGTAGCTGTCGTCGAAGGCGAAGAGGCTCTTGCCGTCCTGAAAGCCGGTGAGGTGGCCGACGGGTACGTCGCCCAGCAGTATCTTGAGGACGCGAGCGTCAGCCATTCGCTTGCTCCTCGTCTTCCTTCACTTGATAGCGGTCAAGCAGGGAAGGGGGGGCGGCTGAAAGTGCCAGCTCGCGTTTCGTCTTGAGCAGAGATTCAACCTTTGACGTGTCCTCTCGTGGAATGGACATGAGTTCCACGTCGAGCGCCTGGGCCAGCTTCAAGAGCGTGGAAAGCGTGACGTCTCCGCCGCGCTCGAAGGTCGACACCTGCCGTTGCTGAATGCCGCTGCGGCGCGCAGTCTCGGCCTGCGACAGGCCCAAGGCTCGCCGGCGCGCTCGTATGATTTCGTGGAGACTTGGCTTCATTAAATGTATTAAAAGGTAAATAAAGAGTTTATATATACCGTATTCTACATAAAAAATATCAGATCAGGTCAGATCAGGTTTTGACCGCTATTGCGCCAAGTAGAACCGATGTGCGTCACCTTAAATGGCGCATATCGGGCCGGGCACGGGGTGGTCGTCCGTTTTCGGCGTCGGTGCGCCACGTCGGGCGAGGCAGGCAAAACGGATTTACGCTGGCCGGGCAGGCGGCTTGAAGTAATTCGACGTATCGCGTAAAGTAAGGAATCCTTACTTTGAACACTTGATTCACGGGTGCACACATGCTTGCCAAGATGACCGCAAAGAATCAACTGACCCTGCCCAAGAGCATCACGGCCGCGGTTGATTCCCCCGAGTATTTCGAAGTGGAGGCCGTCAATGGCCAGATCGTGTTGACGCCGGTGCGCATCCAGCGTGGCGACGCCGTGCGTGCCAAACTCGCGGAACTGGGGCTGGAAGAGCAGGACATCGCTGACGCCGTGCAATGGGCGCGGCAAGCACCAGTTGCCCCGGCTGCCAGGGGCGCGCGCAAGAAATGACGCACGCGGCCAGCGGGCTACGCAAGCTGACGCCAGTCGTCATCGACACCAACCTGGTCCTCTCCGCACTGGTCTTTGCTCAGGGGCGTCTAACGCCGCTGCGCCAGGCCTGGCAGGGCGGACGCATCCAGCCCCTCGTCTCGCGAATCACGGCGGCTGAATTGATCCGAGTACTGACCTACCCGAAGTTCAAGCTGACACCCGAAGAACAGCAGGAATTGCTGGCCGACTACCTGCCTTACTGCAAGACCGTACAGGTCCCGCAGCCACCCCCGCCAACGCCAGATTGTCGAGACCCCGGTGACATTCCCTTTGTGCAACTGGCCCTGGCCGGCAGGGCCAAGGCACTGGTCAGCGGCGACCGGGACTTGCTCGCACTCGCCGGCAGCGTCGCCTGCCCTATCCTCAGCGCTGATCAATTTCTGATGACACTGAACCCATGACCGCAGCCGAGGTCGTCGCCAGACGCCGGGTCCTCTGCAGCAATCTCAAGGAAGACTGAGTCACCTGCCACCAGTACGTCACCGAACTGACCTATCAGCCGTTCAGCTAGATGGCGAAGGAAGCCGGCGCCGGAGATCAGTTGCCCAAATGCCATTGCTGCAACACTTGGCACGCTTGGGGAGTGGACATACTTTCCATCATCGGCGCCCGGCCCGCCCGGCAGCGGCAACGTTCTGCCGATGCGTCACTCGATCTTGATATTGCCCGCCTTGACGACGGCCGCCCAGCGTGTGCTCTCACTGCGAATGATGTTGGCAAAATCGGCCGGTGTGCCGGCGACGATGCCCACGCCCTGTGCTTCCAGTTTCGCGCGCCCGTCGGCGGAGTTCAGATACTTCACTGTCTCCGTATTGATGCGGTCAATGATGGCTCGCGGGGTCTTGGCCGGCGCGAGTATTCCGGTCCCGGCCTGAGCCTGGAAATCGGGCAAACCGACTTCGTTGGCCGTGGGCACGTCCGGCAGCACGCTCACGCGTTTGGGCGAGCTGATCGCGAGCGCCCTGAGCTTGCCTGACTTCACGAATGGCAGGGGCGTGGGCACGCTGATGATAATCATGTCCACGCGGCCGGAAACGGTGTCGATCAGCGCCGGCCCGCCGCCCTTGAAGGGCACGTGGATCAGCGGACTCCTGGTGATCATGGCGAGCAGTTCGCCAGCCAGGTGATTGATGCTGGCATTGCCGGAGGACGCGAAACTGAGCTTTCCCGGATTGGCCTTCATGTAGGAGATCAGTTCTCCGGCGGTCGCAATGGGCTTCTCCGCATTCAGGAATATCGCCAGCGGCATCATCGAAATCTGCACGATCGGCGCCAGGTCCTGCAGGACATCGAAGGGCATCTTGTAAAGGGCCGGGTTGATGGTCAACTGACTGCTTGTTGCGAACAGCAGGGTGTAGCCGTCAGGGGTGGCTCTGACCACTTCATTGGCGCCGATGTTGCCGTTGGCGCCCGGCCGGTGGTCAAGGATGACCTGGTGCCCGAATGTCTCCGACAGGTACTGCGTGATCGGTCGCGCAAGGTTGTCGTTGGCGCCGCCAGCGGCATAACCGTTGATCAGCCGTATCGGTTTCACCGGATACGCTTGCGCGCTGGCAAGCTGCGGCATGACCAATGCGACGCAGCCGATAAGACCCAGTACTCCTGCAATGCTTCTCATGATTGCGTTTCCTCCGTGGTGTTCGGCGTCTTGTGTTGAATGGTGATACATGCTGCTTTTGATTCGGGCGAAGCGGCAGGCCTGCTGTCGCCACCCGCCGCTGGCGCGAGTGTCACTCGCAGCGTGTCACTCGCCGCGTCTCACTCATAGGCGCGCGGGAACTCCAGCACCAGCGCTTCCAGGCCCCGCTTGCCGGCCTTGATTTCGAATTCCCTTTCATTCGGTTCGACGACAGTCATGGACAGTTCTGCCAGCTCGCCGGCACCATGTTCCATGCTGCCGTTGACGACGATGACGTAGTAGCCGGCGGCCTTCCCGGGCTGGGGCCCGGCGACAGTCTGTGACGCGCCCAGGCGCAGCAGTTGGGCATTCATTTCGTCGTCGATGGATGCCGGATCCCAGAGTGGCTCCCAGGCAGGATCCCGGCGATGGCGCAGGATCGACACCGTGGACAAATCGAGGCGCGGCGAGAGCCAGTTACGCCGCTTGCTCGGCTTGAGCTTGTCCCGATAGTCGGGCTCGTCCAGATAGACCGGAGCCGACACCCCGGTGAAGACGCGCAGGGAAACGAAAGTCAGTCCGTTCGGGCCCGCGGTGATTGGACCATAAGCGGTGTGATGATCCTTGAATTGCACCATCAACGACTGGATGGGATCGTT
>CANKAJ010000213.1 GCA_947479645.1 Betaproteobacteria bacterium | reverse complement strand
TGCCCAATTGGGGAACCTCCGGCGAATTGAACGATACCGAGGTTGATCTGATGGCACGTTATGTCCAGCAGGAGCCGCCCACACCGCCCGAGTTTGGCATGGCCCAGATGAAGGGCACCTGGAAGGTTATCGTTCCTCCCGAGAAACGGCCGAAGAAGAAGGAAAATAATTTCAACATCGAAAATATTTTTTCGGTGACCCTGCGTGATACCGGAGAAGTTGCATTGATCGATGGTGATACGAAGAAGATCATCAACATTGTCAGGACCGGTTACGCGGTGCATATCTCGCGCTTGTCCCATTCGGGGCGCTACCTGTTTGTCATCGGACGCGATGCCAAGGTCAATCTGATTGACTTGTGGATGGAAAAGCCGGACAACGTCGCCGAGATTCGCGTCGGTCTCGAAGCGCGTTCGGTTGAAACGTCCAAATTTGCCAAGTACGCCGACAAATTCGCGATTGCCGGATCTTATTGGCCGCCACAGTTCGTGATCATGAACGGAGACACGCTGGAGCCGCTCAAGGTCGTGGCCACGCGCGGCATGACGGTAGGCGACCAGGAATATCACCCCGAGCCGCGTGTTGCATCGATTGTGGCATCCATCTTCAAGCCCGAATTTGTGGTCAACGTGAAGGAGACCGGCAAGATCCTCATGGTCGATTACAGCGACCTTGCCAACCTCAAGGTGACCGAAATCGGCGCCGCCAAGTACCTGCATGATGGCGGCCTGGATTCCACCGGTCGCTACTTCCTGGTGGCCGCCAACCAATCCAACAAGGTTGCGGTCGTGGATACCAAGGAAGGCAAGCTCGTCAAACTGATCGATGTCGACAAGATCCCGCATCCTGGCCGTGGCGCAAATTTCGTGCATCCCAAGTTTGGTCCGGTGTGGGTGACCGGCCACCTGGGCAGCGAGAAGATCGCGCTGATCGGCACCGACCCGGTGAAGCACAAGCAATACGCCTGGAAGGTGGTGCAGATGCTGGACGGGCAGGGCGGCGGCGATCTGTTCATCAAGACGCATCCGAAGTCGAACAATCTCTGGGTAGATACACCGCTCAATCCGGACGCCAAGATCAGCCAATCGGTTGCAGTTTGGGATACCAAGAATCTTGACAAGGGTGCGGTGATGTTGCCGATTGCCGAATGGGCCGGCGTGACCGATGGCGCCAAGCGCGTGGTGCAACCGGAATACAACAAGGCCGGTGACGAAGTGTGGTTCTCGGTGTGGAGCGCCAAGAACCAGCAGTCGGCGATCGTGATCGTGGATGACAAGACGCGCAAGCTCAAAGCCGTCATCAAGGATCCGCGCCTCATCACGCCGACCGGCAAGTTCAATGTCTACAACACGCAGCATGACGTCTACTGATAACGGAGAGAAAGCAATCATGGACAAGACTTTTACGAAGATGACGGTTGCCGGTTGCCTGCTGGCGGCCAGCGTTTCGGTGCATGCAGCACTGGATGACAAGGCGGCGCTGCAACTCATGAACAAGGCGCAATGCGCCGCCTGCCATACGCTGGACAAGAAGGGAGTTGGTCCGGCTTACCTGGAGGTGGCGAAGAAGCGCAAGTCGGAAAAGGATGCGGTCGCCATGCTGGTGAAGAAAGTGCGTGAAGGCGGCACCGGCGTCTATGGCCCGATACCCATGCCGCCCAATCCGAAGGCCAATATCAGCGATGACGACATCAAACTGATGGTTGAGTGGATTCTGAGCAAATAGGTGGCATGGCATGGCAATCGTGATGCGAACGGGCAAGCGTGGCTTGCCCGTTTTTTTCTGCAGTTTGATCGGGTACCTCGATCTTGAAATGAAATGATCAGTTTTAAAAATAATAGATCATGGATAGACAGTATATAAGCCGATTGAACTCAACATATGCCGTAGCCAGCTTCAGATTGGCGTGGCTGTGTGCTGCCGCTGTTTGCTCGGCGCCCCTGCATTGCGCGGAGGCTGGCATTGCGCCGCCCGCGCTGGAGCGTCGGGCGGCATTGACCGGCATGGTGCGGCAGGACTGCGGCTCCTGCCACGGCATGACGCTGAAAGGAGGGCTCGGCCCGGCGTTGACGCCTGCGGCCCTGACCGATCGACCCGCCGAGAGTCTGGTGGTCACCATCCTGTCCGGGCGGCCCGGCACGGCGATGCCGCCGTGGCGCAATTTTCTGAGCGCAGACGAAGCAGCATGGATTGTGGATCAATTGCAGCGTGGAGTGCTCGATGAAAAATGAACTGGGACGTGTGATCAATGCAATTGTCCTCTGCCTCGGATGCCTGGGGTGTCTCGGGCCCGGACTCCCCGCTGCGCGAGCCGAGGTGGGCGTGGTGGTGGAGCGCGCCAGTGGCAGCGTGCAACTGGTGGACAATGACACGCGCGCGGCGCTGGCGCGCATCACCGGGCTGGGAGATCTGTCGCATGCCTCGCTGGTGTACTCAAAGGATGCCCGCCACGTGTTCGTGTTCGGTCGCGATGGCGGCCTGAGCAAGATCGATCTGCTGGCCCGCAAGACCGTGAAACGGACCTTGCAGGCCGGCAACAGCATCGGCGGCGCCATCTCGCGCGATGGCCGGTTGGTTGCCGTCGCCAATTACGAGCCGGGCGGCGTGAAGATTTTCGACGCGGAGACGCTGGAGCAACTCGCGGAAATCCCGTCCACCTATGGCAGCGAGGGCAAGCGTTCCAAGGTGGTCGGCATTGCCGATGCATCGGGCTCGCGGTTTGTCTTCAGTCTCTTCGACGCTGATGAGATCTGGGTGGCTGATCTCAGCGAGCCGCGCGCACCCCGGGTGCGCAAGTTCCGCAACATCGGCCGGCAGCCTTACGACGCGCTGATCACGCAGGATGGGCGGCACTACATCGCCGGCCTGTTTGGCGAAGACGGCCTGGCGCTCCTCGACATGAACAATCTGGATGGCGGTGTGCGACGCATCCTCGGCGGCTATGGACAGGGCGAGGAGAAGTTGCCCGTGTACAAGATGCCGCATCTGCGGGGCTGGGCCATGGCCGGTGATCTCGCCTTCCTGCCGGCAATTGGCCGTCACGAAGTGCTGGTGGTGGACCGGCGCGACTGGCGAGCGGTGGCCACCATTCCGGTGCACGGGCAACCCGTGTTCGTGATGGCGCGCCCGGACGGTCGCCAGGTGTGGGTGAATTATGCGTTCCCGCTGAATGACACCGTCGAGGTCATCGATGTTGCCGCATTGAAACTGGTCAAGTCGCTCAAGCCGGGGAAGACCGTGCTGCACATGGAGTTCACGGCGCCGGGAGACGAGGTCTGGATCTCCGCGCGCGATGACAACAAGTTGGTCGTCTATGACACGAAAAGCTTCGCCCGGCTGGCGGAGTTTCCGGCGGACAGCCCGAGCGGAATATTTTTCGCCTGGCGCGCGCGCATCATGGGGCTGTGACATGCAAGCCGATGCCGATGCCGACGCCGATGCCGACTTTCGCCTGCTCAATGAATTCCAGCGTGATTTCCCGCTGGATGACAGGCCCTATGCGACGATCGGAAAGAGACTGGGTCTGAGTGAGAACGCAGTGATGGAGTCGCTGCGCCGGTTTTTGGAACACGGCGAGATCACGCGCATTGGTGCTGTGTTTTCACCGGGTTGGCTGGGGGCGAGCACGCTGGCCGCGATGGCGGTGCCGGTGGCGCGACTCGAGACGGTGGCGGCGCAGGTCAGCCGGCATGCGCAGGTCAATCACAACTACCAGCGCGAACACCGTTTGAATCTGTGGTTTGTCGCGGCTGCGGCTTGCGACCGGGACCTTGGCGTGCTGCTGCGCCAGATCGCGCGCGAGACCGGGATCGAGGTGCTGCCACTGCCGCTCCTTGAAGAGTTTCACATCGATCTCGGATTCGATCTTGCCACTGGCGCGAAGACGCGCGCGCTGGCGACGGGATGCGCCAAGGTTGCGGTTGCGGCTGCCCCTCTCAGCGACCGGCTGCGCGGATTCGTGGCCGCATTGCAGGAGGGACTGGCTTTGACCGAACGTCCCTACGCCGCGCTGGCCAGGCGCAGCGGCATGACCGAAACCGAGGTGACTGATTGTCTTGGTCGCTGGCAACGCGAAGGACAGGTGCGGCGCTTTGGCGTCATCGTTCGTCACCTGGAACTCGGCTTCATCGCCAATGCCATGGTCGTCTGGGACATTCCGGATTTTCGCGTGTCGGCGCTGGGCGTGAATCTCGCGGCGCAAGCGGGCGTCAACCTGTGCTACCGGCGCGCCAGACACCTGCCGCAATGGCGGCATAACCTGTATTGCATGATCCACGGACGCACGCGTGCTGAAGTTGAACGGCGGGTCATGGACATCAGCGATGACCTGGACCTCGGCGAATATCCCCGCGAAATCCTGTTCAGTTGCCGGCGCTTCAAGCAGACCGGCGCGCGCTATGCGCCGTCGGAGGTGGTGGCGCATGGATGACCTGGACCGGGGAATAATCGACCGGCTGCAACGCGGCATCGCGGTGTGTGAACAACCGTTTGCACCGTTCGCATTGGAGTTGGGCGTCGGCGAGGAAGAATTGCTGGAGCGCATCAGGCGGCTGCTGGAAGAGGGTGTGCTGACCCGCTTCGGCCCGATGTTCAATGCCGATGCCTTCGGCGGTGCGTTCACCCTGGCAGCCCTCAGTGCGCCCGAAGCGGATTTCGAACGCATCACCGCGTTGGTCAACGCCCATCCGGAGGTGGCGCACAACTACCGGCGCGAGCATGCGCTCAACATGTGGTTCGTGCTGGCGACCGAGCGCCCTGAAGAGATTGCCTCGGTGCTGGAGGCCATCGAGCGCGAGACCGGCTGCGAAGTGTTTGACTTTCCGAAGCTCGACGAATACTTCATCGAGTTGCAACTGGTGCCGCACTGATGCAACGCGATCCCCTTCTCGACGCCATTGACCGCGACCTGATCGTGGCGACGCAGTCCGGTCTGCCGCTTGCAGCCAGGCCCTACGAGGTGCTGGCCGGCCAGCTCGGGTTGAGCAGCGCGGAAGTCATGGCGCGCCTGCAGCGCATGCTCGACGCAGGCATCATCCGGCGCATCGCCGCGGTGCCCAATCACTACGCGCTGGGCTATCGCGCCAATGGCATGTCGGTATGGGATGTTGATGACGCCGCGATCGATGCGCTCGGACCGCGGGTGGGCGCGCTGGAATTTGTGACCCATTGCTACCGGAGGCCGCGGCGCCTGCCGGCGTGGCCCTACAACCTGTTTGCGATGGTGCATGCCGCCACGCGCGAGGCGGTGCAGCAACGCATCGATGAAATCGCCGCGCTGCTGGGAGAGGCCTGTCGCAATCGCGACGTTCTGTACAGCACGCGCATCCTGAAAAAAAGCGGTCTTCGTTTGAAAACCCAAAGGAGCTGACAACATGTTCCGACTATCCCAATTCATGCAGGAGCTGGACACGCCCACGCCGGCCGGGCCGCGGCGCAATCCGCCCGGACCGGTGGTCATCTGGAACCTGATCCGGCGCTGCAACCTCACCTGCCAGCATTGCTACTCGGTGTCGGCGGACATCGATTTTCCCGGCGAGCTGAACACCGCCGACGTGTTCAAGGTCATGGATGACCTGAAGGCATTTCATGTCCCGGTGCTGATTCTGTCGGGCGGCGAGCCGTTGCTGCGTGCCGATATATTCGATATCGCGCGGCGGGCCAAGGACATGGGTTTCTATGTGGCGCTGTCTACCAACGGCACGCTGATCGATGCCGGCAATATCGGGCGCATCGCCGCCATGGGGTTTGACTATGTCGGCATCAGCCTGGACGGCCGTCGCGATACCCACGACGGTTTTCGCCGCAGGGTCGGCGCGTTTGGCCAGTCTCTCGCCGCCCTGAAGCTGTGCCGGGATGCCGGCATCAAGGTTGGCGTGCGCTTTACGCTGACCGAAAATAATTTCCAGGACCTGCCCTGGTTGCTCGACATGATCGAGGAAGAGGGCATCGACAAGTTCTACCTGTCGCATCTGAATTATGCCGGCCGCGGCAATATCAATCGCAAACACGACGCCGTGCTGGCCACCACGCGGCGGGCCATGGACCTCTTGTTCGAAACCTGCCTGGATTATCAGCAACGCGGTCTGCATCGCGAATTCGTGACCGGCAACAATGACGCCGATGGCGTTTATTTCCTGAACTGGGTCGAGCGGCGGTTTCCCGGCAAGGCAGCGCACATCAGGGCCAAGCTGCAGCAATGGGGTGGCAATGCCTCGGGTGTGAATGTCGCCAATATCGACAACCTCGGCAACGTGCATCCGGATACCTACTGGTGGGACTACACGCTCGGGAATGTGCGCGAGCGTCCGTTCTCGGCGATCTGGCGGGATGTGTCCGATCCGGTCATGGCTGGGCTGAAGGCCAGTCCACGCAGCATCAAGGGACGCTGCGGCGAGTGCGCGCATTTTGCCATTTGCGGCGGCAACACCCGCACGCGCGCGCGCCAACTCACCGGCGACCCCTGGGAGGAAGACCCCGGTTGTTATCTCGATGACGCGGAGATCGGCGTGGTGGGGGAGCGCGAGCGGGTCAAGCTCAAACCCTATACCCGCATCAAGGTCGTGTCGTGAAGCGCCAGCGGAAACGGTCTGGGATCAGTGCCGGACTGGCGATATTGTTGTGGGCAGGGTTCGTGGCCGTGGCTGTCGCAGAATCCATCGCCCCGTCGAAGCTGTACGAACAGCATTGCGTCGCCTGCCATGGCGCGGACCGGCTGGGTGGTATCGGGCCGGCGCTGTTGCCCTCGAGCCTGGAGCGACTGAAGAAGCCCGCCGCGGAAAAGACCATCAGCGAGGGCCGCGTGGCCACGCAGATGCCGGCGTTCAATGAGAAGCTGAGTGCCAACGAAATCCGCGCGGTCGCCGACTATCTGTACAAGCAACTGGATAAGGACCCGGCGTGGGAACTGCCGGACATGCGCGCCTCGCGCGTGGAGCATGTGGCGATGAAGAGCTTGTCCGACAAGCCGGTATTCAAGGCCGATCCGCTCAATCTGTTCGTCGTGGTCGAATCCGGTGATCACCATGTCACCATTCTGGACGGTGACCGGTTCGAGCCGATTACGCGCTTCCAGAGCCGTTTTGCGCTGCACGGCGGCCCCAAGTTTTCTCCGGATGGGCGGTTCGTCTATTTTGCCTCGCGCGATGGCTGGATCAGCAAATACGATTTGTGGAACCTCACCATGGTGGTCGAGGTGCGCGCCGGCATCAATACGCGCAATGCGGCGGTGTCCGGCGACGGCAAGTGGGTGATGGTGGCGAACTACCTGCCGCACTCGCTCGTGGTTCTCGATGCGGACCTGAATCCGGTGAAAGTGCTGCCAGCCGTTGATCTTCAGGGCAAGACCAGTTCG
>CANKAJ010000212.1 GCA_947479645.1 Betaproteobacteria bacterium | reverse complement strand
GCCATCAGCAACCCGTTGGCCCAGAACATGGGCAATAGCCCGACGGCCGTGGCAATGCTGCCGAAGATCATGGGACTCACCATGTTGGTGACGTGATTCGTTGTGACCTTGAGACCCACGCCTTCGCCGGAACGCCCTGGAGGCGAATTCTGGAAGGTAAGCATAGTGATGATGGGCTGGCCGCCCCCCATGCCTAGGCCGAAGATGAAGGACAGCAGAGCCAGCATCATCGGCGCCTGGAACAGCGGAATGAGCGCAAGGCTCACCGCACCCAGTCCGAAGGCCAGCACCAGCACGCCCTCCTCCTTCAGCCACTGCAGACTCCGATGCAGCACGGCACGCGCAACAAAAGCTGCGGCTGCCTGACTGGAGAGAATGAATCCGATGACCGAGCCCGATACGCCCAGCCCATGAGCATACACAGGCATGTAGGCAAGGTAGAGGTTGATGCCGGAGTTAAGGAAACAGCCGGTGATGATAGTGCGACGTACCCTGGGGTCGCGCAGCATGGCCAGCGTCTCGCGCAGAGGGATGGACGTCTTCGGTGCCGTCTCGCGCTGTGATGCCGGCTCCAGACTGCCACGGCGTAAAACCAGCATCACCACGGTAACCAAGGTGAACAGGCCACTGGTCGCACAGGAAAAGGTGTAGCCGAAATGATCGACTGCAAATCCGCCTATCAACGGACCGATGAGGCTGCCAGCCGAAGCCATCATCGAATAGGTGGAGAAGTTGCGTCCGCGTGTCTTGGGAGTACTCCACAGTCCTGTGAGACTTTGCAGCGACACATTGAAGAACACCATGGAAAGGCCCACCAGCGCACCAGCGATCAGCACCGAAACGAGTGAGGGAAAAACCACCGGGAGGCACATCCCCAGGGCCGATCCGGCAGCACTCGCAGCGAGGAACCAGCGCGAGCCATACCTGTCCACCAGGCGCCCCGCCACCACCGCCAGGGTGGCAGGGAAGAGCGAGAACAGCGCCACCAACGCGCCGACAATCACCGCCTCGGCCCCCAACTGCAGCGCGTACAGAGTCAGCACCATCCGGCTGGCAAAGAGACTCGCCTGCTGCAGGATGGAGAGCCACATGAGGAAAGGAATGATCTTCATGCGATCAGTTCCTCAGTCGTACACGCGAACCGGCGCATCAGCGCCACCAGCGCAAGGCGAAATCACATGTTCAAGGACAAAGAAAGGGCTGACTCGACGCAAACAATTACTATTTTTCCCTGCCACCATCAATGCATCATTTATTCAGTTTAACGCCGCATCTAACAGTCTCGTCTCGGCCAGGCGATGGGATTCCGCCAACCATGAAGTTACTGTACCCATTTGCTGTACCGCCTGCGATTGTCTGTACACGCTTTTTCGAATCAGGCAGCCACTAGTTAAGTATAAGCCTGACGGACTTCAAGGGGTGACATGAAGCCCATTTGCTCAAGATGCCAATGGCGATTGTAGCGATCCTTGAACTGTGCCACGGCGACATGAAGCTCTGCGAGGTTCTTGAAGATACGGCCATGGAAGACCTGCTCCTTCAGCGTTCTGTTGAGTCGTTCGGCAACACCAGTGCTTTGCGGCTCGACGACAAAGGCAAAGCTGGGGGCGATGCCCCAGAACTTGACCTGGTTGAGAAAGTCGTCCGCGGTATATTGCGTGCCGTGCTCCATGCGCAAAGCCAGTCCGCGTCCTGCGTCTGCATCGGTAGCGCCAAACATCGTCTTGAGGCCCTGCGCAATCGGCTGCAAGGCCCCAAAACGATTGTCGGTCTTCACGGCATGAAGACCGACGCAACAGGCATCGAAATGGTCCACTGCCGAGAATATCCATACCCAGCCATCGTCCACCGTCTCGATCCGAATGGCGTCGGTACCCCACATCTTGTTCGGCCGATCCGTGATGATGGTGCCTTTATGCATATTGGGGACACGCTCAAGCGCACATGGGACGATATCAAGCAGATCATGGCGCCCGGCGCGCTCGATGCGCTCACCAAGGAGTTGATCTATGTCGCGGTCAGCGTCACCAGCCAGTGCCGTGCGCCGGCGAGGTGACCATCACGCCTCCGTCCCGGGGACCGCGTACCGATAACCATTGCCTACATAACTGCATTCAATTAGTCTGAGCCCGGGTCTCTCTTGCGGCTCCCGCTACATGAGTGCTTCAGCTACCTTATACGATTGCGCCGTGCGGGCCACATTGGCTCGAACTGAAAACTGACAAATGAACGCAGTATTGCCAAACAAACGCGAAATTTCACTCGATCAGTATCCTCGTGCAGACATCCTGCGCGCTTTCAACGACCGCTTGATGCCCCAGTTCAGCACGACCTGCGAGGTTGACGTAACAGGTATCAAACGCTGCTGCGCATTGTCGGGGGAGTCATTCTTCATCGCGATGAGCTATGCCGTGTCTCGTGCCATAAACGCTGTGGCGGCAATGCGACATCGCGTCATCAACGGTACCTTGTTCGAGTTCGAGCGTGTGGACCCAGGCTACACCGTGGCGCGCGAAGGCGATCTCTTCTCGTTTTGCGACTCGGCATATGATGCTGACTTCATTCGCTACCGAAATCAGGTCATGGCCAGCATGGAGTCTGTCAAGACCTCCCCTGACCTCAGCGTGACCGAGAAGCACCACATGTTCTTCATCACGAGCATCCCGTGGTTCAGTTTCACTGCGTTCACGCATCCTTATGATCCTATCTACGGCTACATCCCGGTCATCACGCTGGGCAAGTTCACCGCACGGGCAGAAAGCGTGTTCATGCCCGTGGCCATACAGGTTCACCACGGCGTGGTTGATGGAGTGCATGTGGGGCGGTTCTATGCAGCGCTCGGCACCTTAAGTGAGCAAACCGACACCTGGATGAGGGATCGTTGACGCCATGGCGCACCTGCTCGCTCCGCCAGCGCATTCTGATAACAGTAGCACCCATCGGCCATTGAACACGTGATTCGGCGTTTCGCATGGAGTTGTTGAAGCAGCCTCATCCATACTGAATCCAGCGGTCAAACTGACCCCGGGACAGCAGTGATTCAGCCGACCTCGAAGTTGGTAATGCCGTAGCTGCGCGCCAGCGCCAAATCCGGTGCTGCGCCGGTGTACATGCGGGCAGTCTCGAACACCCGGTGCATGCCGCGTGCATCGGCCAGCGCAACGGCGTCTCGATTGCACTCTGGCACATCGAGGAAAAGCGGTGCCTCGACTTCGGTGCCCGCACATAGCGCGTCGAGTAGCGTTGCGGCGAGTTCGGGGCTGTCGGCAAACAAAGGGCCGATCTTGTACCCACTGCGGCAGCTTCGCCGCACACCGTAACCCAGCAACCTCTCAAAGCCCATCAGACCCAGCGCTACCGTTTTAGGCTGGCTCATCCAAGACTGCACAAAATCGAGCCGACTGGCAGGAAAGAAGTTTTGTTCGTAGGCTGCTAGCGTATCGAAGGGCAACTCCTGAAGCGACACCAGTCGGCTGCCCCCACCCAAGCTTCCTGCCATAGCGGCCGGACCGCCGCAACCGCTGATAGCGGATGTTGCGGTGTGCCAGTTCGAAGCCGCTGCGTCGGTAATTGTCCTGCTGTGCCAGCACGCCGTCGAGCCCGATTGTGCGATATCCGAGGCACGCCATTCCTGCCTGCCAGATGCGCCTTCCGTACCCTTGTCCGCGGCAATCAGGCCGGACGATATAAAAACCGATGAAGCCAAATGCGTCGTCATACCGGATGGCAGAGATAGACGCTACGGGTTCATTGTCCAGCAGGCCAACCAATAGTCCATCGGGATCGACGCTGCAGTACGGCACTGCATCGTACAGACCGGGGTTCCAGCCTTCGGCTGCCGCCCAGTCGAGGACCAAGTCGAATTCGAGCCGAGTCATTGCGCGAGTGGTGAAGTCATTCATCCCTTTGCGCGTGAAACATCGGCGTTTCAGGCCGGTGAGGTAGAGCGCGAACGCGTGAGCGTTCTTGCTTGGTGGCTTACCATCACGCATTCCTTTCTGTGATGCCATCATTGAAATTGACGGGAGATTCTCACTCCACTGTGCCGTAAGGCGGATCAAAGCGCAGCATCAGAAAAAGCCGGTATCACGAAACCTGCCGGTTGGCAGACGAAAAATGGACGGAACCTCAGCGGCAATGTGCCTGAGATCATGGCCGCACGAACGAATGATGACCTCGAAGGCTCCGTCCACGACGTCAAAGCAAGGGGCTAAGCCTCTTTGACAAACCAGATTTTCGGAGAACCTGTTACACCCGCATCCTTCATGACTGCCTTGAGCCTCGCCGAACCTGCGAAGGCCTTGGCTTTGGTGATGGTCGCGAAGTCGTGATAGGCGGTGATTTCATTGGGATCGGTCGCGGACCGATACACCGCCGCTGCGGTTACGCCCATCCCCGTTCGTTCCGCGTCGAATCCGTTGTAGCACTTCCTCCACATGCGATAGTCTTTTACCTTATGCTGGACGAACATTCGTACCATTTTGAATCTCCATTGAAGATAGGAATTGCCCGATCGTGCTCACACTAAGTCTTGATCGTCCAACTCACTATATCGTTAAAACGGGATCCATGCGCAATGTGTTGCACAGGAGGCCGATAGCAGCGCGGGGGCAACGGGTGAGCCACTTTTTTTGACTGCGCGGATGACTGCCCCGGATGGAAAACCGGTTGCCGGGGCGGACGTCGATGTTTGGCAGGCCGTTGATGATGGCTTGTGTGACGTTCAGCAGGCGAACCTTCAGCACCATCAGGCGCGCGTGGTGCTGCGTACCGATGCAGCGGGTTATCTTCGCTTTCCAAGCGATACTGCCGGTGGCCTATCCGGTACCCACCGATCGATGGGCCGGCAGGAAAGATGCTGGTTGCTACGGGCAGGCCCCCCTGGCGCACAGCGCACATTCACTTCATGGTGGTGGCCACGGGATATGAACGGCTAATTACCCATGTGTTCCGGGAGGGCGATCCCTACATGGATACGCATGTTGTCTTCGGTGTTCGCTCATCGCGGATGGGCCAATTTGAGAAGCATCCTGCGGGGCTGCACCGGACGGCAGTTCACTGAGCGCGTCTTTCCACACGCTGCACTTTGATTTCGTGCTGCGGTCCTCGACCACGGCGGCGAAGGCAGCATCGTCCGTGATCGGTTCTTCGGACTGAGCGATGCCGATCAGCAGGCGATCTATCGGTTCCTGTCGACCTTGTGAGGGCCTGCATGGCTCAGTTTGGACTGCGACTTCAGTTGCGCTGACCGGTGACGGCCGCGGCAGCCCCAGCGCGTCGTAGCCATCGGCGGCGACAAACCAGTCATTGCCGTTGGCGGTGATCAGTGCGCGGTTTAACAGACCATCGAGGATTTTCTTGCGGGCGCCTCCCCGGATACTCTCTGGGAACCAGTCGAGCTTGCCATCGGTGGTCTTGGTCGTTAGGGAAGCGCTGAAAAACAGGTTTTTTTCAGAGCCCCCTTAGAGAATTTCATCGAGAGCCGCGGCAAACCGGTTTTCAGCGGCCAGCGACAAAATGACGTTATGCTGGCTATTCGCGACGCGATGCACCTTGAAATTCGGAAGGTCGCGCATGTTTTCAGCCTGATAGGTGTCCAATAAATCCGAAGCCCCATAGTAAAGCGATCCCTGCCCGATATTGGCCATGTTTTCGGCGTGACGCAGGTTCGCCAGGGTGTTGCTTGCGTATTGGTCGGCCTCTGGAGACACCCGGCCCGGTGATATCGGATGCGGGCATGACAAGGACCAGTCCGTCCTGATCCCGAAACCAATGAATGAAGAGGCACCAATGCATCCCGCCGCAAAAAGCGACGCATAGCCGCCTGAAGAAAACCCCAGCACACTGACTCTTGAAAAGCGCTTGTCTTCACAAAACTTCTTGAGATACAGCCCCATCTCGTCGATGTCCCCCCCCATGCTGGGGGAACCCGTGCAATACAGCCCCTTGCCCGGATTCTTGATATACAAAATCGCAACCGGACTCTTTGACAAGGTCAAATGGAGCAACGGGAATGAAACACCGAAATTATTATAAGCAGCCGCAAATACGATGATCAGATGCCGGCTATCCGGGTGCGGCAGATAGATCGAATTGAACCCCAGAAGATGCCTGAGAATATGATCCGGCTGCTGGGCTTTATTCCAGATATCTTGCCCGCCCAGATTGGCGCGAATGTTTTCCAGACGAATCAGATAATTCTGGGCAAGCTGATTTTTCGTGGTTTCCCTTAGTGCCTTGATGAACGCCTCTGCCTTGTCCGCAATGCCATGGATCGTCAGTTGAGTCGCAACATGCAAGGCGCGTTTCGTCATTCGCGTGTCCGTCGATGCAGCAACGACAGCACTGAGTTGATCAAACGAGTGAAGATCCGGGTTGTCGTTTGAAAGTACCATTTGGGACGACTCCTCCAATTAGATCATTGCGGACACTGAAAAAGGTCCGAAGACGGCCATCGTTGTGCTGGCGTGCCGTGCCTTCAAGCGCGTTCGCGGTAGCGCGTCATGACTGCATGTAGGAGTGCGCCGGCAGCAACCGCGCCGGCATCTTACGGGAATCCCTTTTCTCTTTCGAGCAACACAGTCTAACCAAATACCTGACACTGATTGACCGCGTCATGCCATAACCGCATCAAGGAAAAACCCTGCGCACTATCACGGGGGACAGGGAAGCAGCGACACTTATTGCGCAGTTTTTGAGCCTGTCGAAGCAGATGACGGCTGAACTGCTTTGGCTTGTGGCTCGTTTTTCTGCAGCACGCCTTTTTGCACCAGCTCATTGATCATCTGACCCAGCTGTTCGTGAACCTTGATCATCGCCGGCAAAGACATCGCCAGGCCGCCGCTGCGCGCCGCCACCGCCTTGCCATCCTGGATACTGGTGATCGACATCAGGTCAAAACGCACTACACCGTCGGCCAGCGAGATCGCACCGATACCGTCCACGTAAGAATACGCCGTCATGCTTTCCATACTTTAAAACTCCTGTTGGGCGCTGCGTAACGCAGGGGGTTGTTTAACTTATTGCTGACTGGAAATCCTGTTTGCTGTACCGACTTCGATTGTCTGGGCACGCTTTTGCGACTCAGTCCGGCAGTCGTCGAGTATAAGCCTGACGGACTCCAAGGGGTGACATGAAGTCCACTTTCTCAAGACGCCAATGGCCACTGTAGCGAGCCTTGAACTCAGCAACAGCGCCCCGAACCGCGGTGAGGTTCTTGAAGACGGGCCCATGAAAGACCGGCCCCTTCAGCGTCCGATTGAAGCATTCGGCAACCATTGGTTTGCGGATCGGCCTGGAAAGCGCCGCCTGGCGCTCGCCGAGCTGCGCCAGGCCAGGATCGTTCTCGCGCGCCTTGCGGCCAGCATCCTTTAGCGCCAGCGCCCGAGCATGCCACTGCTCGAGTTTGCATATCGGCACGGATCCCTCGCGGGATATGTCATCCACGGACTCATTGCGCAGCAATCGCAGCACGACTTCGCTCTTCCGGCCCGATCAGTTGTT
>CANKAJ010000211.1 GCA_947479645.1 Betaproteobacteria bacterium | reverse complement strand
CGGCAGCGCGCCGGTATGATTGCCGTTCTCGATCAGCACCTGGCCGTTGACGATGGTGTAGTGCACGCCTTCGGCCAGTTCCTTCATGCGCCAGGCGCCGCCGGGCAGGTCGGTGACTTTTTCCGCGGGTAGTGCGCGAATGGTGTCCGGGTCGAAAATGACGATGTCAGCGGCGAGGCCCGGGCGCAGCAGGCCGCGGTCGTAGATGCCGAAGAATTGCGTCAGGTCGAAAGTCAGTTTCTTGACTGCCTTCTCCAGCGACATGATCTTGTGCTTGCGCACCCAGTGACCTAGCAGGATGCTGGTGAAGCCGTAACCGCCGCGGTACTGCACGTGCGCGCCGCTGTCGGACAGGCCGATAAAGGCGTTGGGATAATTGAGGATCTGGGACATCACCTCCGGCTCGAAGCCGCGGATGCCCTGCAGGAATACGGTGTCGAGTTTTTCCTCAACGACCAGATCGAGATACGCATCGATGATGCCTTTGCCCTGTGCGTCGGCCAGCTCGCGGAGGGTCTTGCCTTCGAACGCCTTGTTCTTCGCCAGCATGACTTTCTGCACCCAGATGGTGTCGGGCCAGTTGCGTCCGAGGATGGCGTTGCCTTTGATGTCAGCCACCCAGTCGATCATTTCCCGGTGCAGCTTCTTGCGCACCTCCGGATCGGCATAGGCGCGCAGTTTTTCCTCGTCCGGGGCAATCTGGATGGGATGCCAGGTCGGCACGCCGCGAAATACCTGGCAATTGTGCATGGTGAATTCGGTGGTCACGGTGAGCGGGCTGCAGGTCGGAAAGGCGCGGATGCCGGCTGCGGCCGTTGCGTCCACCTGCGCCACGTGTTCCTTCCAGGCATTCGGTTTCTTCAGCGTGTGGGCGAGCTGGTTGTACATCACCTGGCGGCCGGTTGTTTCAGACAGACGGCTCATCAGGCGGCTCTTGTCTTCGGCATCCTTGCCGGAGGCAGCCTGAATGACACCGGTGCCCAGCTCGCCCAGCACGTCGCACAGCGAGAAGACCTCGGTCTCGTCGGCCCAGCAGGACGGAATCATCTGGCCCTGCGGGTCGTAATGCCCGGTGCTCATGGAGAACGACAATCCGAGGGCACCGGCTTCCATGCCTTCGCGCACCAGGACGCGCATGGCTTCGATTTCAGCGGGGGTGGCGGTGCGGCCCTGGCTTTCCGCGCCCATCACGTAGTGGCGCACCGGCGAATGGCCGATCAGCGGGCCGACGTTGACGCCGAGCCGCTTGTCGATGGTGTCCATGTACTGGCCCATGCTTTCCCAAGTGACATCCACGGTCTTCAATGTGTCCATCGGGATGGCTTCGACATAGGACAGGAACTCCTCCACGCGTTCCTGGGTGCCCGGGCGCACCGGCGCGATGCCGAGTGAGCAATTGCCGATGATCACCGTCGTGGATCCGTGATAGCAGGAGTAGGTGCATAGCGGATCCCAGGTGACCTGGGCGTCGAAGTGGCAATGCGAATCGATGAAGCCGGGTGAAACGACCATTCCATCGGCATCAATGGTGCGCGTGGCGGTGCCGCGCAGCTTGCCGATTCCCGCGATCTTGCCATCGCGGATGCCGATGTCACCGGTGAATGCCGGCATGCCTGATCCGTCGATGATGCGCCCGTTCCTGATCAATAAGTCATATGCCATGGGTTCCGCCCTTTGGGTTGGTATTGTGTCGTGTGCGTTGGAGTGTCTGCGCCGGCCGCTATTTTGCGCCGAAACTCATCATGCTGGGCGCGGGGGCTGTTGGCAATTACCGCTACAATTCCAATGTGAACCCAATTGCCCAGCGGATCTTCCGCGTCGTACGACACGCTTGCGCCTGGGTGAGTGCGTGCCTGCCCCTGTTCTACGCCATGCCTGTCGTGGCGCAGGACAAGTGCGTGCCCGCGGGTGCATGGATGATCCCGGGCGGGGCGCGCAGCACGGCCCCGGAGGTGCTCACGCGCGCGGGGCGTGCCCAGGTGGTCCTGCTTGGCGAGAATCATGACAACGCTGATCACCATCGCTGGCAGCTGCAGACGATGGCAGCGCTGTCCGGGCAGCGGGCCAGAATGGTCATTGGATTCGAGATGTTTCCACGTCGGGTCCAGCCGGTGCTGGATCGCTGGGTGGCGGGTGAATTCAACGAGGAAGATTTTCTCAAGGCGGTGGACTGGAACGACGTCTGGGGTGTTGATTCGTCGCTCTACATGCCATTGTTCCAGTTCGCGCGCCTGAACCGCATCCGCATGGTCGCGCTGAACGTCAATCGCGAACTGGTGCGCGCGGTCGGAGCGGGCGGGCTTGCCGCGGTGCCCACCCAAAAGCGCGAAAACGTATCCGATCCGGCACCGGCCACGCCGGCTTACATTGACTGGTTGCATCCCATCTACACTGCGCACGACGGCAAGGGCGGCAAGACTTTGCGCGACGATGTGGAGTTCCGTCGCTTTGTCGAGAGCCAGCTGGTGTGGGACAGGGCGCTGGCGCAGGCGCTGGCCGAAGAGGTCAAGCGCGACCCCGATGTGCTGGCCATTGGCGTCATGGGCATGGGGCACATCGTCAACGGGCACGGCGTGCCGCGACAGTTGCGCGACCTGGGCATCGCGCGCATTGACTCGCTGCTGCCTTGGGATGCCGACGCTAATTGCAAACGCTTTACCGCTGGCGTGGCGACAGCCGTGTTTGGAATCGCTGCATCCAAGGCGGCGCCGGAGCGTCCGCTGCTGGGTATTACCGTCGAGACCGATGCGGGCGGCGTGCGTGTATCGGCCGTGAGGAAGGGCAGCATCGCTGAAGCGGCGGGACTCCGCGAAGGCGACCTGCTCACGGAGGTGGGCGGCAAATTGCTCAAGTCGGCCGGTGAAGTGCGCGCCATTGTGGTCGCCACGGCACCCGGCACCTGGCTGCCCTTGAAAGCCAGGCGCCAGAACGAAACGCTCGAATTGCTGGCGAAGTTTCCGGCGAAACCATGATGTGTTTGTTCTTGCGCTTGGCTGCCGTGCTTGCCGCTGTGGCATTGTTTCCGGCCGCCGCGTTGGCAATGGATGCGTCGGCGGACACACCGCCAGCGCACGATATTCGCGTGCGCATCGTGCCACAGGAACGTACGCTGGAGGGACGCGACACCATTACCATGGCATCAAACCAGGCGCAAGCGTTGCTGTTGTCGGCGCGATTCCGTGTCACATCGCTGCTGATCGATGGCAAGCTGAGCTGGCCTGACGTATCGGTGAGAAACGGGCTGCAGCGCATCCGCCTGCCGCCGGCGCGCACGGTGACGCTGCAGTGGAGTGGTGAACTCGCGGCGCTCGACACCGCGATGGATCACCGCGCGACATTGACGGCCAATGCGCCGGTTTCCGGCAGTGCCGGTACCTACCTGCCGGCCGGATCAGGCTGGTACCCCGCCGTGGCGGGTCGGCTTGAAACCTATCGTGTCGCCATTGCATTGCCGGCGGGGCAGCGCGGATTGGTTCCGGGCCGCTTGTTGCAGGAGCAGGAGACGGCGGAGGGCTATGAGGCCCGCTATGAATTCGGACGTCCGGCTGAAGGCATTGCGCTCATGGCAGGACCCTATCGCGTCGAGGAGCGACAGATACTCACGCAGGCGGGCAGCGCGGTGCGTTTGCGCACCTGGTTTCATGCGCAGATTGCGCCGCTGGCGGGGGGGTATCTGGACTCGGTGAAGGACTATCTTGATCTCTACGAACGCAAGATCGGCGCGTATCCTTTTACTGAGTTCAGTATTGTCTCCAGCCCCACGCCGACGGGCTTCGGCATGCCCACGCTGACCTATCTGGGTATCGACGTGCTCAAGTTACCCTTCATACGCACAACTTCGCTGGGTCATGAAGTGCTGCACAACTGGTGGGGCAATGGCGTCTATCCTGACTTTGCCCGTGGCAACTGGTCCGAGGGGTTGACGACCTTCATGGCCGACTATGCCTACCGTGAACGCGACGGGGTGCAGGCGGCCAGCGCCATGCGACTGGGATGGCTTAGGGATTATGCATCCATGCCGCCAGGCGACGATCTGCCGCTTTCGCGCTTTACCTCGCGCACGCATGGCGCCTCGCAGATCGTTGGTTATCACAAGTCAGCCATGTTGTTCCTGATGTTGCGCGACTGGATCGGCGAAGCTGCGTTCGACGCGGGCCTGCAGCGCTTCTGGCGCGAGCAGCAGTTTCGTGTGGCGGGTTGGACACAACTGCGGATGGCTTTCGAGACGGCGTCAGGCAATGACCTGAAGTCTTTTTTTGCGCAATGGACCGACCGTCCCGGCGCGCCCGAGTTGCGTATTGCCGATGCACGCGCTGAGCGCGATGGTCCCGGCTGGCGCGTGAGTGTGACGCTGGCGCAGGGCGCGCGACCATGGCCGATGTCGGTGCCGTTGACGCTGCGCACAGCGGGAGGCGAGTTCGTCTCACGTGTGCGCCTAGAGCGCGCACGCGAGACTTTTGTCATTGACGCAGCAGAGGAGCCGCTGGGTGTGGCACTGGACGCGGACTTTCGCGTGTTTCGCCAATTGAATGCCGGGGAGGCGCCGCCCATTCTGCGCGCCGTGATGCTGGCGCGTGAAGTGGCGATGCAGTTGGTGACGAGTGACGCGCAGGTCCGCAGCGCCGCGCAGGCGCTGGCAGGCGAAATATTGGAGCAGCCGCCACGTCAACTGAAGGCGGGGGGCAATGCCGGTGTCGGTACGCTGCTCGTGATCGGACTGCACGCGGACGTGGACAACTGGCTGGCGAGTGAGGGTTTGCCCGTGCGTCCCGCATCAGTGGCAGCCACCCGCGGGAGTGCGCAAGTGTGGACGCTGCAGGGCGGTGCAGTTCGCAAAGCGGCGACGATTGCGCTGATTTCGGCAGCCGATGCCAAGGCGCTAGCAGCGCTGATGCGTCCGTTGCCACATTATGGACAACAGAGTTATGTGGTGTTCGAGGGTGCTCGCATGCTCGAGCGCGGCACCTGGCCGGGTCAGCCGCAGGTGTGGAGTCTGGCGAGACCCTAATCTGCTGCTTTCACCCCGGCAAACTGGACTACCTTGGTCCACTTGGCCAATTCGGCCTTGATAAAGGCCGTGAATTCCGCCGGAGTGGCGCGCACGGGTTCTGCTCCGATCGCTTTCATTCGTTCGATGGCATCCGGTTCATGCAGGCCGCGCACCAGTTCCTGATTGAGCCTGAGCACGATGTCGGCTGGCGTGGCCGCGGGCGCCAGCAAACCGTACCATGACAGCACCTCGAAGCCGGTCAGTCCCGACTCGGCAATGGTGGGAATGTCGGGCAGGTTGTCCGAGCGCTTGAGGCTGGCCACCCCGAGCGGACGGAGTTTTCCGGTCTGGATGTGTGGCAGCGCAAGCGCAACGCTGGGGAAGGCCGAGGAAATATGCCCGCCCAGCAAATCATTGCTGGCCGGTGCGGCGCCCTTGTAGGGCACATGCGTCAGCTTGATGCCTGCCATGTTGTTCAGCAATTCGCCCGCGAGGTGCGAGGCGGTTCCGCTGCCGGCCGAACCAAATGTCAGTCTCCCGGGCTGCGCCTTGGCCAGGGCCGTGAACTCGCCCAGCGTGCGCGCCGGAACCGAGGGATGCACGGCAAACACATTGGCTGAAGAAGCGATCATCGCAACTGACGCAAAGTCTTTCTCGGTGTCGAAGGGGAGTTTGGTATACAGCGCCGGATTGACCGCGTGCGCGAAGGCAGCCAGCAGCAGGGTGTGTCCGTCGGGGGCGGATTTCGCGACTGCTTCGGCGGCGATGTTGCCGCCAAAGCCGGTGCGTGTCTCGACGAGTACCGGCTGCCCCCACTTTGCTGTCAGTTTCTGGCCAGCGAGCCGGGCTGCGACTTCGGTGGGCCCGCCGGCGGTGAATCCGACGAGGATGCGTATGGGCTTGTTGGGATAGGACTGTGCATGCAGTGTCGACGATGTCGCCAGCAACAGGACGCACGCGACTCGCTGCAAGCAGTGGAGATTGGTTGAGACCATACCAGTTTCCTTGAAAAGGCTATTTGCCACCGAAATAGGCCATGCCGGCGCCAATGAGGGCTCCGAGCACCAACACGCCACTCAGGAAAGCGGACGCACCGAATCCGGGACCGCGCATCTTTGCGTCGGCGTAGTAAGTCTTGGCGTACCAGATGCGCGCAAGTATCCACGCCATGCCAATTCCGGAAGCCCACAACGGCGAGACGTAGTCCGCAAACAACCACAATCCCGGTATGAACATGATGAGGTTCTCCAGGGTGTTCTGCTGCACCCGGAATACGCGTTCGAAATCCGCATGGCCGCTAATGGCCGGTGCATCAATTTTGTATTTGCCCCGCGCCCGGCCGACATTGGCGGTCAGTACAAAATAGAGGATCAGTGCCAGGCAAAGGACGATGGCTGGAAGTGGATGCAGCATAAGCATTTCCTTCAGGGAATGAGTCTAGATGTTGTACTGACGTTCAATGCCGACGTACATCATGCAACCGGATTGGAATTCGCGGGATGAGTCCAGGCAATCATCCAGCTCGATAATGCCGTGTTCCTGCGCCCAGTGGTAGCCAGCCATCTCGTTGGCGCAGTCCAGGCTCGGGCATGGTCTGCCCATGAAGGTTGCAGGTGTTGTATTCGGAGGTGTCGAATCGAAGTCGGAAAAGAGTTGTCGTGATTGTGGCGTGTAGAGGGCATTCCGATAAGGGGGAAGCACCTCGGCGGATGCAGGCAGTGAATCCTCGGGTTCCGCATCGGGCGGTGAGAGCAGGCCCTGGAGAATCACGACCACCAGCATAATCGCGGCAATTCCCATGGCGTGCTGGTGCGGTTTCAAGGCAATCTCCGAAGGGATGTGAGTGGAGAATGCAGGATATCAAAAACGACTGCCCGGATGTTGATGGTTGCAGGTATGCATGAAACTGCGGACTCCGCAGCGATCAACCTGAGAGCCGTGTGCCGCAGTGGACAGGGCTTGCGGCGCCTCAACGGCGGCTTTAAATACTAAGGTGTTCCTGGCGTCATTGCAGCCAATTAAGACTGCAATGGCACCTGGACTGGATCAGGCAACGTAGTTCTGGCTCGTGTCGTCAAAACGAGAGTCTCTTGAGATGTAACGACCGGCTAGCGGCGCAAACGGGAGTGACGTTGTACTTTTTGCCCGTCTTGTCGCGACCTCCTGCTGCAGACTTTCATAGATCGCAGGTTGGTGGGCTTTGAGGAGCGAAAGGATGGCAAAGTCTTCGCGATTGATTTGTGACAGGTCAATTTGCTCAAGGTAGACGACACGAAGCAACTCCTGCACTGGCTTTGGCATACGACGCCCGCTCTCATAGCGGGAACCTCCGCTTTGCGTTACGCCGATTTGTGCCCAGAATGCCAGTTGGCTCAGTCCGGACCGGCGACGAACTTCCTTAGGATTAATTACTAGTGTAGTGCTTCATTCTGTTTGGAACTTAAGCGGCTGTTGGCGCGAATGACCTTTTCAAGGATGTCTTGCGCCTTGGCAGTCCAGATGAAAGGCTTGGGATTCTTGTTATGCACGGCGATGTACTCCTTGATGGCG
>CANKAJ010000210.1 GCA_947479645.1 Betaproteobacteria bacterium | reverse complement strand
TCATGCGTGCCCAGACCGCGCAAATTACCCGGCTGGGCAAGCTCTCCGGAATAAAGATGGAATGACGGACAAACGAAATATCCGGTTCACCTCAATGAACCGGGCCGTGCATTGCCAAGTATTTCCATTAACTCATCAATCGTCTCGAGCGACTCCAGTTTTTCCAGCAATTCGATGACACGGGCAATCTCCCGGGATGACAATGTCGTCTCTGCGCAATTCCTGAATTTGTCCACGACCTCATCCCAGCTCATGGGATTGCCGGCACTGCCTTTGGCCCACGGCACTTCGTGAACGTACTCGGTGCCGTCATTGAGGACTATCCTGACCGATTGCGCGATGGCGACCATGTTCATGTGTTCGACGCCCTGCAGGAACACCATCTT
Organism: Betaproteobacteria bacterium; assembly: GCA_947479645.1. GTDB lineage: Bacteria > Pseudomonadota > Gammaproteobacteria > Burkholderiales > SG8-39 > CAIYPG01. The sequence goes on along the minus strand of CANKAJ010000210.1, from coordinate 7,167 downwards.
CACCCTGGGCATGATGGCTCGAGTCTGCGCTGACAGGACGCGCTCATCCTCAAACTGACGCAGCGTCATGCGCCGCTCCAGCAGCGCCGCCGCAATGCAGTACTCCATGCTGAATTTGCCTTCCAGCCCATTTTGCGGATTTGGATACACCAGGATTTTCTGAAACATGGGCGGCACGTGACACTCAATCAACGCAACCTGCTCTGGCTGAATCTGATGCTGTCCGGCCAGATGAATGGTTGCCTCGATGCAGCGATGGGTCAGCCCGCACGCCGGATAGGGCTTGATCGCATAGGAGGAAAGAATATCCATGCCCTCCGCCATGTCCGGCAAGGCAGCAGCACAGTCCTTCTCGGCCAATACGCGACAGAATCCGCCAGGCCCCTCCAGCGCCGTCTGATTGGCACTGAAACCCTGCTGCGCCAACAGGACGGCGGTGATGGCATTGGCGGCTGAATTGCCGGCATGAAAAGGCTTGGTGTCCGTGCCGAAATTCCGGTTCAGTCCCGACGCCTGCGATGCAGCCATACCCAACGCAGTCCTGGTCTGCGACACCGTCAGCCGCAGCAGTCGGGCGCATGCCGCCGTGGCGGCCAGCGTGCCGATGGTTGAAGTCGGATGCCAGCCGCGTCCCTGCAATGCAGGGGCCAGTTCATTACCCAGTTTGGAGCCCACTTCCCAACCGGCCAGATAGGCCTCGATGATGCTGCGCCCCGGGAGACCCTCCCGGCTCGCCAGCGCAAAAATGGCCGGAAACAATACGACGGTGGGATGGCAGGCCGAGGTGATGGCGTAATCGTCAAAATCCAGCGCATGCGCAATGGTGCCGTTGGCCAGCGCAGAAAATTGCGCACACGTCCTGTAGCCGCCGCCAATGACGCCGCATTCGGGCTTGCCACCCAGTTGCCTGACATGCTCGGTGATGATCCGCGCGGTCGGCTCCCTCAGCGCGGCCAGCGCGACGCCAAGACAATCGAGCAGACACATCCTGGCAATTTGAATCGCCGCCGCAGGCATCTTCTCGTAGTTCGCACCAACAACAGCATTTGCGATTGCTTCCGTCAACATTGCATCTCACCTTGAAAATCACGTCTGTTACGATTGATCATACTGGAACAGGCCGGATGCGTTGGACGAACGCTCGCTTCGCCATCCCCGGCTGAATGTATTGAACACGCATTGGAGAAACTGGCATGGCCACTTACTGCGCGCTGATCCCCGGCATCACCGGAACGGTGGGTCGCGCTCTTGCAAGATATCTGGCCACTCGGCCGGAGTGGGAAGTCATTGGTATTGCACGCCGCCCTCCCCGGACGCCACACCCTTATCCGGTGATCTGTGCCGACCTGACCGATGCCGAATCCTGCCACGCCAGAAAAGGCGACTTCACCAGAGTCACGCACCTGCTGTATTGCGCGCGCGCCTCGCACATCGCCTCGATCAAGGAACCGATTGAAGACAACCTCAACATGCTGCGCAATGTGCTCGATACCGTCGAATCGGCCGCAGCGAGCTTGCGCCATGTGCATATCCTTCAGGGCAGCAAGGTCTACGGTTCGGACCTCGGTCCGTACAAGACCCCGGCAAAGGAATCCGACCCGCGCGTCGCCGACAACAACTGGTACTACGCTCAGGAGGATCTGGTCGTCGAGCGCAGTCAGGGCAAACCCTGGCGCTGGAGCGCCAGCCGTCCGCACGGCGTCAGCGACAATGAACCCGGCGTGGCACGCAATATGGCACTGATGATCGGGGTGTATGCGGCGATCTCAAAGGAACTCAATCAGCCGCTGTGCTTTCCCGGCAGCCCGGGCAATTTCAAGGCGCTGTACCAGAGTGTCGATGCCGAACTGCTGGCGAAGGCCATCGCCTGGATCAGCACCACCCCGGCCTGTGCCGACCAAGCCTTCAACGTCACCAACGGCGATTACATCCGCTGGGTCAACCTGTGGCCCGCACTGGCCGATTTTTTCGGCATGGAGACGGGCCCGGTGAACACGGTATCGCTGGTCGGGACGATGGCCGACAAGGCGCCGGTATGGGATCGCATCGTGCGCAAATACGCACTGCGGCCGACGCCTTACGAACAGGCCGCGGTGTGGTCCTACGCCGATTTCAACTGGCTGCGCGACCACGACAAGATGTCCGACACCATCAAGCTGCGGCAATCCGGTTTCCATGATTGCATGGACACCAGCCGGATGTTCCTGGACAACCTCAAGCGGCTAAGGCAGGAACGCTGGATACCGTAAAGTCGGCGGTGGCTCGTTTTTCCCGGCTGCGCTAAGCTGCTCGCCTTCCCATCCATCAATTCACAGACAAAGGCAACCCATGTCTCAACAACAAATCATCAATGAGCTTGCGCCGACGGGCGTGCTGCGTGCCGCAATCAACATGAGCAATTTCCTGCTGGTCAACGGCCGCTCGCAATCCGGCGACCCCGCCGGCGTCTCGCCCAGCCTGGCTGCCGCCATCGCCGAACGCCTGGGTGTGCCCGTCCAGTATGTGCCCTATCCCAAACCCAGCCAGTTGGCCGACGAAGCGGGCACCAATAAATGGGACATCGGCCTCATCGGTGCCGAGCCGCAGCGCGCCGAGAAAATCGCCTTTTCCGCCGCCTACGCCGAGATCGAAGCGACCTACATGGTTCCCCCGGGATCGCCGATCAAGACCATCGCCGATGTGGACAAACCCGGCGTGCGCATCGCGGTCAATGCCGGCGCCGCCTATGACCTCTGGCTGGCACGCAACATCAAACAGGCAACGTTCGTGCGCCCCCCCAAGGAAATCAAGACATTCGACGTCTTCGTGCGCGACCAACTGGAGGCCTACGCGGCGCTGCGCCCGGGGTTGCTGGAAGAAGTGAAGAAACTGCCGGGTGCGCGCATCCTGGAGGGCAATTTCGCCACCGTGCAACAGGCGGTCGGAACGGCGAAAGCCAATCTTGCCGGCGCGAAGTTTCTGCATGATTTTGTCGAGGAAGCCAAGCGCAGCGGACTGATTGCGCGCTTCATCGAGCAGCACAAGGTGGCCGGACTGTCAGTCGCCGGGCCGGGCTGAACACGACATCCGACATTCCCGGCCGCTTTCCGCAGCGGACCGGGAAGCGCTTTTAATATGATCAATTATGTAAATTTATAAGCAATTCATGGATTACTATCGGATAATTGTAATCATGACTATATTTCGATCCGATAGCATGGCGACCTGAGGAGATCAGCAATGCGATATGGCACAGGAACAGTTCTGCAGGCGCTGATTCTGGCGGTGATCATGCCAGCAGGCGCGTTGGCGCAAGCGCCGAACTACCCCGCCAAGCAGGTCACGATCGTGGTCCCGCTGGCCCCGGGCGGCCCGGTCGAATTCGAGATGCGCCTGTACATGCCAAAGATGCAGGAACTGCTGGGCCAACCCTTTGTCACTGAATTCAAGTTGGGTGCCGCCGGGACCATTGCGGGCGCCTATGTCGCCAAGGCCGCACCGGATGGCCACACCCTGCTGGCGGTCAACAATGCCTTCGCCACCTTTCCCGGGTTGTACCGGAACCTGCCCTTTGACGTGGTCAAGGATTTCGCACCCGTAACGCTGATGACCAAGCGGCCGGTGGTCATGATGACCGGCCCTGCCTTCCCACCCAGGAATTTTTCAGACTACCTTGCCTATGCCAAAGCCAACCCCGGAAAAATCAACTGGGGCACCACTGGCGCGGGCGCAGGAGGTCACCTCTCCGGATCATGGTTGCATGGTGCGACTCAAACACTGGTCACCTTTATTCACTACAAGGGCACCGGCGATGCGCTGCCGGATCTGATGTCCGGCCGCCTGGACGTCACCGGTGTGGGTCTGGGCCAGGCACTGCCCTATATCAAATCAGGAAAATTGCGCCCCATCGTCATGCTGGCTGACAAGCGCAGTCCGCTGCTGCCCGATCTGCAAACCGTCGCGGAAGCGGCCATACCCGGCTACGACTATGGCTCTTACACCGGGTTCTTCGCGCCTGCCGCCACGCCCGCCGCAATCGTGAACAAGCTGAACGAAAATTTCGTCAAGGTGTTGAAGATGGCGGACATCAAAAGTCGGCTTGAGGCCGACGGCAATGAACTGATCGGAAACACGCCGGCACAGTTCCGGCAGATGATCGTCAGGGAAACCGCGGCCTGGAGCAAGGTGGTGCAGGAGGCCGGGATCAAGTTGGAACTTTGATTGGAGCGCCGTGAAAGCGGCCACGCAGTCACATCGGATTGCGTGGCCAGCCCGTGCTTGCTGCTATTCCCACAAGCGCTCAGGCAACGGCAAGCCGGCGAGTTCTTCCGACGTGGGCGGCCCATCCGGCTTGATACCGAAGCGCTCCAGCACCGCTGCCAACTGGCGCGTGTGCTGGGCTGAATGCCAGGTCGAACGCTCGTACAACATGTGGACAGGCTGCATGCCAAAATAGGTGGTCACCGTCCGCTGACATGACTTGTCCGCTTCGGCAAGGCCATTCCACCAATGCTCCAGTCGCGCAATGATGGCATCCCCGTAACGGGCGATCTCGTCACCGCTGTTGAACTCACCCTCGGCTGGCGGCAGATTGGCCAGATGGACGTCATAGTCGACACCATCGACGACCGTCTCCAGATAGGCCTCGGCAATGCGGAACACATGATGCCCCATGAAGCGGATGGTTCTCGGTCGATTCGAGATGGCCAGTTCATGCAGGCGCTCGGCCGGCATCTGACGGATAAGCCGCTGTGCAGAACGCAGCACCGCCAGCCATTTCCCGGTCAATTGCTCGGGTGGCAGCGGCTGATGACCGGTACCCTGCAAGCCGACAAATTTCGCCACATCCTCGAGGTTCTGCCCGAACACATATTGGTCGCCTCTGGCGATCACCGGCACATTGCGCACGCCGTAGGCAAGCAGCTTCTCACGCCCCGCCGGGTCAGCCACCACATCAATCACGACGAAGTCGATATTCTTTTTCGAAAGAAACTCTTTCGCTCCAAGGCAACTGCTTCAACCCGGTTGCGTGAAGAGGATGAACTGATCTGTGATCGAATTCATGATTCTGCCTTTTGAAAGTGTGGAACAAGGCGTGGAGCCTAAGCCCGCCGCCGTCTTTGCGTCAAGGAATAAAAGCGGCTACTGTTCGTGCTGCGCGCAAACACACAACCATCGCTGGAACGCGCCGAATCTACTTTTGCACAGGACACGGCATGCCTTACGTGACACGACCGGGACAACCCACGCTTTACTACGAACTGGACGATTACACTGATCCCTGGCGGCAGGCGCCGTTCATCTTTCTGCATCACGGCTTCAGCCGTCACTCCCTGTTCTGGCACTCCTGGATTCCCTACCTGAGCCGGCATTATCGTGTGCTGCGTGCCGACATGCGCGGGTTCGGCCAATCCACCGAAGGCTTTGATGCCGCGCAGGGATTCGCTTTCGCGGATCTTGCCGATGATGTCGCCGCGGTGATCAGGCATGCCGGTGCCGACAGCGCCCATTTCTGCGGCGAGCATTTCGGTGGCACGCTGGGCATGCAGTTCGCCGCTGACTATCCGCAACTCGTGCGCACGCTCAATCTGATCGCGGCACCGGTGGAACTGCAAAAGAACACCAAGGGTGACTTCGCAATGGGCGAATCCTCCTGGGGTAACGCATTGCGAAAATATGGCGTCAGGAAATGGGCCGAGGAAACCAATGGCAATTCGCGCTTTCCGCCATCCATGTCCGCCGAATTTCTGAATTGGTATTCGGACGAGGTCGGCAAGGCCAACGTGGAGACGGTGATCGCCTTCTCCGAATTGTGCTCGGAGTACAACCAGATTCAGTATCTGCCGCGCATCACGGCGCCGGTGCTGGGCATGTACGCGCGCACGCGCGGTGCGCAGATGGCACTGCTGCGCGAGCACGTCAAGCGCGTCAGCGTGGTGGAAATCCCCACCGACTACTTCATGTTTTATCAGGTGTACCCGCGATTGTGCGCGGAGACGGTGTTGCATTTCTGCGCAGCGCATGATGGCATCTCCTGCACGGAATAGCAGAATCAATCTTAAAAACAGACAGGCAGGTTTCAGCATGAAAATCTGGATACAAAGCGGCACTCCGCTTGGAAAATCGGACCTTTACAAGCCCTATTCCGAGTCATTGAAAAGACATGCACAGAAGGTGGGGCGAGCCGACAGCGTGGTCGAATTCCCGAACCTGGGGAAAGACTACCCCGGGGCCGGACGCAGCCGAACGCATCTGCACTTTGTCGCGCACCAGACGATCAAGGGCGCCATGCGTGCCGAGGCGGAAGGTTATGACGCATTCATCACCAATTGTCTCGACCTCGGATACAACGAACTTCGGGAACTGGTCAATATCCCGGTGGTCTTCATGACTCAGGCCACGCTGGCGTACTACAGCCAGTTGGCGCCGAACTTTGCATTCCTGGTGAATAGCCAACGCCTGCATTATTTCTTTCAGGAAATCGCCGAGCGCTACAAGGTGCGTGACAGCATGGTGCCGGGAGGCTATGTGAGTTTTGCATTCACCGACTACGCCAATCTCTGGAACAACCCTCAGCCGTTTATTGATGAATTCATGACGGTGGCCACGGAACTTTCCGGGCGTGGTGCGGCTTCCTTCTGCCCCGCAGGACTGTATCTCAGCCAGTGGTTGATCGATCAGGGCATCAGGGAAGTAAACGGCGCCATCATCATGGATCCGCTTGCTGCTGCCATCAAGACGGCCGAACTGATGGTGGATCTGCGGCGTATCGGTATCAAGCCCTATCAGGCGGGTGCCTGGGCCGTTCCGCCCGCGGACGTGCGCAAACTGCTGGCCAGCGAGTTTGATTCCTGATCAGGCCGTTGAAAGACGATCCCCGGCCACTGATTGATCAATTCCGGCTTCGCGATACCGAGTCAGCCGCTATAAAAGAAGTTGTCTGCATGCGGCCTCCAATTGACGATCTACTTGGTGTCGTAGCCCAGTTCCTGCGCGCCTCGCTTCACCAGTTCGTCCCACTTCTTCGGGAGCCTGATCGGCTCATGCCCGATTTTCTGGGTCATGGAGGTCTGCATCCACATGTTATGGGTGGGATGGGTGCCGCCGGCAACAATCAGCGCGATGTTCTCCGGCCTGCCCGTAATTGGCCAGGGGTCGTCATACGGCGGCGGCACCTTTTCGCGCTTC
>CANKAJ010000209.1 GCA_947479645.1 Betaproteobacteria bacterium | reverse complement strand
GCCGATTACGAAAGCAGAGGTAAGCCATGACCAGGATCACCCGCGGAACCACCAACGTCTTCGCCGATTTGGGCTATCCCGATGCCGCTGAACGGCAGACCAAGACGCGCCTGGCGCTGGCCGTCAATGAACTGCTCAAGGCGAGGAAGCTCAAACAACGCGAGATCGGCGCCTTGCTCGGCGTACCGCAACCCAAAGTCTCCGCCCTGAAAAATTACCGCCTTGACCAATTCTCCGTCGAACGCCTGATGGAATTTCTCACCTCCCTCAATCAAGACGTGGAGATCATGATCCGGCCGCGCGCAAACTCCAGCGAGACCGGACATATTTCGGTGTTGGCGGCGCCGTAACTTTGACCGCTCCGTCACGCCGCTTGCGATAAACCCCGCAACCGCCGCGCCGTCGCTACGCCTGCGCGGATTCGACCGCCGCCAGCGCGCAAACCCCGCGCCCTGGCTCTGTGCCTTCGTTTGGCGCCGTCCCTGCTAACCCGCCGCCCCTTCGCCACTGCGGGCTTCATGCTGCGCATCAAGCCCTTGCGGCTCGCAGGCGGCTACCGCTGTGCGAGTTCCACCGCGCCAGAGCGCGAAAATCCGCGCACTGGCTATGCGCGTTGGGCAACCGCTGTCGCGGCGCCACCGCCTTTACGCTGTCCAGGCATATGCGCGTACTGGCCGCCGCCTGCGCCGTCGGCCATAAAGCCGGCCCACGGCTTCGGCGGCTACGGTGGTGAACACCAGTCAGGGGCGCTTCGCGCCCTCGGTACGAACGCTGGTCTGGGGTAAATCGCAAGCGATTGAACATAACCGCGCATTATGCAAAGCACAGGCATTCGCTACGCAAGCTCCGCTCGGTGCCTGTGCCGCTGGCGCGCCCTTCGGGTTCGCATAATGGTCGGTTATGTCTTGCGCCCCAGCCCAGCGACCGCAACGTCCGCTACGCGCACGTTGCTCAACAGCTTGATCGGCGCACTCGCGCTGGCGCGCCAGTGCGATCGTCTAGTCAGGCGCTTCGCGCAAGGTGGCGTGTGGTCCCCCCGCCCACCCAGCGCGTCTGCCTGCGGCGGCTCGCAACTTCGTTGCTCCGGGTTTTACATATTGCGCCTCGGCAGCCACGCTTCCCGTCCGCCCCCAAGGGGCTCCCCGAAAATCAAGCGCAAAGCACATGCGCGGTCGTGACGTGATCGTTACGCCGGACGTTGTTGGATTGCGTTGAACGCCGCACTGTGATTGTGTTTGCGATGCTCATTGCGCGCTCTCAGAATGCGTGTTGCACGGCGCTACCACCCATTGGAACGCCGCATCATTCAAGGAGAATTGCAACATGAACAAGACCGAAACCATCGACCACATCGCCCGATCCGCCGATCTCTCCAAAGAGGCCGCAGGGCGCGTTATGGACGCCTTCGAGGCGCGGCTGAAGGCGCACATCGCCGAGGGCAAGCGCGTCGTTTTCCTGGGCTTTGGTAGCTTCTCGCGGGGTCTGCCGGCGCAAAAGACCGGGCGCAATCCGCGCACCGGCCTGCCGATCACCTATACCGCGTATCACAAACCCAAAAACGTGCCGGCCGTCGGCGAGACCACGCTGCGCAATGAAATCGCTGCTGATGCGCAGGTCAGCCTGGCCGAAGCCGGTCGCGCGCTCGCCGCGTTGCGCGCGGCGATCACCACCAGCATGAGAAAGGGCGGCATCGTCAGCTTCTACGGCTTTGGCCGCTTCTACGTTGGCAAACGATCCGCGCGCAACGGGCGCAATCCCCGCACTGGTGCGAGCGTCCTGATCCGCGCCGCCAGGGTGCCGCGTTTTCGCGCCTCGAAGTCCGGTAATGCCGGCGGCAAGTTCAGTGCGGGGGAGGGGTTGAGGGCGGCGGTGTCGCGCACCCCGGATTAGGTGCGCCTACACCTGCTCAGGGTGGAGGAGTTTGGGGTGGCCACGGGTGGAGGAATTTGGGTGGCCGCCGGGGTCGATCCATGAACCGCAAAGTATTGCCAAGCGGGTTCTTAGTGCTTCGTGCTACCTCACTGGGGAGGGTCGCTTTTGAATCTTGAATTTTGAGGGGATTTGTTTTGGAGTAGGGCGCTCTTTTTCGGGCTTAAGCGCCTCCTTCATCTGCTGCAACTCGGAAAGTGGAAGTAACGTTGGCCGACGTTGAAAGAGTTTCCGTAATCGTTGAAAAAGCATGTTGGCATTTTACTGCAGCCCTGCTGGCGGGTAATTGATGGATAAACCGGTTGTTGGTCCGCGTGGGCTGTAACCGAAATCGCAGCAATAAAGAGGCAATTATTTTCTCCGCAAACGGTGCGGATTGGTTTTTTGGGGCCAACAGGGGCAAGATCGTGCGGGACGCCAAGATCAAGTTTGATTGATCCGGTGTCCCGCTGAAGCAGTGGCCTATTCAGGCTTAAGATTGCTACGCTTGATGTCGACCTCCCACAGGGCCAGATCAGTTTTGGTGAAGCTGATGAATTCCTGAAGCGTGCCCGGCCAGCGCGTCAGACCCTGACCGGTCAGTTTTTCCTTGAAATCCGCCGTCGCCAGGACGCCAATGCCCTCGCGTGACAGTTTCTGCTTGATTGGCTCGGCAATGCTGGCATTGCCCATCAGGGCATACCAAACGCCGCCAACAATGGTGGGGAAGCCCTGTTCCTTGAAGGTCGGTAAGTCGGGAGTGAACGGATTGCGTTCTGCAAGGGTATAGCCCAATGCCCTGATGTGACCGCCCTTGACCAGCGGCATGGTTGCGGTAGGTCCGGCGACGACGACCTGCAGAACTCCCCCGGCGAGGTCCTTGAGAGCGGGAGCGTTGCCTGGATAAATGATTTTTGCCATGTCCAGTCCTGCGATCGCGCGGAAGCGGTCAGTGATGAGTTCGATCGGCCCGGCGTTGCCTTGAGAACCCTGGTTCAGTTTGCCCGGATTGGCTTTGACATGGGCTATGAACTCGGCGAGGTTTTTGGCGGGGATGGCGGCATTGACCGACAGGATGAAACCGTCATAACTCAGCGGTGTGAGAACTTCCAGGTTGTCGAAGCGATAACCTGGATTGGCGCGCACGATCGGCGCGATGGCAGTTGCCGTGGTCCCCACCAGCAGAGTGTAGCCATCGGCCGGTGCCTGCAGCGCGGCTCTCGCGCCTATCATGGTGTCGCCGCCGGGGCGTGCCTCCACGACGAACGGCTGCTTGAGATTTGCTGCCATTTTCTGCCCGGCCAGACGCGCCAGCAGGTCGGCGCCTGCGCCGAGGGGGTAAGGAACGATTATTCGAACCGGGCGAGACGGGAAGTCCTGTGCGTTCGAATGCTGCGGCAATAACAGTGCGCCTGTCATGACCAGCATGGCCAACATGCCATTCTTGAGAGTGGAGTGGAGCGGGGCGTGGCGTTCATGTTTCCGTTACTCCTGTGCCGAGCATTTGCTGGTGGCAGTGATGTGAGGTCAAAGGCGTCGGAAAATCCATTTCCCCGGCGATTCAAACAAGCCTGTGCAAGCAGCCTTATTGCTCGCTTGGGTCACATTAAACCGACGCTTGGCAGGGGTTCTTCGTGGATAGAATATTCCCTCTGCCAACATTTCAGGCTACGGGGCCAACAAGCGTAATCCGTTGCGCGTATTTCTAAGTTTAGAAAAGAGCCTGAATAGCGTACTCCGTAATTCGCCGTTAGCGATCTATTCTAGAGCGGCCTCTTTGGGGACGGCTGCGGGTCCCGATCTCGCTGATCCTTTTTGTCACGGGGTCGGTGATGATTATTCTGAACTATGCTGGGCAGTAATACAGTTCCTTCGCAGAGGCGAGTGTATTTGCCGAAGACGTGGATCAAATGACCATGTCGACCATTGCCGCGTTAATGCTAACCGGCGTGATATTGGAACGCGCCATATTTCTGGACAGGTGCGAAACGTCAAGCGACGTCAGTTATGGTCGGGTAGTTCGTAATAGTTTGCTCGTCGCACAGAAGGGCACCGGTATTCCAGTCAGCGTACCCTGCGATGATAAATCTCCCATTATTTTGTCGACCAGCATGGATTACAACCGAGATCACGGCAATAAAAATGCTGTTGTTTTCCGGAAATCAGCACCGATGCATATTTTGGCCCATCGGCTTCATGTCACCCCTTGAACTCCGTCAGGCTTATACTGAACAAATGGCGGCATGAGTCGAAAAAGCGTGTCCAGACAATTGGAGACGGTACAGCAAAAGGGCACAGTAACTTCATGAATGGCGGAATCCCATCGTCTAGCCGAGACGCTTGTCTAAGCGAAGCTGCCCTCGGGTTGGGCATGTAACGCGGTGCCTGAAGGACGGATCGAGCTGGGCTTAGACTATCTTGAGACTGTCGCGCCGGTTGTCGCAGAGCAACTCCAGAAGGCAGGGGTCAGGTTGGCGAGACTGTTAAATGCGGCGTTAAACTTTTAAAAAGATGGTGAATTGAAGTCATAATAGTATTTTAACGACGCTCCCGAAGGCATCGATGTGACGCAGGCCCGGCGCTTGCTGCGCTTGACGCTGCTGGCCCCGGCGGTTGTGGCCAATCTGCTCGCCAATCCCGATGTGGCGATCAATCTGGAAGCTGTGCTGCGCCGAGTGATGCCACTGGATTGGCAGGCGCAGAGGGTTGTGTTTGCAGGCGGGGTTGACCGGACTGGATTTACTTGCTGCTGAGATTGTTCCAGTCATCCGGCTCAATAATCGCATTGGCGTCTGGCCCCCAATATTCAATATCCGCATACGAGTATGACAACGGACTAGCTGAGTGGAAATGGTTCTCGATAGCAAGAAACCGTACGATGAAATTGTTTACGGCCGTGATGGTCAAATACGGAACATCGATCGTTCCCTGCAAGTCGATGCCGTGTCGGTAGTCGTGGTGCAGCGTCCAATGCTCAAACACGATGGTGTTTTTTTCGTCGGCAATCGTGGGGATTTGTTGTTCTGACCACTGATGCCGAGTCAATCCGCCGAACTTGGCATGTGTGTGATCTGGCGGCTTCTTCAAGGTAAACATGCCGGTCAGCGGGGCCTTGACCGCATTCTCAATGAAACTGCGTGGGCGCTCTGGCACCAACGCGTATGAGCGCTCATACCGTAGTCGACCGCCCCGGCATCGAAAAGCGTTCCTGTGAGTGTTACGGCGTGGTCAAAAAGGAAAGTGATCGACTTCTTCCGCTTTCTGTTGAATAGACCAAGCCGCAATCAAGGTTTCTGCCGCTTGGCCGCAAAACGCTCCCAGCGATCCACCTCTTTATCAAGCATCTCTTTAAACTCAGCTGGAGAATCCGAAGGAGTAAGTTCGGTGCCGGTAGCGGCAAATTTCGCAACCAGATCCTTGTCGGAAAGGATCTGTACTGCGTCTTTGAACACCTTGGAAATGATGGGTTGTGGAGTTCCTGCAGGCGCTACCAGTCCGAACCAGGGTTCAACGCTGTACCCGGGCAAGGTTTCCACCACTTCCGGTATATCGGGCAGCAACTTGGAACGCCTGGCACTGGTTACTGCTATTGCCCGCAGTTTTCCGGCGCGCGCCTGGGGAATTGAATTCACGCAGTCGCGGCCGGGCACGGACGTGGCTGGCTGCGAAAATTTCGGATGTTTGGGGTGTTGCGGGGTGCCGTTCCTCCCTGCACCGTACTGCGGGGCAGGGAGGAACGCATCCGAAGGCGCTACTCGTCCATCTTGAGGCCGAGGTCCTTGATGATCTTCGCGCCCGTGTCCAGCACCAGGAAGACGGTCTCGCCGAACTGTTCCGGCGTGCGCTGCACCGAGTCAGCGCCATCGGCGGCATAGAACTTCTGGATCTCAGGCGTGACGGCGATCTGGTTGATGGCGTTGTTGAGTGCGAGCACGTTGGCGCGCGGGCTGCCGTAGGTGGTGAAGATGCCAAACCAGCTCGACCAGTCCACGTCCACGCCCTGCTCAATCATGGTGGGCACATCGGGCATGCCCTGCGTGCGCTTGGGGCTGCTGTGCGCAATCATGCGCAGCTTGCCCGAACGGACGTGCGGCCCGGCCGAGGTCGGGCTGGTGAACACGAGCTGGATGCGTCCGGCAATGGCATCGAGAATGCCCGCAGCAATGCCCTTGTAAGGGATGTGCACGAGGTTGATGCCGGTCTTGGTGTTGATGATCTCGCCGATGAGATGCGATGAGGTGCCGATGCCGGGAGAGGCGAAGGCCAGGCCGTCGCGGTTCTTTTTGCCGTAGGCGACCAGGTCCTGCATGTTGCGGATCGGCAGGTCATTGTTGGCGATCAGGGCCAGCGGCTGTGAGGTGAGCTGCGCCACCGGCGCCAGCGCAGTTCTCGGGTTGCCGACCTTGCCGGTATACATGGTGGCGTTGTAGGTGCTGCTGGCGTTGATGATGATGGTATGGCCGTCGGCTGGCGCCCTCTGCACGGCCTGGTTGGCCTGCAAGCCCGAGGCGCCGGTGATGTTCTCCACCACGACGGGCACGCCGAAGCGTTCATGCAGCTTGCCGCCGAAGGTGCGCGCCAGGATGTCGGCGCCGCCACCGGGGAGCACGGTGACAATGAAGCGGATGTTCTTGGTGGGGTAAGTCTGCGCGGATACGGTTGCCGGTACGGCCAGCGCGCCAAGCAGCGCAAGGCAAATGGTAGCGCCCAGCAAGGCCGGAATGCGTTTGTTCGTCCTCATTTTTTTCTCCTTTTTGTTGCGGCGTCATGGCGTCGCGTTATAAGTCTGCCTACCTTGCTACAGAGGCACATTCTGCGCGGATTTTCACCTTCGTGCCAACGTGAGGTTCAGATCAGTTGATGGCTGGTCGCCAGCCCCGGCGGCTGACGCTGATGTGGTTTCAGCGCAACCCGCTGCCGGTGGACTGGCAGGCTCAGCGCGACATCATCACCAACTTCGAATAGGACGCCAAATGGCAAAAATGGACAAAGGCGTGCTGACTGGCAAACCGGTGCCCCCCCAAATCCCTTGTCCTGCGGGCGGGGGGCAGATGGAGACCTTCATCCCCTGGACACTGGTCAAACGCGGCATCAGGCGCGAAATAATCACGCCGCTGAATGCGCCGCAGGCGTTTACGGTGGAGGCCGCAGCAGAGCGAACCAAGCGCAAGGTGGCGCAGAACACCCCTTTGATACGCGCGCTGGGGCTGGCGCACTACTGGCAGCGGTTGCTCGATGAAGGCAAGTTTTGGTCGATCACTGATATAGCCGCTGCCGAAGGCATCGATGTAACGCAGGCCCGGCGCTTGCTGCGCTTGATGCTGCTGGCCCCGGCGGTTATGGAGCCACTGCTCGCCAATCCCGATGCGGCGGTCAATCTGGAGAGCGTGCTGCGCAGGGTGATGCCGCTGGATTGGCAGGAGCAGGGAGCGGTGTTTGCGCGGGCGGCAGTCAGCCGCATAGAATTGCGCAATTAGGCAGTTACGGCTGGCGCGGCCATTGTCGCGGGCTGTTTCAGATCCCGGAGGCTGCTTAAACTACGAATTCGCCACCAACTGGCCCGAAAAACGAGGAGGCTTCAATGCGAACAACAATCGTGCGTTTTTTGGTTTTATTTTCGTGTGTCCTGCATCCATTAATAGGACACACAAACCCATTAAAAATAATGGAGTTTGATAAGACATTACTTGAGTTATTGCCGACGCTTAAAAATTCCAAAGTCGCCTTTATAGATTTATCGGCTCAAAAATTAGGGCCGAAAATTACGATGACCAACCTTGCCGGCGAGCTATTACATTCATTTCAAGTTCCTATTGAGCGCTACTCTTCCGACTGGACAAATTGGGGTCCAGGAATCTCATTTGATCCAGAAAATAAGACCCTATGGTT
>CANKAJ010000208.1 GCA_947479645.1 Betaproteobacteria bacterium | reverse complement strand
TTGAAAGGAACAACATGAGCTACAACATTCTCGTCACAGGGGGCGCTGGCTACCTGGGATCGACCATGGTGCCCGAATTGCTCGCCAAAGGGCACAAGGTCACCGTGATTGACAACTTCATGTACAACCAGAACAGTCTGGCGCATGTTTGTCACCTACCCAACTTTGATGTTGTCCGGGGCGATGTCCGGATCGAAAGCAACATGCTGCCGCTGATCAAGAAGGCCGACATCATCATACCGCTGGCCGCCTATGTTGGCGCACCGCTCTGCGCGCGCGACCCGGTCGGCGCATCGAGCACTAACCACGATGCGATCATCATGATGCTCAAGAACGTGAGCAAGCAGCAACGCATTCTGATGCCGACGACCAACAGCGCCTACGGTAGCGGAGACGAGAACAACTTCTGCACCGAGGAGTCTCCGCTGCGACCAATGTCCTTGTATGCGATTGAGAAGGTGAAGGTTGAAAAGGAGTTGATGCAACACGCCAATGCCATCAGCTTCCGACTGGCGACCGTCTTCGGCATGTCACCACGCATGCGCATCGACCTCCTTGTCAACGACTTTACCTACCGGGCCGTGCATGATCGGTTCGTGGTGCTGTTCGAAGCACACTTCAAACGCAACTACATACATGTGCGGGATGTGACGCGAGCCTTCCTGCATGGCATCGACAACAGCGGGTCAATGAACGGCCAGATCTACAACGTAGGTCTATCCGATGCCAATGTGTCAAAAGCCGAACTATGCAATGCCATCAAACAGCGGGTTCCCGACTTCACCTTTGTTGAAGCGCCGATTGGCAAAGACCCCGATCAGCGCAACTATATTGTTTCCAACGCCAAGATTGAAGCTGCCGGGTTCAAGCCGGCTTATTCCCTTGATTTCGGCATTCAGGAACTGATCAAGGGGTTCGCGATGATACGAAATACGACTTATGGCAATGTCTGACAGAGCGTTTGAAAGCGCTGCGATCTAGCCAGATTACTCGCAGCAAATGCATGCCTCTGCTCCATGACCTATTCATCAACTAGCCCCATCGTTTCGGTCGTTATTCCTTGTTACAACTCCCACAAGTTTTTGGGGGAAACCCTCAAGAGCGTCAATGACCAAAGTTATACGGCCATTGAGGTTCTTGTCGTCGACGATGGTTCTACCGACCCTGACACGCTTTATTGCCTGGAACGACTTGGCAGCGAGGTTCGACTGATTAGACAGACAAATAAAGGCTTGTCTGCCGCGCGAAATGCGGGAATCCGGGAAGGGATCGGGGAGTTCATCCTTCCCCTGGATTCGGACGACTGGCTGGAGCCGACCTTTGTTCAAAGGCTTGTCGACGCGTTGGCAAGAAACGAACAAGCCGATTTCGCCTTCAGTTACATCCAGCTGGAAGGCGAGGCAAGCGGCGTTCTGGTCAAGCACTTCAATTTCTTCGAGCAATTATTTTTGAATCAATTGCCCTATTGCTTGCTGTATCGCAAATCGGTCTTTGCAAGGCTGGGGGGCTATGATGAAACCATGCGCCGCGGTTTTGAAGACTGGGATTTCAACATCCGGCTGTCCGCCTTGGGCGGCGGTGCGGCAGTTGTGCAGGAACCCCTGTTTCACTACCGGGTTTCAACTGGCGGCATGTTACAAAGCATCTCGAACAAGATACGCAGCGAGCTATGGGCGGGAATCAGAAACAAGCACTCTGATCTGTACAGCCTGAAAAGGCTGTTCAAGAGCTGGAGGCTTTGGCGTCAGCGTCCTTCAACGTATCCTCTGTGGATTTATTTTTTCTGGCTGCTGGCCGAAAAACTGCTGCCACGAGCCCTGCTGGCAAGCATATTTCGTCTCTTGGGGCGATTTTCTCATCGCAGACGCGCATCCAGTTCGGCCGCCAAAATTCGCAATGTAACCCCCGTCTAACGACCGTACTGCCCCGAGAGCCGGGAGGCGTTCATTGCAAGCGCTGATAGAAACGGGCCAACTCCCCTGTCAGTCTTGCTTCGGTAAATTCCGCCATCACACGAAGACGCGCGTTCTCCCCGAGTTTGCAGCGTAAATCCGGGTCGGCAACAAGGCGTTCAAGTTGCACGGCAAGATCAATTGGATCGGCCAGTGCATGCAGCAAACCCGTATGACCGTCCACTATTGCGTCGGAAATGCCATAGATGCGCGAGGCGACCGTTGGAACACCGGCCGCTGCGGCTTCGATAATAGCCAGGGGAAAACCCTCTCTGTGACTGGGCAGACACAGCATATCGGAAGCGGCAACAAAGTCCTCGGGTATCGGGGTGTACCCTCGGTGCCTGATTTGTGCGGAAGCGGCTCCCATGTTCGAGACCTCCTTCAGGCAATCGCCTTCGTCAGGACCAACCAGAGCAAGAAATACATTGGGATGCTTGTTGAACAGGTGACCAAAGGCGCGCAGCAGTTCCGGTATGCCCTTGTCCGCATTCAGGCGGCCAAGGAAGAGAATCATTACGGCATCACTGGGCACTACCAATTCCTTGCGAATAGCCTCCCGGGCAAGCGGATTGGCTTTAAAGCGGGTTGTATTGACCCCACTCACCGAGCCGCTTCCCAGCACCGTGCACGCTTCCTCGCGAACGATCCCGTTCTTCACAAGAAAGTCCTTCTGCGAATTACTGTCTGTGAGCACAGCCGTCGCCAGCTCCGCAATGATCCTGTCGGCTGCCTTCAATATCCGCCGCATTGGTCCATGGCGGGTAACCCATACCTGCCCGGTAAAGGTGTGGAGCCGGATCGGTATCTGCGCAATCCAGGCCGCCAGCGAAGTGAGCAATCCCGACTTGGGCCCGTAGGAGTGCACGAGATCGAACTTCCGTTTTCGGAACAGGCGAATCAGTTGCCAAAGCGCGCATGCATCGTCCCGCGGATATATTTCTCGCAGAATCGGGATCGACACGATCTCCAGTCCGGGCAAGGGTTTGAGTGCCGTGCCTTCCGAAGCGTTGACCACGAGCGTTACCTCATAGTCTTCGCACAGCCGCAGCAGGTGCGGAATCAGGGCGGAGTTGACGATCAGCGGGCTAGTTGTTACCCAGCACAGCTTTTTTCTCGTCTTCGTCCCGGCTTGCAAGCGCGTCTCACCCATCGCCGCCTTCACCAATCCAGATCAATCCATCCCGATGCACTCGGGATGGCGTAAGCAAGACCCTGTCTTTTCGGTGCAAGCACCTTCTTGTCCGGTGCACTTCCAAGCCAGGCCGCCCACCAGCTGAACGTGCTGTTGGCAATAATGTAGTGGCGGCACTGGGTCATGAACCAAAAGTCAGCGACCTCACCCAATGGACCGGCGTGGTGCACAACGGTCCTGGGAACGGTCGCCGGCCACCACTGCGCAAACCATTCCGGGTCATCACCGAAACAGAAGAACACCGGCGACTTCGTGAGGTCGAGCATGGTCTCCAGTGCCCGGCGATAGTAGGACGGCGTCAATGATCCATCACCTTGTCCAACGGATGACACGGCGTATTGCATTCGCCTTGTGTGTATGGCAACTGCGTTAGACGAGACCATGCGCGCCTTCAGTTCGCGCTGCTCATCATTAAGGTCGGGCTTCAGGTGCAAATCAATCCTGAGCTGCTCCGCGACCTCGGCAAAATATCGCTCGTCCTGCCAGTAACCATCCAGATAGGTGTTCCGAGTGATTTTGTGGCTGAGCAAACGCGCGTCGAACTCATGCGGGTCGCGTTCAATCAGGTAATCCGCCCCGGGAAGAATCCCGGTCCCTGCTATTTTCCGCTTGACCCGCCACCAGTACGTATCGGCCACTGCCGGCAGCAGCAGGCGATTGTGCCGGATCTGGTGGGCAGGCAAAGGGAATTGGTCGAGTCGATATTCCCTGCCGTAATAGATATCGGAACGAAAGAAATTGGTATCGAGACACAGGTCGGCGCCGCCCAGCAAGGCCATTCGGCGGGCAGCGGCGTAGCAGAAAAGCTGGTTCCCGAGCCCCCCAACAATTTTTGTAATGACTGTTGGCCGTCCTGGATCTGAAGCGGACATCAGGAATTTCTGACAAAAACGAAGAGCCCGCAGCCGTATTCCAGGTCTGCCGCCTGCGAAGTCGATATATCCCGATTTAATGCACCTGCATCGTCTACTACCGAGAAGCTTTCAAGGGAAAGTGGCTTGAACATGTCTGCCACCGTATTCGGATGAAAAACCCGATGCCCATTGAAGCAAACACGCTCTCTGCCCACTGGTGTGGAAACATACAGGCGACCACCCGGTGCGAGAACCCTTGCCAGTTCAATGGCAGCCTTTACACTGCCTTGCGGGTCGATCGGATCACCATAGCGGCCAAGACCAATATGTTCAATCACGTGCAGAGATGACAGTGACGAGATCCCCTTATCACCGAAGGGCAAACTGGTAATGCTTCCCGATACCGAATGCAGATTGGTGATGCGAACTTGCAACGGACGATAGTCAAGAAATACGGTTTCCGTGACTGCGCTGATCACGCTCATGGTCAGCACGCTGGAGCCAATATCCACATGCAGGGGCGGCTTCTTATGGCCCAGTTGCCGCGCAAGCCACGCTCCCTGGTGAAAATAGTGGGCGTCGAAAGGGGTCGCTGTAACCCAATCGCCCAGACAGGGATAGGCATCACGCCAGGCAAGGGGATTGCCGCTGGATAGTTTTCGGTACTCTCTCCAATGCCTGAAATACCTTGGAAGAAAGAATATCCCGATCAGTGGGCGCGGGACCAGGAAAGCGAGCAACCAGTTACGCAGGAAGGCACGCATCAGTTTCCGCGTTTTTTCCAGGTTTCGTTGTCAACAAAGACCGAATTGACATAGGTGTCAGCGTATAGCATATAGCCTTGCGCTTTCATCCATTCAATTATCTCGTCCAGCTTGTGTTCGCTTTGATTTTCGGTAAATGACAAGGTTTCAATGCAAAAGACGGCAGGACGATGCCTGGAATAATCAAGACTCTTCAGTATCGCCAGATCAAGCCCTTCCACGTCCAGAGAGACGAGTTCAGGCGCGGATTCAAAATACTCTTCAATCACCTTGTTGATATTGCGGATCGGAACCGGAGTAACGCGTTCAATATGCTGCGTCCCGAAGGATTCATACTGCTCCGCCTGTTCACGCGAAAACGTATTGAGCGTCGGGGTGCTCATATGGAAAAAATCCGCCACGCCCTCGGTCGGGGCAATCCCCACATTCAGGCAAATGTCCCTTGGTCGTGTGCGCGAAAATGCACCTGCCAGCGCCGCGTCGGGTTCCACGCAAACACCGGAGGCCCCGCGCTCATAGAAAAGGTAGGTATTGCTGAGATAGGTGGGATGGTGAGCGCCAATATCCAGGTAGCGAACTTGGGCAGGCTTCAGCAATGTGAAAAGAAAGTCGATGATCAGGTCTTCACCGCATTGTGCATATGAGCGGCGTGCCCCCTCGACAAGCCGCCGCCTCAATCCGGCCTTGGCTGAAGCGAGAAAACGCTGTAATCGGGAAGCGTACAAGGTTATGTGCGTTATTCAGGAAGAATCAAATGAAGCCACGCGTCTGAAAGGCGTGACGGCCTGGATAGGATAAGCTGAAATTGATCTCGAACATATCCCACCGATGGATTGTATGAGTCTGCAGTCACCCTTTCAAGGTAGTTGCATGGCACACCATCAAGGCTCAATTGTTCACAGGTAGAATACTGCGGTGACTGATTCCAATATCCACAATGGCAAAGGCAATCACAGCTTTGGCCTATTCCACCTATCCCATCAAGTTCTCAGATAGCAGTGCCACGCATGACCCAGCAACTCTTCCTGATTCCTTTTGCCGCGCTTTTGTTCATTCTCCCGTTTCCTGGAACTGTCGCTTTTCGTTTGCTTTGCCTCTCTGCCGCTTTCTTGCTCGCTATATTGCGTTGGCGGCAGCTCACACCAGCCACGCTTCCAATAAAATTGCCACTGATTGCCTGGGCGATCATCGCCGCGGCGTCCATACTCTATGCAGTAGATCCGGCTTACAGTCTGGGTGAAGTCAAGAACGAACTTGGCTACTCAATCATGGCGTATGTTGCATTTTTTGCAGCTTGCCGCGATGAACACCGCATGAAATGGATGTTGCTTTCCCTTGCCTCAGGGGCACTCGTGCTGTGCGCCTGGGCGCTGGCCTTCGTTTTTATCAACGGTTACTGGAACCAGGGCGGTGGGTACGGTGGCACCGCTGCATTTGCGACGTATCTGGTCACCATTTTCCCGGCGATGGCTCTGCTGGGGTTCTATTTCAAGGACATGCGCTTGCGGAGCTTTGCCCTGTGCGTATCGGTAATCTTGTTGATAGCCGGTTTTTTCTGCCAGCAGCGCATTATCTGGCCCATCATTTTCCTGCAACTTTCCATTGGCATGATTCTTTATGGTGGAAGTCTTGGTCTCAATCGGGCAAGAATTGCAGTTGCGTTGTTGCTGGCGCTTTTGCTGGCTGCGACTGCGCTCCTGGGTTCCCAAATCAGCCGTTTTGAGAAGAATCCGTTCCCCAGCGTGACAATGGAAAATGACACGCGCATCAGGTTCTGGCCGAAAGTCGCCGAACGCATCGTGGAGCATCCGTTGATTGGAGCGGGCTTCGGGCGCAGCACCATGAGCAAGGCCTATCCCGATCTCATTCCACCTGAAAATACCGAGCTTTGGCATCCGCATAACCTTGTTCTCAATTATGGACTGGCAATGGGCTATCCCGGCATCCTTGTACTACTTCTTGTTTGGGGCGCCTTGCTTCGGGAATACCTCCGCTTCTGGCGATCAGCCGATGCAGCATTGAGAATGCTCGGCGCCTGCGGCATTGTCCTTGTCATCGGTGTTCTGGCTCGTAATCTGGTCAACGACATGTTCATGCGTGACGCTGCATTACTGTTTTGGGCGCTCAATGGCATGCTGCTTGGCCTTGGGCATCGAAAAACGACTTTGGCTGCGACGATCTCGAACAGCCGGTAGCTCACCCAAACCCCAACGTTGGTTACGACGGATCCACCGTCCCAATACCCGATTCGTTCACCAATTCGTTCACTGCGGTCATCACCTCAGCACTGGAAATATCGGCGACATCGCGGCTGGTTGCCTGCAACACCCTTTGAGGAACACCCCACGGCCGCCAGCGCGACGGGTCGGAATCTCCAAAAAGACACACAATGGGCTTTCCCAGCGCTGCACTCAGATGCATGGCGCCTCCATCGGGACAAACCACGATGTCGCTCGCCGCAAGTGCTGCAATCAACCCGGCAAGCTGCCGCGTCGGGTAAGCCAGCACCGGCAGGTCATGCAACATTTTTTTCAGTGTCTCTGCCTTGGAGTCATCGCCGGGATGCAAGGGATTGTCGTTCCCGCCCGGCGCCCATAACAGCAGGAAGCGGGCCCGATACCCCACATGCAAACCCCGTGCAAGTTGCGCAAATGACTCGAGCGACCAGCGCTGACTGGGTTTGCGGGCGCTGATATGCAAGGCAACCAGCGGCCCGTTGCCCGGCAAGCCCGCGCGCAGAATATTGTCACGAACTTCCCCCAGAGCCTGCGCCGACGGTGCAATTCGAGCAGCTGGGGGCGGCCCCGCGATACCCAGTGGCGCCAGCAGCGCAAATACCTTTTCGACTTCGTGCGGCTGGCTTTGAGCCTCGTCATGCACGGCAAGATCAATCCCGCCTGGGTCTGCCCCGGACGCAACGTATCCCAGGATGTGACGCGGACGGATCCAGCGGGCATAGCCCAGCGCCCGCGATTGCTCACCGGGCGCGGCCAGAATGGCGCAATCGAAATGCCGGCTGCGCAGATTCATCAGCATGCGCAGTCGCGCCCAATACACCCCGAGGAGGGTCTGCCCGTCAGTTCTGTGCTTGCCTTTCGAATAGGCATACACGGCATCGATATCCGGATGGCCTGCAAGCACATCAC
>CANKAJ010000207.1 GCA_947479645.1 Betaproteobacteria bacterium | reverse complement strand
GCGTTACGGCATTTCGAGGAGAACGCGCATGCACAGCGCCCTTTACAGCGGGTGGCTTAGACACCGCCGCCATGCGCCGCGCGCACATGGCTTTCGCTACCGTGTGATGCTGGCCTGGCTGGACCTTGCCGAGCTGGATGTGGTGTTTCGCGGCCGCTGGCTGTGGTCGGCGCGGCGCGTGGCGCTGGCGCGCTTCGATCGCCGTGATCACCTCGGCGATCCCGCGCGGCCGCTTGCGGACTGTGTGCGTGAGTTGGTCGCAGAGCGGCTCGGGGTGCGCCCCACCGGCGCGATCCGGTTGCTCACGCATCTGCGCTATTTCGGTTACTGCTTCAATCCGGTGAGTTTTTTTTACTGCTATGAAGGCGAAGGCGAAGGCGACGGCGACGGTGATGGTGAGCGTCTCGCCGCAATCGTCGCCGAAGTGAACAACACCCCGTGGGGCGAGCGTCACTGCTATGTGCTGGATGCCGCCAAAGCCGAGTGCAGGGCCGGCGTGCTGCGCTTTCGGTTCAGCAAGGACTTTCACGTTTCGCCCTTCATGCCCATGGACCTGCTGTATGACTGGCGCTTCGGCGCGCCGCGCCAGCAACTGGGCATCCATACCGCGCTCGTCTCCGGGGCTGCAGGCGGCGAGCGCGTGTTCGATGCCACGCTGTCGCTGCAACGAAGCGAGATCACCGGCGCCAGGCTCGCCGCCACCCTGATCGCGCATCCGGCGATGACCGCCAAGGTCATCATCGCCATTTACTGGGAGGCCTTTCGCCTCTGGCTGAAACGCATCCCCATTCATTCCCATCCTCAATCGGCAGCCCGACCCACATGAAAACCGACGTCCTCGCGCTACCCGGCCGCCCGGCCCGCACCCCCAAGCCGGATTTCCTGCAAGCCTTCGCCGAACGCGCCTTGTGCGACCGGCTCGCACTGCTCGATGAGGGCGAAATCGTCCTGGCGCAGGGCAACGAAACCTTGCGCTTTGGTCGCCACACCGCGGCGTGTCCGCTCTCAGTGAAACTGCGCGTGCATGACCGGCGCTTCTGGACCGAACTGGCTTTTGGCGGCTCCATCGGCGCGGGAGAGTCCTACATGCAGGGGGACTGGAGCACCGACGACCTCACCGGCCTCGTGCGCATCATGTTGCGCAATCGCAAGGTGCTGGACGGCATGGACAGCGGCCTGGCGCGCCTGACCGCGCCCATCCAGAAAGCATTGCACTTCGCCTCGCGCAACACCCGTAGCGGCAGCCGGCGCAACATTGCCGCGCACTACGACCTCGGTAATGATTTCTTCGCGCTGTTTCTCGACCCGACCATGATGTACTCCAGCGCCGTGTTCGAGCGCGACGACATGACCCTGGAGCAGGCTTCCATCGCCAAACTCGATCGCATCTGCCGCAAGCTTGAACTTAAACCCGGCGACCGGGTGCTCGAGATTGGCACCGGCTGGGGCAGTTTCGCGATGCATGCCGTGCAGCATTATGGCTGCCAT
Source organism: Betaproteobacteria bacterium (assembly GCA_947479645.1). Classification (GTDB taxonomy): domain Bacteria; phylum Pseudomonadota; class Gammaproteobacteria; order Burkholderiales; family SG8-39; genus CAIYPG01. Next base: position 6,649 of record CANKAJ010000207.1, on the reverse strand, counting down.
GTCACCACCACGACCATCTCGCGCCAGCAGCACGATCTGGCGCGCGAGCGCATTGCGCGCGCCGGCCTCACGGGTCGCGTGCAGTTGCTGCTGGAGGATTATCGCGACCTGCGCGGCCAGTATGACCGCCTGGTCTCGATCGAAATGATCGAAGCGGTCGGCCATGAGTACTACGACAACTACTTCGGTCGTTGCTCCGCGCTGCTCGCGCCGCACGGCATGCTGCTGCTGCAGGCCATCACCATCGCTGATCAGCGCTACGATTCAGCGCGACGCTCGGTGGATTTCATCCAGCGCCACATTTTTCCGGGGAGCTGCATTCCCTCGGTCTCGGCCATGGCCGCTTCGGTTGCGCGCGCCACCGACATGAAGCTCTTTCACATGGACGACATTGGCCCGCACTATGCGCGCACCCTGGCCCTGTGGCGCGCACAGCTGCTGGCGAACCGTGGCCAGGTGCGCGCGCTGGGCTACAGCGAGGAATTCATCCGGCTCTGGGAGTTCTACTTCTGCTATTGCGAGGGCGGCTTCGAGGAGCGGGCGATCGGCGATGTGCAGATGCTGCTGGTGAAGCCCGAGGCGAGGCCGCAGAGCGTGCTTTGAGCCTTGCGTCAATACCGAAGGGTCACAACACCATTGATGTTGTGACTCCGCAAGTTGGCAGTGCGCGGAGGAACCTCCCCTGCTCTCAGCATCAACTCCAATTCCGGACCCCTGGCCAGATGAGACTGCCCATGGTCGTGTATCGGATCGGCATTCACAAGGAATCCATAAAATCATTAATATCATTATTAATATAAAATATATTGATAAAGACAGTTATTAAAAACATTATTATCACAATACGTCATCCTATTTTGCGCGCTGCGCGCGCTTTTCTCCCATACCGGTATCGGTAGCCTGGTCGTTATGAGCCCGGATAGCTTGGCTAAGCTGGAGAGCTTGCTGTAGGCTGTCCGGGTTTCAGCGGTGCCCGCTCCAGCGGGTTGGCACCGTTGCAGAAAAAGAACCAAGGAGGAGTTCATATGAAAAAAAAGATGGCGGTACTGGGTTCCGGTGCAATCGGCAGCAGCATCGGTGCTGATCTGACCAAGGCAGGGCACGATGTGATGCTGATCGATCAGTGGCCGGCTCACGTCGATGCCATGAAGGCCAACGGCCTGCATATCCTGATGAAAGAAGGCGATATGCATGTGCCGGTCAAGGCGGCACACCTGTGCGAGTTGGCGACGCTGAAGCCGAATTTCGACATCGTATTCCTGACCGCCAAGTCCTATGACACGCGCTGGATGGTTGAGCTGATCAAGCCTTACCTGAAGTCCGACGGCGTGCTGGTGTCGATACAGAACAGCATGAATGATGAGTTGATTGCGCCGGCGGTGGGTTATCAACGCGACATTGGCAGCGCCATCGAACTGGCCGCCCATCTGTTCGAGCCCGGTCGCGTCAGGCGGATCACCAGTCAGCCGCATACCTGGCTGTCAGTGGGCGAGTTGCACGGCCGCATGACGCCCAGGCTGCAGGAAATCGCCGATATCCTCAAGTGCACCGGCATCATCGAGACCAGCTCCAATATCTGGGGCGTGAAGTGGACCAAGCTGATCGCCAACTGCATGGTCATGGGACTGAGCGGAATGCTGGGGATTTACAACTGGCAGGTTGCCGAAGAGGATGCGCTGTTCAGGTGGGTCATGCAGACGGGTCGTGAAAGTCTGCAAGTGGGCCAGGCGCTCGGCTACCGTCTGGAGCCCCTGTTTGGGATGACCGCCGAAGACATGCTGGCCGCGCCTGACGACATGCTGGAAAAGAATGTCCGGACGATTCTCATGAACATCACCAAAGAGTCGCATTCGTGCATCTATCACGACCATCTCAGAGGTCGTCTGTGTGAGGTCGATCAGATCAACGGACTGGTCGTGGAGAAGGGGCGTGCCGTGAACGTGCCGGCGCCGGCAAACCAGGCCATCTGCGACATCACGCGCGACATCGAACAAGGGAAATTGAAGATTTCACTGGATAACAAGGCCGTTCTGGAGAAGTACTGGAAGCAAGTTTTTCCTGCAGCGTAGTCAATTGAGTCACTACATTAGGAGACGATGATGAAGCGCAATCTGTTTCTCGGCTTGTTGGTGGCAGTGCAGTTTGTCCGGATGGATGCAAGCGCGGCGGAGGTCTATCCGTCAAAGCCTGTGCAGTTCATCATTCCGGTGGAGGCCGGATCCGATGGTGACGTGCTGGCGCGTCCATTTCTTCATAAAGTATCCGACATGCTCGGCAAACCGGTGCTGGTGCTGAACAAGCCCGGCGCCGGCAGCAGCATTGGCTATCGGCAGGTGCATGATGCCAAGCCGGATGGCTACACCATCGGCTGGGGCGCGGCAACCGTGGCCACCAACAAGCTGCAGGGACTGCTGCCCTATGATCACAGCGAATTTTCCATCCTGGGCGGCTATGCCACGATTGTTCCGGTGCTGTTTGCGTCAACCCGGACAGAAAAGCCGTTCAGGAATGTTGAAGAAGTGCTGGCTCAGGCACGCGCGCGTCCCGGTACGGTATCGCTGGGCACCAGTGGTGTGGGCTACATCTGGTGGTTCGCTTCGAGGGAGCTCGAAGAAGCCACCGGCGTCAAATTCAACATCATTCCGCAGACCGGCGGTGCGGGGTATACAGCCGCCCAGGTGGCCGGAGGGCATGTGGATGTGGGCATCATGGGTCTTGGGCCGGCCAAGGCCCAGCTGGAATCCCGCAACATTGCGTTCCTGGGGGTGGTCGGTTCCCGGCGTGCATCGGCGCCCTACAACAATATCCCCAGCCTGAAGGAACTCGGCTATTCCGTCAGTATCGAGTCCACCCATTTTGTGGTGGGACCGGACAAGCTTCCCAAAGACATTTCCGACAAGCTGGTAAAAACCTTTGAGGTGGCTGCCAATGACAAGGAGTTCCAGCAGTTTCTAGTCAAGCTCGATGCATTGCCGACCTACGTTGCGCCCGAGCAGGTCGTCAAGAATCTGAACCAGCAAAAAGTCGTCTATCGCGACATCATGCAGAAGGCGGGATTGCTGAAGGAATAGTGATTGGTCGTTATTTTCCGTTCGAGGCAGGCGGAGTCACGGATAGTCAAGCGTTGTGTGCCCTAAACCAGAATTGGCAACTTAACAACAAGGAGAAGAGCAATGCCATGGATCGAAGCGAACGGCGCCAGCCTGCGCTATGAATTGAGTGGTTCCGGCAAGGACACGCTGGTGCTGGTGCATGAGGCCGGTGGTTGTCTGGAGAGTTACGAGGAGGCATTGCCGGGGTTCGAGAAGGAATTTCGCGTCCTGCGTTACGACCAGCGCGGATTCGGGTTTTCCGAGAAGGCGCGCGAGCTGACTTTTGACATGGTGGTCGCCGATCTGGCCGGGCTGCTGGACGCGCTGAAAATCACGGCGCCCGTGCATGTGGCCGGTTGCGCCATGGGCAGTGATTTTTCAGTCGGATTCGCAGCACGCCATCCTGAGCGGGTTGCCAGGCTTGCGCTGGCCAGCCCCAACACCGGCAATAACGCGGCCCGCGGCCCGCAGAGCCTGGAGCGCGCGGCCCTGGTTGAGCGCGAAGGCATACGTGCCTCCATGCAGGCGAGCCATGATCGGTCCTATCCGGAGAATCTGCGTGCCCCGGATCGGGAGCGCTTTCGCCGCTACCAGTCGCGCTGGGTGTGCAACACGCCGGCGTCGTTCTCGGCGCAGGCGCGCATGATGCATACGGTGGACCTCACGCCCGAGTACCCGCGCATCAAGGCGCCCACGTTGGTGATCGGTGCCAAGTACGATTCCCAGCGCCCGCCGGAACTGGCGCAACGGGTTGCCAGCGCCATTGCCGGATCAAAGTATGTGCCGGCCGAGACGGGACACTTCATGGCATTGCAGACGCCGCAGTTGTTCGTGGACACACTGGTGCCGTTTTTCAAGGGCGGCTAACGAAACGCGGGTAGCCCAAGCTGCGCAAGGTGGCGGGCCTGTTCCGGTTGGATAGGATGATATCAATACTTCAATAAGTCATATCCAGTCGGAGCTTAAATCAATTAATTGATAATAATAAATTTCCGATCGGCGACTGAATTCTGCCCTTCAGCCGCGCGATTTACCAGGCGGCTTCCAGCACGCCCAGCAATTCATCAGGCGATGTCACCTTGCGCGGATTGAGATGCAGGAACCAGTCCTGCATGGCGTCGCCGGCCAACTCCTGCAATGAGTCGCGGGTGATGCCGGAGTCGCGCAGGCGCTGCGGCGCCCGGATTGCGGCGAGCAGATTGCGGATGGCGTCGCTGGCGGCCTGCAGTGCCTCCGCGCCATTGCTCAAACGGCCGGCGCCAAGGGCTTCGGCGATCAGCGGCATGCGGTCCAGAGTCACTTTCGAATTGAAGCCCAGCGTGCTTGGCAGCAGCAGCGCGTTGCAGCCGCCATTGGCCACGCCAAAGCGCGCGCCGATGCTGTGTGTCAGGGAGGCGGCGATGCCGGTGGGAGCGTAATCGGTGCCCTGTCCGGCGAGGAAGGCGGCCTGCATGAGTTCCAGGCGTGCGCTGGCGGCATCCGGGCCGTCGATGTTGGGCAGGTGCTGCACCGACAAGCGCAGCGCATGCATGAGCAGCGCATCCGCGAGCGACTCGTGTTTGCGCGATTCCAGTCCCTGCACCGCCGAAGCGAACGCCTGCAGCGCGGCATCCAGCACCAGCTCCCGCGGCGCGGTCAGCGCCATGGCCGGATGCAGGAACAGGGCCTGTGCGCGGGTCTTGGGATCGAACAGCGTGAGGCGACGGCCAGCCACCGGGTCGCGCACGGCCGTTCCGGCTTTCCCATAGGCCGAGGTCGGCGTGGTTGGAATCACCAGTTGCGGCAGCTTGGGCCGTGACAGCTTCGGACTGAAAGGCGGTTTGCTGGCCGGAAACTGCGTGCACAACTCGTGAAGGTTGTCCCCTTCGGCAAGGGCGATGCTGGAGGCGCGCGCGCTCACCACCGCGGAGCCGCCCCCCACCGCGATGACGGCGTCGGCCTCGAAGGTGCGCAGCGCCGCCGCGCCCTGCAGCACCGCCGGCAGCGGGCTGTGCGAGCGCACCCCGGCGAAGGTGCCGGCATGACGTGCACCCAATGCCGCGATGACCTGCTTCAATTCCAGGCTGGCGCCAATACTGCCCCCACAGAAAATCACGGCGCGCTTGGCACCCAGGCGATCCAGTTCGGCAGGCAACTGGCGCAGGCAGTCTTCGCCGCAGTGGATGCGAATAGCGGGGACAACGTGTGAGAAGGAGGGTAGTCGCTGTTCGGTCATGTGTTGTTTTAGCGTTTCAAAATGAAACCGTGGAATAGTGTCATTCCGAAGCCCTGGCTGAGGAATCTGCTGTGGAACCCAAAGTAAAAGCAGATTCCTCGCTACGCTCGGAATGACAAGTTATTTTGAAAGCGACGCTCAGTTTGCGATGGCGCCGGCGATGGCGTCAGCCAGCGAGCGCACATCGGAGAGCGCATCCAGGTCGAGGAGCCCGCGCGCGATGTCTTCGGCGCGTTTGGGATCAACTTTGGCATAGCGCAGGTTGGCGCGGAATTTCTCCAGCAGTTCTTCATCGCTGAGCGGAAAGTCCGGATGCCCCTTGGCATTGGTCTGGGTGATTTCTTTTGTGCCGAACGGGCCATGCACGCGCAGCGTGCAGCCGCCGACATCGCGCGAGTCGGTCTGATCGGCACGGCAGGAGATGCGCGCAATGGCCTCGGCAATCTTCGGTGAGGGCGGGATTTCGCTTTCGAGCTGGATCGGCGTCAATTCACCATAGGCGAGGGCTATAGCCACGCACCAGTAGATGCTGAACTGGGCATTCACCGGCTTCACGGGTGAGCGACGCTCCGGCGCGTCGCGCCCGACCACGTCATGCGCCTGCGGCCCGATCACCAGTTCCACACGCTCGATGTTCTTCGCGTCTGCGCCCAGCAGCTTGTACATGTCGAGGGCGGCGCTGATGGCAGGGTGCGTGAGCCGGCAACTCGGGTAGGGTTTGATAGAGAGGCGATCGAATTCGTAAAACGTGCCGAGGCGATCCACCGCGCGAGCGGGTTCGAACTGTCCGTGCAGATAGACGCGCGCCAGGCCGTCCTCGCCGCTGATGGGCTGCTTGATGCCGTCCAGGTCGCGACATGCCATCAGGCTGGCGGTGATGGCATTCGCAGCGGCAAATCCCGGCTGCACATGCTTGGTGACCTTGCCTTCACGTGTGGACTCATGGTTGCCGCTGGCCAGGCAGTAGACGACGCCCAGCGCGTTGCGCAGCACCTCTGGTCGTGGGTCGATGAGGCGCGCTGCAGCCAGTGTGGCGCCGAAGTGTCCGAATATGGCCGTGTAGATCCAGCCGCTCTCGACCAGATTGAGCCGCGTGCCCATGCCCAGCCGGCAGGTCAGCTCGATGCCGAGCAGGATGGCCTCGCAGAACTCGGCGCCCGAGACCGAACCGCGCAGTCCGGCCGCGGCGAATGCCGCGGGTATCGCCGCTGAGCCGGCATGCAGCACCGCTTCGTCGTGCGTGTCGTCGAATTCGAGCACATGGCCGTAGTAGCCGTTGCACAGCGCCGCAGTGGGCGCGGGCACCATCGGCCCGCCCAGCACGCGCGCATCGGGGCGGCCG
>CANKAJ010000206.1 GCA_947479645.1 Betaproteobacteria bacterium | reverse complement strand
GTACCGAGGCCTGGATCAGCGTCAGCAGCGCCTTGAGTTCGGGATCGGTTTCCTTTTCCAGCGCCTTGGCCAGCAGCGGCAACATGCCCTCGTCGGCCCCGCCTTCCAGCGCCTTGGCGGCGGCGAGACGGGCGGCGCGATCGGGAGATACCAGTTTGAGCGCCGCTACCGCCGACTCGATTTCGCGGCGCACGCGATTATTGAGGACCACGTCCTCGGCGCCTTCGGGAAGCGCGGCGGCGGTGCGACCGCTCAATGCATCCGCGACCATGCCGTCGCGCACAATGAATACCTGCTTGTCGGCGCCGGTTTGCACTTCACCGGCGAGCAGTGATTGCAGGAATACCAGGCCGTCGGGGTCGGCGGCGGTCACCACCTGCGCGACCGCGGCAATCTTCTCGTCGCTCTCACCCAGCGCGAGTTTCTGCATGAGTCCCACAGGCAATGCGGCCATTGCGGCGGCAGGCCAATACAGCAGTGACAACAGTGCAATCAGGATCGGGCGCAATAAGACATTCATGATCATTCCGGGTGGAGGAGAACAGCGGCGCGCGCCTCGCGCCGCCACCTTTGCCGTTACAACCCTGCTGCAACAAGAGCTCGTTTCCAAAATGAAAACTGACAGTCGTGTCATTCCGAGCGTAGCGAGGAATCTGCTTGCAAAGCAGGCCATAAAGCAGATTCCTCAGCCTGCGGCTTCGAAATGACAAGTCTTTTGAAAACCTCTTCTCAGAATCAGTTCATTTTCTGACGCAGCCCCTTACGAGGTCTTGCTCTTGCCGTCGGGCTCATCCTTCTTCTTGTCGTTGCCGGGAATGAACGGGCTCCACGGCTTGGCCTTGACCGGGCCGGGCGTTTTCCACACCACGTTGAACTGGCCATCGGCCTTCACTTCACCGATGAACACGGCCTTGTGCAGGTGGTGGTTCTTGGGGTCCATCGTGGAGGTGATGCCCGAGGGCGCCTTGAAGGTCTGGCCGCCCATGGCCACAATCACCTTGTCGACGTCGGTGGTCTTGGCCTTCTCGACGGCCTGCTTCCACATGTTGATGCCGATATACGCTGCTTCCATCGGATCATTGGTCAGCGGTTTGTCGGCATTGGGCAACTTCATCTTCTTGGCGTAGGCGGCCCACTTCTTTTTGAACTCGTCGTTGGCGGGGTTCTTCTGCGACATGAAGTAGTTCCATGCCGCGAGATGCCCTACCAGCGGCTTGGTATCAACGCCGCGCAGTTCCTCCTCGCCCACCGAGAACGCCACCACCGGAACGTCGGTGGCCTTCAAGCCCTGGTTGCCCAGTTCCTTGTAAAAGGGCACGTTGGAGTCGCCGTTGATGGTGGACACCACGGCGGTCTTGCCACCGGCGGAGAACTTCTTGATATCCGCAACGATGGTTTGATAGTCGCTGTGGCCAAACGGCGTGTACTTCTCGTCAATATCCTTATCAGCCACGCCCTTGGACTTCAGGAAGGCGCGCAGGATCTTGTTGGTGGTGCGCGGATACACGTAATCCGTGCCCAGCAGCACCCAGCGCCTGGCGGCGCCGCCATCCTTGCTCATCAGGTACTCGACAGCCGGAATCGCCTGCTGGTTCGGCGCGGCGCCGGTATAGAACACGTTCTTGGACAGTTCTTCGCCTTCGTACTGGACCGGGTAGAACAGCAGTCCGTTCAGCTCTTCGAATACCGGCAGCACCGACTTGCGTGACACTGATGTCCAGCAGCCAAACGTGACGGCCACCTTGTCCTGGGTCAGCAACTGGCGGGCCTTTTCCGCGAACAGCGGCCAGTTGGAAGCCGGGTCAACCACGACGGGTTCGAGCTTCTTGCCAAGCACGCCACCTTTGGCATTGATCTCTTCAATCGCCATCAGCGTCACGTCCTTCAGCACGGTTTCGCTGATGGCCATGGTGCCTGACAGCGAATGCAGCACGCCGACTTTGATGGTGTTCTGTGCCATTACCGGCGAGGCCCCCAACCCCAGCCAGCCCGCCAATGCGACTGATCCGGCCAGAGACGTGGCACGCCTGATAAATGTTCTCCGCTGAGACATATGAATACACTCCCGATTGTTGGATTCTGTTGGATTCAAGAACTGCCCGGCCACAACACAATGCGCCTGGCGGCCAGACAGGGAGTCGCAGGAACCATGCCACACCCGCAATCCGGCGCATTGCGATAAAAAATCCTGTATGCGCTGGCACTTACCGCGGCACCGCGCACTGCCGGAAATGCCATCGATACAAACACTCCGGCTTGCGTTCAGACTTTAATGGTGCAATTTGCCGAGGCCCCGGCACTCATGTGGTGCAAGCGCGCGGATGAGCATCCGTCAGCATTGCAATACAGAATGCGCGCTGTACCAGCCATTGTGCCCGCCGTTGTTCCCGCACCAAAAAAAACGGCCGAGCTTCGCAGCTCGGCCGAACAATACTTTCACCCCAGAGGAGGAAAAGGCGAAAGATGATTTCCCATGAGCAAGACCCGGGCCAGCTCTTTGATCCAGGGAAACACGGTGCCAGTATCAAATAGGGAGAATGCATACATCGTGTTTCCACGGAAGTGGGGGATATACAAGGGGGCACGCCCCGAAGGAAGTCCCCTTGCGGGATCGCCCCCTTGTTCAGTCCTTCGCTAGCGCAGTCCCGCCGATCGGGTGCGCATGGTATGCAACCGATGCAGCGTGATCTTTCTCACTTCCGCCTTGGAAGTTTCGATATGGGTGCGCAGCAGCAGCGCCGCATCGTCGGCCTTGCGGCGCAGGATCTTGCGCAGAATCTGCGCGTGCTCGGCATAGGTAGTGCGTATGCGTTCCTGGCTGGTAAAGTCCAGGCGCCGGATAATGCGGATGCGCTCGGTGAGTTCGCGATGCATGCGGGCCATCTCGGCATTGCCCGAGGCATCCAGCAGCGCCGCGTGGAAACTTTCATCGAACTGGGCCACTTTCACCGAATCGGTTGAGCGTCCCTCCGGAGGCACCAGCCAGATCTCCCGCAATTCATCCAGCGCGGGCATGGGCACACGCTCGCATACGCGCCGCACCGCAGCCAACTCCAGCACGATACGAACGTCATACAGATTCTCGAAGTACTCAAAATCAAACGGTCTGACCGTCCAGCCGCTCTTTGCCGCCACTTCAATATAGCCTTCCTGTCCCAGGCGATACAGCGCTTCGCGCACCGGCGTGCGCGACACATGGAATTGCGTGGCCAGATCGTTCTCGCTGAACCGCTCTCCGGGCATGAGCCTGAACTCAAACAGATCCTCTTTTACGCCGTCATAAACGATGCGTGCCAGATGATCGTTCGGGTACGCCGTTTTGCGTACGGTCTCTCGTGTTGTCATAAGGCCAGAACCTTTCCCGCCCATTGGTTGATGTTTTTCGTTTTCGCGCATCGACTGCCGACCCTCGCCGGCACCGTTGTCGCCGACCCAGCCATTGCGCATGCATTGCGGTCAAGGCCCTAGCACGAATTGTGCGCACCACAGCCGGCACACCTCCACTTCCCTGGCAGGATGCGGTCGCACCGTCATGCACTCTTGCAGCGCCTGATTCCGGTTAACGCACCGTTCGGAGTCGCCGACCGCACCGGGTCGCGTGCAAAACCCCATCCCGCCCGGGACACGAATTTCGCCCTTTTGATTCCCTTCAATTGCGCAATCACGTTCAGGAATTTCGCGTTTTACGAGTGAGCCGACAGCACCGGAGCAACCGGCACCTCCTTCTTGTATACCAGTTTGCATGCAAGGCGGAACGCATGTCGCCTCGCTGGCACAGGTCATGCTTTCCAACCCACTCATCAAGCAACGCCAGGTCATTTCAATCATTTCACGAACACCACAAGGAGATCTTATGACTGCACGACCCACAGACCTGTCCCGTCGCAACATGATCAAGGGCGCTGCCGCAGTTGCAGCGACCGGCGCCATGGGCGGCTGGATCCCGGCATTCGCACAATCGAAGTTGACGGTCGGCGTGATCTACGTCGGTCCGCGTGATGACTATGGCTACAACCAGGCGCAGGCGCAGGCCGCCGCCGCATTGAAGAAGATGCCCGGCATCAAGGTCGTCGAACAGGAAAAAGTCCCCGAGACCACCGACGTGCAGAAGACCATGGGCTCGATGATCGAGCAGGACGGCGTCACGCTGCTGTTCCCGACTTCCTTCGGCTACTTTGATCCCCACATGCTGCGCATGGCGGAAAAATATCCCAAGGTACGTTTTGCGCATTGTGGCGGCATGTGGACCTCGGGCAAGCATCCGGCCAACACCGGCAGCTACTTCGGCTACATCGATGAATGCCAGTACCTCAATGGCATTGTGGCCGGCTATGCCAGCAAGACCAAGAAAATCGGCTTCATTGCCGCCAAGCCCATCCCGCAGGTGCTGCGTAACTGCAACGCGTTCCTGATGGGCGCACGCAGCGTCGATCCCAAAATCACCTGCCAGCTGATTGTGACGGGCGACTGGTCACTGCCGGTGAAGGAAGCCGAGGCCACCAACAGCATGGTCGACCAGGGCATCGATGTCATCACCTCCCACGTGGACAGTCCCAAGGTCCTCATCGAGACGGCCGAGAAGCGCGGCATCTTCTCCTGCGGCTATCACGCCAATCAGTCGGCGCTGGCACCCAAGGGTTACCTGACCGGCGCCGAATGGAACTGGCTCACCGTCTACGAACAGCACGTCAAGGATGCCATTGCCGGCGCACCGTTCAAGAATTTCGTGCGCGGCGGCCTGAAGGAAGGCTTCGTCAAGATGTCGCCTTACGGCAAGGCAGTCCCCGATGCGGCCAAGAAGAAGGCCGACGCCACCAAGGCCGCGATGATGAAGGGCGACTACGTCATCTTCAAGGGACCGCTGAAGGACAACACCGGCAAGGAAGTCATCCCCGCCGGCAAGAGCCTGGTGCAGACCGATCCGGTACTCGAACAGATGAACTACCTGGTCGAGGGTGTGGTGGGCAAAGTCTGACCTCAGTGAAACAAGGGTGACCCGAAAATGTCTTCTGCGCGTCTAGGATCCGCCCTTGAATCGCTGACCATCCCGGTCGGAGCGCTGATCGGGGCCATGCTGTTGTTCGGTTTGTTCATGCTGATGCTGGGTCAGAATCCGCTGGAGGTGTATGGCCTGATCTATCAAGGCGGATTCTCCAGCGCCTTTTCCTGGCAAAACACGCTGTCGCGCGCAGCGCCGCTGATCCTCACGGCGCTGTGCGTTGCTTTGCCGGCACAGGCCGGCCTGATGATCATCGGCAGTGAAGGCGCGCTGGTGCTGGGCGGACTCACCGCCGCCGTGATCGGGCATGCCATGACCGGCATGCCCCCCATCAGCGTGAAGATCGCGATGGCACTGGGCGGACTGCTGTCCGGCGGCCTGTGGATCGCCGCCGCCGGCGCGCTGCGTCAATACCGCGGCATCAACGAAACCATTTCCAGCCTGCTGCTCACCTATATCGCCATCGCGCTCTTCAATCACATGGTCGAAGGCCCGTTGCGTGACCCGGCCAGCCTGAACAAGCCCTCCACGGCGCCCATCGGCGACGCCAGCATGCTGGGCAATTTTCCCGGCCTGGACGTGCACTGGGGTCTGGGCTTCGGCATCATTTTTTGCATCGCCATGTACATACTGGTGAAGCGCACCACCTGGGGATTCGGCTTGCGCATCGTCGGCGGCAATGCGCGCGCGGCGCGCCTGGCCGGACTGCCGGTGGGACCGCTGGTGCTGGCGGCCTGCTTTCTCGGCGGCGCCGCCTCCGGCCTGGCCGGCATGGTGGAAGTCGCCGCCGTGCACGGCAACGCCAATGCCTCGCTGATGGCCGGTTATGGTTATGCCGGCATTCTGGTGGCCTTCATCGCAAGGCAGAATCCGCTCGCCATCATTCCCGTGGCCATCCTGCTGGGCGGCATTTCGGCCAGTGGCGGCATGCTGCAGCGCCGCCTCGATCTGCCCGATGCCACCGTGTTGGTGCTGCAGGGAATGGCCTTTTTGCTGGTCCTGGCCAGCGAGACTTTGTACGGACGCATCAAACTATTCAAGCCCCGGGAGGTGGCGGCATGACCGAACTGGGATGGTGGGGAGTACCCCTGGGTGTGCTGGGCGGAGCGTTGCGCGTGAGTACGCCCTTCCTGTTCGTCAGCCTGGGCGAATGCATTACTGAAAAAAGCGGCCGCATCAACCTCGGGCTCGAAGGCATCCTGGTCATGGGCGCGATGGCCGGCTATGCCGTGTCCTACATCACCGGCAATCCCTGGTTCGGCGTGCTGGCCGCCGGCATCGCCGGCTTCTTCCTTGGCCTGCTGCATGGCCTGATCTGCAATCTGCCCAAGGTCAACGACATCGCGGTCGGCATCGGGCTGATGCTGTTTGGGACCGGCTTCGCGTTCTTTCTGGGCAAGCCCTACGTGCAGCCCAAGGCACCCAATCTGCCGTCGCTTTCTTTCGGCGCCTGGGCGGATGCGCCACAGGTGCAGGCTGCGCTGCAGGTGAGCCCGCTGTTCCTGATCGGCATTGCGCTGGCGTTGTTCCTCGCCTGGGCCTTCCGCAATACGCGCTGGGGCCTGGTGGTGCGCATGGTCGGCGACAGTTCCGATGCAGCGCGTGCCATGGGTTACAACGTCAATGTCGTGCGCACGCTCGCCACGGCCGCCGGCGGCTTCCTGGCCGGCATCGGCGGCTCCTTCCTCTCCTTGTACTACCCGGGCAGCTGGAGTGAGGGACTGTCCAGCGGCCAGGGCCTGATGGCAGTGGCGCTGGTGATCTTCGCGCGCTGGAATCCGGTGCACTGCTTCTATGCCGCGCTGCTGTTCGGTGGTGCCGGCTCACTGGGACCGGCGCTGCAGTCGGTGGGGATCACGTCGGGCTACTACCTGTACAACGCGGCACCCTATGTGCTGACACTGGCCATCATGATCGCCACCTGCTCGACCCGCCGCACACTGGCCGGCGCACCAGGTGAACTGAGTATCGTGCGATGAGCGGCCTCGGCGGACTGAACAAATCGCCCAATGGCCTGGTGTTGGGCATGGTGCAGTTGCAATTACCGGTGGTAAAAACCGCGGCCGATCTTGCCGCGCAGACCGAGCGCATCTGCACCATGGTGGCCAAGGCGCGCCGCAATCTGCCGACCATGGACATGGTGGTGTTTCCCGAGTACGCGCTGCACGGCCTGTCCATGGACACCAACCCGGAGATCATGTGCCGCATGGACGGCCCGGAGGTCGCGGCGTTTCGCCAGGCCTGCATCGACAACCGCATCTGGGGTTGCTTCTCCATCATGGAGTTCAATCCGGAGGGCTATCCCTACAACGTGGGCTTTATCCTGGATGACAAGGGCGAGCTGCAGCTTTATTACCGCAAGCTGCATCCGTGGGTTCCGGTGGAGCCCTGGGAGCCGGGCAATCTCGGTATCCCGGTCTGCACCGGCCCGAATGGCGCGAAGATCGCGCTCATCATCTGTCACGACGGCATGTTCCCGGAAATGGCGCGCGAGTCCGCCTACAAGGGCGCGGAAATCATGATCCGCACCGCCGGCTATACGGCACCCATCCGCCACACCTGGAAAATCACCAACCAGGCCAACGCCTTCTGCAACCTGATGGTCACCGCCAGCGTGTGCATGTGCGGCTCGGATGGCTCGTTCGATTCCATGGGCGAAGGCATGTTCGTCAACTTTGACGGCACAGTCATGGTACAGGGCAGTCACCGCCCCGACGAAATCATCACCTGTGAGGTGCGCCCGGACCTGGTGCGCGAGGCCCGCGCCCACTGGGGCGTCGAGAACAACATCTACCAGTTCGGCCACCGCGCCTATGTGGCGGTGAAGGGCGGCGCGCAGGATTGCCCGTACACCTTCATGCAGGACATGGTCGCCGGCCGCTACCGCCTGCCCTGGGAAGACACGGTCAAGGTGACCGATGGCAGCAGTTGCGGCTTTCCCAAACCGGAACGAATCTACCAAAACCCCACGACAAGCCCGGTAAAAAAACATGCCTGATCTCCTGTACGCCAGCGCCGAACCCTATCCGTGGCCCTACGACGGCGATCTGCGCCCGCACAACACCGCGCTCATCGTCATCGACATGCAGACCGATTTCTGCGGCAAGGGCGGCTATATCGATCTGCTGGGCTATGACATCTCG
>CANKAJ010000205.1 GCA_947479645.1 Betaproteobacteria bacterium | reverse complement strand
CCATTCTCCTGCACGATCTTCCGCCACCGCGCCGCGTCCGTGACCAGGCTCTGCCGGAACTGCTCCGGTGTGCTGCCGACCATTTCAGCGCCGTCGCCTTCCATTTTCTGGACGATCTCCGGTGTCTTCGCCACTTTGGCGAATTCGGCGCTCAGGCGGTTGACGATGGCCTCGGGGGTGCGCGCGGGTGCGACGAAGCCGGTGCGGTTGACGTAGTCATAGCCCGGCACGCCCTGCTCGGCGATGGTTTTCAGGTCGGGCATGGACTTGGCGCGTTCTGCCGACATGGTGGCGATGGGGATGAACTTGCCGGCCTTGACGAAGGGCGCGACGACGAAGGGCAGGCCGGGTGCGGCGTCCACGCGACCTGCCATGAAATCGGTGTGCATGGGACCGACGCCCTTGTAGTGAACGAAAGTCACCCTGGTATTGGTGGCGCTGTGCAGCCAGGCGCCGACGATATGAAAGATGCCGCCGCCGCCGGAGGTGCCGAAGTTGAGCTTGTCCGGATTGGCCCTGACATAGGCGAGGTATTCCGGAAAGGTCTTGATGCCGAGCGACGGATGCACCAGCAGCACGCCGCTGGTCTTGTTGATCATGGAGATCGGCGCAAAGTCCCTGATCGGGTCATAGGGCAGTTTGTCCAGCGGGAAGAAGGCCGGATATACCGTGAAGCCCGGTGTCACCGACAGGATGGTGTAACCGTCCGGCGCGGCCTTGGCGACGTAGATGGTGCCGATGGATGCGCCCGCGCCGGGTTTGTAGTCGATGATGACCGCCTGATGCAGTCCCTCGATCAGTTTCGCCGAATACAGCCGCGCCTCGATGTCGGTCGATCCGCCCGGCGGAAAGGGCAGCACGATGGTGACGGGCTTGTTGGGATAAGCGCCGGGGCCGGATTGGGCCCAGCCGATGGTGGGGGCCATTGCCAGTATGGCCGCGACATACAGGGCACTCAAACGGGTTCTACGCATGTCCTGTTCTTCCTGTTGTGGCGAAGATGATGGCGTGCATGCACGCCTCCTGCCATTGATGTGTTACTCCGCCTTGATATTCAGTTGCTTCAGCACCTCGCCCCATTTCCTGCGCTCGCTCGCCAGAAAGGCCTTGAACTGCTCTGGCGTTCCGCCTTGCAGATAGATGCCCTGATCTTCCATCTGCTTCTTGTAGGCGGGTTCCTGCAGCACTTTGTTGGCGTCGCGATTCAGCGCGGCCACGACTGCCTGCGGTGTGCCCGCCGGGACGAGCAGCCCGTAGGCCAGGGTTGACTCGAATCCTTTCAGGCCGCTTTCGTTCATGGTCGGCAGGTCCGGCAGCGTGGGCAGGCGATTGAGGCTGGTGATGGCGATGCCGCGCACCTGACCCGAACGCATCCGGCTCATGGCCGAATAGGCGCTGTCAAATTGCATCTGGATGTCGTTCGTGATCAGTGCGGTCGCGGCGGGTCCTGTGCCGCGATACGGGATGTGTTTGATATCGATGCCGGCGGCGGCTTTGAATAATTCTCCGGTCAGGTGCTGTGTCGTGCCGACGCCGCCTGAGCCGAAATTAATGGTTCCCGGCTTTTCCCTGGAGATTCTGATCAGGTCGGCCAGCCTCTGGATGCCTGAGGCTGCATTCACCACAAGAATGTTCTGGGTGTCGCCCAGTTTCACCACAGGGATGAAGTCCTGCTCGGGATCATAGGCGAGCTTGTCGTAAATGAAGGGATTGATCGCGAAGACCGGATGGGTTGCGAAATAGATCGTATGTCCGTCAGGCCTGGACCGGGCAACGGTGGCTGCGGCCACTCCGCCACCCGCGCCCGACACGTTCTCCGGCACCACCGGTTGTGCCCACAGCTTGCTCAAGCGTTCGGCCATGGCGCGAACCTGCATGTCGATACTGCCGCCGGGTGGAAAGCCCACAACCAGACGCACCGCGTGCGAAGGATAACCCTGGGCAACTGCGGTCATGGTCATGGCAGAGAGGATCACGGCACTCAATGACCGTATCCAATGACGGAAAAGCTGGTTTGTGATCATGCACTACTCCTTCACAGCGATTGACGATGGCCTCGTGCGTGCCGGCGCGTTCCTGTGACGGCTGCAGGTAGGTTTATACGCCAAATTGCCCAATGGGATTAGTGCCCAAAAGGACGGGCCGAGAATGCCGAGCGGATAATCCCTTGCTGCCGCAGATCATTTCGAGTGGCGCTCTGCTTCCCAACCTTTACAGGCCAAGGCGATATAACGTGGCACCGGGCGGCTACCGGAGCCATAGGCGCTCATTGTGCGCGGGGTCATTCCAAGCGCCTTCGCCGCGTCGGTGAGAGAAAGTCCGTGACGGGCGCGCCATTGTGCGAACAGCCGCGTATTTTCGTCGGGAGCATTCTGTGCCTGGGCATCCAGCCAGAGCGTATCCGCGCCGATCTGGATGTCCAGGGCAGGCCATTCCACTGTCCAACCCTCGCCCTTGATGACGACTGCTTTGGCGAATGCCTTGGGATTGCGCAGGCGGGCAAGTCCGGGAAATTTGTCGAACTCGTCGGCCAGCGACACGGTGTGGATGCTGCCGTCGATGAAGGTCAGTTTCAGCCGGTGGCCGGACAGCGCTTTGACGGTGGCAATCCGTGGACGCTTCATCGTTGCCATGATTTCCACTCCTCGATCAATTCTGCCCGGTGCGCATGCAGCCAGGCCATCACTTCGCGTTTCAAGTCCATCGGCATGCTCCCGGCCACGATACGCAGGGTGGTCAGGTCGATTCTCACATTCACATCGCCGCCAATCAGATGGACGTGCATCGGTTCGTGGTCTTTCTCTCGCAACTGCAATCGATATTTGTTGCGAAAACGCTTTTTCGATGTCATGTGCGTAAGTTGTATCTGAATAATATAGAAATGATTTCTATATATCAATCGCTACGGCAGCCTGTCGGTCAAACTGTCTTCTCGTTCTGGTGGATGGAACTCTTATTTGACCAGCTTGAACCCGCACCCCCCGCAGAAAAGCACATTCCCCAGCAGTCGCGAATCGGTGGCGCTGACCGGCTTCTGGTAGCCGCCGCAGGCGCGGCAGTGCGCAGGCAATCAGCCTTCGGGCGGCGCGAGCTGGTCGCTGCCGCAGAAGGGGCAGAACTTCAGCTCGTCGCGCGAGCGCACATCGGCCTGGCATCCGGGGCAGGCACCGCCGACATCGGAGCCAGGGGTCTTCATCTGCATGGGTGCACGCACAAAGCCCGCTTCGTTCATCAGGAGATGGGTGCGCATGCCGAGCAGTCCGGCCAGCAGTCCATCGGGAAACACCGCGATGCGCGTGTTGTAGAACGTGGCGATGTCGTTGAAGTAGCTGCGCGCGAGTGCAATCCGGTCTTCCGTTTCGGCGAGTTGCTTCTGCAGCTTGAGAAACAGTTGCTGGGCTTTCAGTTGCGGATAGGCCTCGGCAATGATCTTCAGCGGTGCGGATAATGCCGCCGGATCGGGGCCCGTCTTGCCGGGCGCGGTGGCGCTGCCTTGCGCGCGCATGGCCGCAATCAGGTGCTGCACCTTGTGCTCATGCTCGAGCATGCCGGTGACGATTTTGGTGAGGTTGGGCAGCAGGTCGGCACGGCGCTTGAGTTCCACGTCGATGTTGGCCCAGGCCCGGCGCACGCGCTGGCGCAGTTCGACGAGGCTGTTGCACATCATCACCAGCCAGCCGGCCAACCACAGGCTCGCGTAGCCGACGCCAGCCCTGACAAAACCCATTAAGGCCGGATGCTGGTCTCGCAAATTGTGTTCGCGCACATCGAGGCCGACGCAGGCCAGTGCCAGGCCGAGCAGGCCCAGGCCCCAGAACACCAGCCACAGCCGGCGGCTGACACTATCTTCGGACTGGGTTGAGATCAGGAATATCGGCGCCTCGGCATCTGCGGCGATTTCGGCGGCGACGATGTCGCGGCGCTGGCGGGCATGGCCGACGACGAAGATGCGCGAATGCAGGCGTATGGCCTCTTCCTTGAATTCCCGGACGCCGTCGGAGTGCGGCACTTCACCGTGGAAGACCCGGTCATACAGCGGGTCGGAGCGAGTGCAGGTGCGGCTCAGCACGGACTGCGGTTCGATCTTCGCGCCTTTCGGTTGAATGCGGATGACGCCGCGGTCATCCTTGAGAAAGAACGGTGTCGAGTCCTGGGTGGCCTGCGCGATGGTGGTCCACTCGGTTTTGGTCACGCTGCGCGTCTGGTGATTGCCGTCACTGTCGGTATAGCTCTCGGACTCCTCCCGGCTTGAACGTTCGCGGACTGTGAAGCGGAACCAGACGCAGGGCACCTCGGCCATCTGGCTTTTCATCGGCGTTTCGGAATCGGCCGTTCCCTTGAGTTCGACCAGGCCCATGAACACGCCACTGGTCTTTGATGTAGGCAGGTTGTCGATGAGCAACTGTTTCCTGCACGCGGCGAGGCCGCCAGCGAGGCTGGTCAGAGCAAGCAGTGCACACAACGCCGGCAGCCATTGCCAGAACCAACCGATGATCTGATCCAATTTCCGACTCCCGTGATCGCAAACAGGCGCCTGTCGTTGCGGTGATATGTTGCGGTGATATGAAACAGTGCTGCCAAATCCAGTCTGTCGAGTCTGTGTCGAACTCGTTCTGCTGCCAGGCCGGTCAGGCGCGCTTGCGCCAGTACACGCCGCTGCCGTCGATGTCCTGAATCGGTTCGGTGATGCCTTTCTCGGTACGGAAATCGGTGACGGCCTGCCGGCACGGTGCAATGGCGCCGTAATCGTCGACGATGACAAATCCTCCCGGTGACAGCTTGGGGTAGAGGCTGCGCAAGGCCACATCGGTGGATTCGTAGAGGTCACCATCCAGGCGCATCAGGGCCAGGCGCTCGAAGGGCGCGGTGGGTAGCGTGTCCCGGAACCAACCTTTCAGAAATTGCACCTGGTCATCGAGCAGGTCGTAGCGGCGGAAGTTGGCCTGCACTTCCTCCTGCGGAATGGCCAGTTCCTTCAACTGGTAGAGTCGGCCCACGTCGCCGTCATCGGCCGGGTAGGTCGCCAGATCCGGAGGCGGGACCCCGGCAAACGAATCGGCCACCCATACCTTGCGGTCGGTGCATTTCCAGGCCATCAGCACGGCGCGCATGAGGATGCAGGCGCCACCGCGCCACACGCCGGTTTCGATCAGGTCGCCGGGAATGCGTTCAGCGAGAATGGTTTCGGTCAGCGTGCGCAGGTTGCGCAGGCGTCGTGTGCCGATCATGGTGTGCGCTGTGCGCGGGCAGTCCAGCCCCTGCTCGCGTGCCTGTTGGTCGAAGATGCCCGAATGCAGCGACGGATCGTCGTAGATCGTGTTGTTCAGGCATTTTTCCATGAGGTCCAGATAGCGACCCCGCATTGCCTTGTCGGCGAATAAATTGAGCATGGTTGGTCAGAGTTTCTGTATCAGAGTCCGAACCGGCACGCCTTGGCTCGTGCCGCAAGTCAATGCGGTCGATGGAGTTGCCAGAGCAGGCCGTTTCAGTGCGGTTGCTTGACGATGCGCAGATAGGGCCGTGGCGCGCGCCAGTCGTTCGGGCACCGCGTCTTCGCCTCTTCGTCGCTGACAGAGCTGGCAATGATCACGTCTTCGCCCTGCTTCCAGTTCACCGGCGTGAAGTCCTTGGGGTGGGAGAGCAACACTGCCCACAGATCGCCGATTCATTGGTGGAAGTCGATGGACCCTTGCGTGGTTTGCGCCTTGAAGTTGGGTGCCGTGTCATTGATGCGCAGTGACATGAGAGCTCCTGAATGGACGTTGAGTGGAAATTCGCATCGCATCGCATGGCGAATCGAATTCGAGGCATGCGGCAATTCTAAACCCTGTGAAGAGGGGGTGAGTTACCGATACTTCCTGAACAGCCCCACCACCACGCCGAAGATCTCCAGGTTGCCCTTGGGGCGGATGACCGGATAGGCCTTGTTCTCGGGCTTGAGCACGATCTGGCCGCGTTCGCGGTGCAGACGCTTGAGGGTGAATTCGTTGTCGATGATGGCGATGACGATGTCGCCGATGTTGGCCACGCTGCGTTTCTCGACCACGACGACGTCGCCGGAGTGGATGCCGGCGTCGATCATGGAGTCGCCCACCACGGTGACCAGCACGCTCTTGGAGGGATGCGTGACCAGGTGTTCGTCGATGGACAGGGCTTCGGGGCGCGCATCACCCACCGCGCTGGGCGCACCGGCCTGCACGCGCTCGGCCAGCGGGCGCTCGAAAAACCGCCTGCCTGGCTTCAGGCGCCGGTCCGGCGCGCTTTCCACGAAGCCTTCACCCTTCAGGCGCAGCACCAGTCCGGCGACGGATGCCTTGGAGCGCAGTCCGATCAGTTCGCCGATGCCGGCATAGGAGGGCAGCACCCGGTGTCGGGCATAGTAGTCCTGCAAACGTCCCAGATATTGCGCATCATCAGCCATGCTGTCACGATACCGAACGTTCGTTCGTCAGTCAATCGACTCTTGGTTGTTTCAAGATTCGAAACCAGTAAAAGTGTCATTCCGAGCGCAGCGAGGAATCTGCTTTGGAGCCTCTTGTAACAGCAGATTCCTCAGCCTCTGGCTTCGGAATGACAAGTCTATTTGAGTGCCAGTTCGTACAATCCATTCGTACAATCCATTCGCGCTATTCACGCGCCGGCTTGCCTGCGACGATGTCGTCCAGAAAACGCAGTGTCTCGCGCACGCAGGCCTCAGGGGCGGCCGACATCACGTTGAAGGGCATGCCCTCGAGCACGGCGAGCCGGCAGTCGGGGATGGCGCGGGTCGCCTCTCTGGCGCTGGCCAGCGTGCCTTGCTGTCCCTGGGTGCCGGTGATCAGCAGCGTCGGCGCCTGGATGTGCGGCAGCCTCGGCGTGAGATCCAGATCGTGGTTGAAGCGGAACAGGGCAGCCATGAACCAGGCCGGCGTGCGCGCCTGTTGCCGGATGTACCACTCGCGCTGACGCGGATCGGCGCCGGCAGGCAGACGCAGGTTGTTGGTGGCGCGCAGCATGGCTTCGGCGCCTTCTTCCTCGACCAGCCTGATCCATTCCTGGCGATCCACGGGAGATTTTTTTGCGTTGGACCAGAATCCCGGCACGACGAGGCCGCGCACATGGTCAGGGTAGGTGGTGGCAAGCTCGATGGCCACGGCTGAGGTAAATTCGGCCATGGCGAGAAAGGCCGGCTTGATGCCGAGCGTGTCGATGAAGGCGGCCAGGTCGGCGGCGAAGGGCGCCAGGCCCATCTTGAAATCGGGCTGCAGCGGCGTCGAATCGCCATGACCGCGCTGGTCGAGGCAGATGACGCGATAATGTCGCGCCAGTTGCGGGATCCACGCGTACCAGAACCGGCGGTTTTTGGTGAAGCCATGCACGAGAATGATCGTCTCGGCCTCCCGCCACGGATCGGTGAAGTCGTATACGTCATAGGCGATACTGGCGCCGTCCGGCAGGGTGGCCATGGGCATGCTGATGCTCCTGTGTAGATGGGGTGCCCAAGCTGGGATCCATGCCTGATTGTAAAGCGGTGTAAAGTATTCCCGTCCCCGGGTTTAATTGTTGTGCAATATCCGTTGGCTTGTCCTGAATTTGATGATTGGAGTGATACGCATGAAGATGAATGTCGGAACGATCTGTTTTCTGCTGCTCGGAGCAACTGTGGTGGCTGGCGATGGCAGTGCCCAGTCGCTGCCCGCCAGGACCCGCTTCATCGTGCCGTTCGCCGCGGGCGGAACGGTCGATCTGTCGTCCCGGGTGCTGGCCGACAAGCTGCGCAGTCAGCTCAATATTCCGGTGATCGTCGACAATCGCCCGAGCGCCAACGGCACCATCGCGGCGGGTTTCGTCAAAACATCGGCGCCCAATGGCGAAACCTTGCTGTACTCCGCATCGAGCATGTTCACCGTCGCACCGCATATCGAAAAATCGCTTCCCTATGATCCGTTTGCCGACTTCGAGCCGATTTCGGCAACCTGTTATGTCGACATCGCGCTGGTGGTGGGCAGTGCGGTGCCCGGAAATACGCTGAAGGAATTCATCAACAATGCGCGGACCGCCAAGCCGGCATTGACCATGGCGTCTTCGGGTGTTGGCAGCATATTGCACGGCTATGTGGAGGTCTTGAAGGATTCAACCAAGCTCGACCTGCTGCATGTGCCCTACAAGGGCTCCAATCCGGCGCTCAACGACCTGCTGGGCGGACAGGTCAGCGGCATGTTCAATCCGTATTCACTGGCGCT
>CANKAJ010000204.1 GCA_947479645.1 Betaproteobacteria bacterium | reverse complement strand
CGGGCAACATCGGCTCCAACCGCAACCACTGGTCATCACGCAACCATCGACGAACCATCCCGACTCTCCGTAAATATCAGGATGTAAACAGATTTCAGTCAAAGTTAACAGCTCCAAGCATAAAATATTGAATGTCAACAGACCCTAGTCAATGCCAGCTGCCCTTGCTTCCTAATGGAACGACAGCGCGCTTGCTTTGAAATGAAACTTTCCTTTGGATAGGTCATTGGCATTGAGCGCTGGGTAATACATCTACCATCAATGCGGTTCACTGCGAGTCCTCATTCCTCAATCTTGATCTTTGCAGCCTTGATCACCGTGTCCCACTTGGCGTACTCCACCTTCAGCAGTTCTGAAAATTGCTCGGGTGTGGAAATGAAAGATTCTTGCCCTTGGCTAGCCAGTGTTTTTTGAGTATCGGGCATCGCAAGAATCTTTCTGATTTCCGAAGATAGCTTGTCAATCACATCTCTGGGCGTACCTGCCGGAGCAAGAATGGCATGCCAATTCTTAGCGCTGAATCCCGGAAGCCCCGCCTCGAAAAATGTCGGAGTTTGTGGCAATGCTGGAATTCGCCTGTCTCCCGACATGGCGATCGCCTTTAGCTTGCCGCCTTTTATCAAGCCAAATGCGGGCAATGGGCTGATGAACAACAATTGCACCTGCCCCCCCACAAGATCAATCATCGCCTGTCCAGTCCCTTTGTAGGGAATGTGATGTGTCTGGACTCCTGCCATGCGGTTAAAGAGCTCTGTGGCTAAGTGAGGAGAAGTCCCGGTACCTGATGAAGCGTAATTCAGTTGCCCGGGTCTCGCCTTAGCATATGCAATAAGTTCTTGAAGCGTATTGACCGGTACCGAGGGACTCATCAGTAGAACAAAATCACTACTATTGAGCGTGGCTACAGCAGCAAAGTCCTTGATCGGATCATAGGGCGTAGGTGTTAGATGCGGCACAATAACATGTGACGAAGCGACTAGCAGGATGGTATATCCATCGGGCTGAGACTTGGCAAGTGCATCAGTACCTATAGTGGCATTGCCCCCGGGCTGGTTGTCTACGATCACCGGTTGATTCCAGCTCTCGGTCAGCTTCTGGCCCACCATATGCGCCAGTACAGTAGTAATACCGCCCGTTGTGTAGGGGACAATAAAGCGGATACGCTTGTTCGGGTAGGTAGATTGAGCAACTGAAAGACTGCATGCGCACATCAATAGCGCAAGCATCAATACACGAGCAATTACCTGCAGGATCATTGACATTACGAACGCCTCCTGAGTACGCGACCCAACACGAGGAAGGACTTACCGCGCACTTGTTGCATTCAAGCTCTAGTACGATTCTCGCGCAATGAATAACTTATTTCAGAAATACTACTCTGATTCTTGCTGCCAAAACATCACCGTCGCTCACAATCCTCCTTCCTCGTCCGGTAAGACCTGCAACGCTTCCAGAAAGCGCACTGTGGAATTGTAATGCGCGATAACAAGAGTCAACTCAACGATCTCTGCCTTTGATAGGAAACTGCGCAACGCGTCAAACGTCGCATCAGCGACACGGATATTGATGGTCATTTCCTCGGTGTAACGAATCACTGCACGATCCTGATTGGTGAAGATCGGATGGCTCTCCCAAAGGGGAAGCACCATGATGTGCTCTTCTGTTAGACCAGCTTCCAGCGCACGCTCCAAATGATGATGAAATTCGTATAGACCCTTTGTCACCCGACCTACAGTCAATAGGGCTAATTCACGCACACGCGGCGTCAACAGTGTCTGATTTCGCACGAGTGAACTAGAAAAAGCAATGCGAGGCTTAATTAGGTTGGGACGATATGCCATGATTCGATGGAGGTTCAGCATCTTCCCCTCCGGGGTTCGCAGGCTCTCGAAATAGTCTCGAAATTCCTCTGGCAAATCCTCCCGATTTAGGTATGGCAATCGCGGCATGAATCGTCCCTCCTATTTAAAGTGAAAATGACGATAGTATTTGGGCGCAAACACACCGCCTTAAACACGAATTGATATTACATGACATCGCCATACAACTCCTGATGGTGCGACGAATCGCCCCAAGTCATGTCAATGCAGTTGAGTCGTTTGAAATAATGTCCCGCAGCCAACTCGTCGGTCATGCCCATGCCACCGTGAAGTTGAATCGACTGTTCACCGATGAAACGTCCATTTCGACCTACCACCGACTTGGCAGCGGAAACCGCCTTGCGCCGGCTACCGGGATCGGGATTGTCAACTCGTGCCGCCGCAAGCAGTGCAATGGATCTTGCCTGTTCCACCGCAACCAACATATCCGTAGCGCGATGCTGCAAAACTTGGAATCGTCCAATTGGCTGGCCAAACTGTTTTCGGGTACGCAGGTACTCCACAGTAAGGTCGAATAGCTTTGCCATAGTTCCTACCGCCTCCGCGCACAACGCTGCGATACCGCGGTCAGTCGCCCACTCCAGCGGTTCATAACCCCGCCCAACCTCCCCTAATACGGCACTGCCATCCACTGCCACATTGTTCAGAAAGATTTCGGCCGAATGGTGGCCGTCAATATTAGGAAACCCCTTTACAGTTACACCCATTGCTTTTGCGTCGACTAGGAATAGTGTGATGCCATCCTTGTCAGATGAGTTCCCCGAGGTTCGCGCTGAAACAATTAGTTGCTGCGCGCTGTCTCCCTGGATCACTACGGTCTTCCTGCCCTGCAACAGATATCTGCCACCTTCCTGAGGGCGAGCCTCGGTCGCAACCTGCCATAGATCAAAACGTGCTTCCGGCTCGAGAGAGGCAATTGCTAAGCGCAGTCGTCCTTGTGCAATGTCCGGCAGCAGAAGTTGTTGTTGAGCCTTATTGCCATGCCGAGCAATTAGCGGCACCGCAACAAACGCAGTGGACAATAGCGGCTCAAGTACAAGACCCCGCCCCAGCGCCTCCATGACAATCAGCGCCTCTTGCGGACCGGCACCCATGCCGCCGAAGGATTCGGGTACAAGCAACCCGGTCAGCCCAATGTCAGACAGGGTCTGCCAATGTAGCTCTGAATACCCGCGATCAGTTCTCGCGAGTTTCTTTCGCTCCTCAAACTCGTATTCCTGCTCCACGAAGCGCTGAACCGTGTCGGCCAGCATCAGTTGTTCTTCACTTAAATTGAAATCCATGGTTTTCACCGTATCGAATCATTGTCAAACAAGCGCGTAAAGAAGTTCATAGCCCTAGGATCATCTTGCTCATGATTCCTTTGGTGACTTCGCTTGTACCTCCGTAGATACTGATCCTACGCCAATCAAAGTAATTAGCGGCCAGGGTATGAATTTCCAGTGCATTAGGCAGATCACCCTGCCATCCTTCGTGAAGTGCTTCGGCAACATAGGGCAGCGCATCGGGGCCAGCGCATTCCATCAGAAGTTCGCTCGCCTTTTGCACTATCGCAGTGGCGCCCAGTTTTAGAACGAAGGTTTCCGGCCCCGGATCGCGCTTGTTGGCGATCATCGACAACACTCGCAGCAGCGTCCATTCATGAGCAAGTAGATCCATTTCAACTCTTACCACTTGGTCACGAAACCGCTGGTCTTCAATGAGCGGTCTTCCGCGCTTCAGGCACGTTGTCGCAACTTCCTTTAGGCGCCGCAGCATACGCTTGCACAACCCGATATCGGCCTGTGCGCTGCGCTCATGAACAAGCAGATGTTTGGCCACACTCCATCCCTTATTTTTCTCGTGAACCAAATTGCTGGCCGGCACATTGACGTTGTCAAAAAATACTTCGGTGAATTCCATGGAGCCGTTGATCATGCGGATTGGACGTCGGGTAATTCCTGGCGTATTCAGATCGATCAGCAGAAACGAAATTCCCTCTTGAGGCTTTCCTTCCGAGGACGTGCGTACCAGTGCAAAAACCCAATCCGCCCAAAGTGACAGCGATGTCCAGATTTTCTGTCCATTAACGACGTAGTGATCGCCTTGACGTTCGGCCCGGGTACGCAGTGACGCCAGATCGGATCCCGCTCCAGGCTCCGAATAACCCTGACACCAGACAATATCCATATCACGAGTCTTAGGCAGAAAATATGCCTGTTGTTCCGGTGTTCCGTAGCGCATCAGTATTGGGCCAATCATATTGACCGCCGCCAGTAAGCGCGGTGCCCCCGCTTCCATGCACTCCTGTTCAAAGATGACGCGCTGCACTCCGCTCCACCCCGTTCCACCATACTCCTTAGGCCAAGTGGGGGCTCCCCAGCCACGCGCACCGAGTATTCGGTGCCACGTTACATAATCACTTTTCTCCAAGTGTTGAAATTTAAGGACCTTATCGCGAATTTCGACAGGAAGTTGGTCGCGAACAAATGCTCGCACCTCCAAGCGGAAGGCTTGCTCTTCCGCTGATTCATTCAAATCCATGGCTCAACTCTCCTCACAATCAGTCACAATCAGCGCATCTACTGCAACCCCACCGTCAGGAAGTGCTATGAAGGGATTAATGTCAACGCTCTGCACATTAGTGCGATTAGCAGCACCAAATTGGCTCAGTGCAACCACTGCGTCGGCCAGCGTATCTAAATTGACCCGAGCGCGTCCTCGTGCACCTACTAGCAGCGGGAATCCCTTAATTTCCTGAATCATCACCAGAGCTTCAGCGTGGTCGACTGGAGCGGTTCGAAAAGTGACATCACGGAAAATTTCCACAAATACTCCGCCCAGGCCGAACATCACCACTGGTCCGAATACCGGGTCACGGCTGAGTCCGAGTACAGTCTCGACACCTCCGCGAATCATAGATGCGACCAACACCCCTTCGATCTTCGCCATTGGAAGAGTTACTGACAATTTCTCCATGACTCTATCCCACGCCAGTCCAACCGCCTCTTGGTTGGGAAGATCAAGCTCCACTCCCCCAACATCGGACTTGTGTGGAATATCGGCTGATAGCACTTTCAAAACTACCGGGTAACCGATCTGAGTCGCAGCAGCCATTGCTTCACTGCGCGTCCGTGCTATTCGTTCGGGTGCAAAGGGAATGCCGTAGTTGGCTAGTACGCGCTTTGAAGTTGCTTCGTCAAGCACTCCTCGGGGCAGCGTAATTGCAGAAGCGCGTGCACTGGCTTCCGAAAATACCGGCAATCGCCCCTCCTTCGACAATGCCGATTGAAATCGCGCCAAAACAGAAACTGCATTGACTGCGCGCGCTGGATCCTCAAATAAGATGAAACCATTAGCTTCCAATTCACTCCGCGCCTGATCTGAATAGCCCCCACAAAGAACAAATAAAGTGTCGGGATAGCGTTGACGCGCCTCTAGGAGGGGTTCGCGTAATAGTGCATAGTGCTTCGGTGTCTTACCAAGTTGCTGCATAAAAACGACGAGACTGTGAAAACCACCGCTACCCAGCATGATGTCCAAAAAATGACCGAACTCATGGAAAACATTGAGTAACTGCGCAGTCACATCCACGGGATTGACTGCCGAAGCAAAAGGAATAATGGACTTGATTTGCTCCTGTGCATCGGCGGGCAGTGACGGAAGTTCAAGCCCCAACCGTGAACCCGCATCCGCCATCAGAACCCCCATCCCCCCCGAAATAGTTACTACCCCGAGCCTGTTTCCACGAGGGTACACACCATTTGCGCAGGAATAAGCTATGTCTACAAACTCGTCTACAGTCTGCGCACGGTAAGCACCAGCCTCACGAATTACGGTATCCCACACGGAATCTTTGCCTGTTAACGAACCAGTGTGAGAAGCCACAGCAATCGCACCCGCATCGGTCGCACCTGCTTTGAGCACTATTACTGGCTTGCCGTTGTTACTCGCCTTTGCCAAGGATCGCCGTAGACTATCTCCACTACGGCAACCCTCAATGTACGCCATGATGATGTCCGTTTCGGCGTCACTGGCAAGCCAGTCGATGCACTGTGCGACGTCTACGTCTGCCTCGTTGCCTGTGGCAATCCACTTACTGAAACCAATGCCTCGCTCTGCAGCCAATCCATAGGCGTATGCTCCAAATGCACCACTTTGGCTAACTACAGACACTCTGCCAAGTTTTGGCCAAACGTTATCCAGCACTGTAGAGAACGTACAAAAAAGACCATCAGCGATATTCATCACGCCGAGGCAGTTGGGACCCAGTAATCGAACCCCCGCCTCTTCGCATCGCTTCCGAATGGACTCCTGAGCCACTTTGCCAGCTTCATCTACTTCGGCAAATCCAGCACTAAACAAAATAATTGCACGCGTCCCTTTAGCGATACAGGACTCGATCGAGTCCATAGCAACATGCGCTGGCAATGCAATCACACCAAGATCAACCGGTCCAGGAACAGCCTCAATAGTTGGATAAGCGACCAGTCCCTGTATCACTTGTTGGTTAGGATTTATTGGATAGATCGGCCTTGAAAAACCACCACGTTTGGTGAAATCGATAGGTCTGCCGCCGATGCGGTTAGGATCCGAGGAGGCGCCAATTAAGGCTATGGATTTCGGACGGAATAAGGCGTCCAGAGAAGAGGCAGGTGGATCTTGGGACATATCACCCCACAGAAGTTTATTGAACTGTGAAAACTGCAAAGAACCATTTACTCATTGTCACATTGTTTCGGATATATGAATAATGTTTACTAGCCCATAACTCCAAACGTCTATCAAAGCTTAGACGCATTCCATAGTTGAAGAGACTATGTCGCACATATTTTTGTCCACGTTTGACGAGTACTAAGATTCAATAGCGAACGGTACAATCACCAACCTCGCCTAAACTGGAGAACTCCATGCCGCGCATTACTCTACCGACTCCCGAATCCTACACCCCCGAACAGCAACGCATTCACACTGAAGTCGTAGCGGGAAGAGGTCGACTTTTTGGACCATATCGCGCTGCGCTGTTGAGACCTGAATTAGCCGAAAGATGGCATCGGCTCAGTATGCTGTTCGGCGAAGGGGGGAGAGTCCCCAGGCGATTAAGAGAACTCGCTCTGCTCGTTTGCGCGCGCTTCTGGAATGCAAAAGTAGAGTGGTGGGCGCATGCGCCAATCGCGCTAAAGGAAGGTGTAAGCATGGAGGTAATTGAAGCAATGCGTACTGGTGATCGCCCCAAATTCACGGTAACAGACGAACAAGCGGTATATGACTTTTGCACAGAAATGCTTGAGCACCATATTATCTCGCAGCCAACTTATGATCGCGCACTGGGCATTCTGGATCCGATTGGAATCGTTGAACTCGGCATGGCCCTGGGTCATTACACCATGGCAGCATTCACACTTATCGCGCACGAGATCCCAATTCCGGATCAGGACATGGAACCCTATCAGGTGCTGCCCGAGATTCGCACCCCAAATGCATGACCACATAAACCGGCGTCCTACTTGCGATTACTCGCCCCACCATCAATTGTGACGATCGTACCGCTGGTATAGCCCGACAAATCCGATGCCAGCAAGGCGACCATTGAACTGATCTCGACCGGCTTGATCGCCCTCCCGAATGGCATAGACTTGATCAACTCGGGCCAGCGTTCTGAATCTCCGAATTTTTCCTTGGCTTCACCCAAAAGAGCCATCATTTTCTTTTCGGTAAGGACAGAACCGGGATTCAATCCAATAATACGTATGCCATGGTCCGGTGAAACACCTCCCAAGGCCTTTGTAAAAGCCATCAACGAAGCATTCCCACTGGCTCCAGCAATGTATTTGGCATTCAAGCGTTCACCCCCCGCTCCAATTATGTTTATTATCACCCCCCGCTGACGTGTCTTCATCAGTGCGTAATACGCTCTGGTGAGGTTAATGTACCCAAAGACCTTTAGGTCCCAGTAGCTGCGCCATAATTTGTCATCTACCTCCTCGATGCCCCCGTGTCGAATAGCGCCCGCGTTATTGACAAGAATGTCCACTTCAGGAAACGCCGCGGACACAGCCAAGGTAGCTGACTCTTTAGAAAGATCTTCTGCACGAATGCGTACGCTCACAGCGTATTGCCTTAGCAGATTCTCTCTTGCCCTCTCCAGGTCAGCCATCGTCCGCGCAATCAAGATCAGATTGCAACCTTCGGAGGCCAACTGCTCAGCAATTGCGTACCCGATCCCCTTCGAGCCACCCGTTATCAGTGCAGTCCTGCCATTCAGACCTAAATCCATCACCCCTCCTAGAATGTTCGCCAAGGCCACCATGGAAGATTGCGAAAGAACGTAAGCGTCCGGTAAAGGCCCTCTTGTTGGAGTAACCGAAGGCGTGGAGGATGGTGTCCACCAAGTTGAGGAAGTGGACACCAAGATGGATAAGCGCTCGATGGTGGTGGCGGGGGAGCCGTTCCGTGTCACGGGTAACGGCCGGCGGT
>CANKAJ010000203.1 GCA_947479645.1 Betaproteobacteria bacterium | reverse complement strand
GTATCGGTCAGCGGATACATGCCCTGCTTCGCCAGCGCGGCCTGATTGGCCGGGACTTTCAGCGCTTCATTGATGACTTCATTCAGCTTCACGACAACCGGCTGAACCAGTGATGCCGGCCCGACCAGACCCACCCACGGCTGCACGATGAATTTCGGCACGCCGGACTCCACGGCGGTCGGCAAGCCCTCCGCCAGCGACGTGCGGTTCGGGCTGGTCACGGCAAGTCCCTTGATCTTTCCCGCCGCGATCAGCGGCATGGCGCCGCCCAGCGACGCCAGCGTGAAATCGATGCGCCCGGCCAGCACTTCACTGAGAGCGCCGCTGCCGCCCTTGAAGGGCACGTGCTGTGCGTCCAGGCCCGTGAGCACTTTCAGCCACTCGATTCCCAACTGGTTCACCGAGTAGGTGCCGGCAGAACCAAAGAACAGCTTGCCGGGGTTGGCTTTTGAATAGTCGACGAGGCCCCTGAGATTGTTCACCGGCAGATCATTGCGTGCGGTGAGAGCATAGGGAAATGCGCCCACCAATGCGATGGTCTTGAAGCTGGTGAGCGGGTTGTAGGGAAGATTCTTCTCCGCCACCGGACTGATGGTGAGCGCACCCGTCGTGGCCATCAGCAGCGTATAGCCGTCACCGGGACTTGCCATCACCGACTGTATCGCCACCAGGCCATTGGCCCCCGTGCGATTGTCCACGATGAAAT
Organism: Betaproteobacteria bacterium; assembly: GCA_947479645.1. GTDB lineage: Bacteria > Pseudomonadota > Gammaproteobacteria > Burkholderiales > SG8-39 > CAIYPG01. Next base: position 7,737 of record CANKAJ010000203.1, on the reverse strand, counting down.
TTTGCCTGAATCGATCACCCAGAATCTGGCTGGCCAGACGGGCGGCAGAGTCCGCGGTTCCGCCCGGCAAAAAACCCACCAGCATTCTGACCGGCTTGGATGGGTAGTCCTGTTGCGCCGCCGCCATCGGCACCAGTCCGACGCAAATCAACAAGGCCAGGACACAACGTGACATACGCGTAGCGTGTTGTCGCATCGCACTCGTCATCGGAACTTCCCTTCTTCTCAAGTTAAGCAACGGTTGCAAAATAGCATGTCATTCCGAGCACGGCGAGGAATCTGCTGTTAAACCAATCCTGAAGCAGATTCCTCAGTCTGCGACTTCGGAATGACACGTCATTTTGCAACATGTTCTAAGTCCCGCTCAGCCAGCAACGCGCAAGGCCTCCAGCAGCGGCGCCACATGCTTTTGCTGCTCGAGCGTCCTGATGATTTCCATGCCGGCATCCACCTGGTCGGGCAGCAACAATTCCGAGCAACAGTCCTTGAACTTTTCGGCGATATCATCCCAGCCCGCCGGATGCTCGGGCCACCCGCGCGCTGACGAACGCGCCACCGCCAATGACCTGCCATTCTTCAGCTCGATGCGAAGGCGCATCAGCCCCCAGTTCATCTCCGGTGTCCAGGCACCCAGCACATGCTTCATGTCATCGGGCACCACTACCTGCACCCGCCGCATCAGGTCCTGCACATCCGGCAGCTTCACCCGCTCGTCGGCATATTGTCCAAGCCCGGCCTTGCGATCGATCAACGCCACCGCCATGCTGTAGGGCAGACAAAAGCGCGCCTTGTGCCCGTCTGTGGCTTCCCGATAAGACCCGATCTTGGCCACCTGCGCAGTACATTCCAGCACGATGTGATCGACCTGATCGGCCGTGAGATCATGTTCCACGCTCAAGTCGATCATGCCATCGATGGCCGACGCCAGCGCCGTGACACCCGGATGCAAGCGCACCAGCGTGCTGTTGCGGGTCAGTTCCCACACGCTGCCCAACCCTTCTTCCATCACGGCCAGATCATAATTGCCTGCACCGTTGAGGGTTTCAGCCAGTCCGAAACGCACATGCCCGGCAACGCCATCATCGATGCCTTCGAGCGCATCCGGATCAACCTTGAATCCGCTGGCTGCCAGCAGCACCGCGAAGATGCCGCAACGGGCGCCATGGCCCACATGAAATGCCTTGCCCATGGACCCGACATTCTTGCGTATCCCCGACGCCTCCGAGGCCACGATCCCGAACGCCATGCGCGTGCCCATCGCATCAAGGCCCATCAGGCGCGCTCCGGCTGCAGCTACGCCAAACGCGCCCAGCAGCATGGGCGGATGAAAGCCGCGATCAAAAGTCGCCGCGCCAAGCCCTTTGGCAATCTGTGAAGCAACCTGGAACCCCACCGCAAAGCTCTCCAGCAACGTCTTTCCGGTGGCCCCCGTGTATTCGGCGAGTGCGAGGGTGCCGGGCACCATGGCCGCGCTCAGATGCGTCACCATGCGCGTGTAATCGTCGTACTCGAGCGCATGCGCTGCCACGCCGTTGACAAATCCGGCCAGCTCAACCGACGTGCGATCCGGATAACCGACGATGCAGGCCTGGGTGCTTCCGCCCAGCAATTGCGCGGTTTCCAGCGCGGCCACCACGCTGGGGTGGCGCGACCCCGCCACCATGACCCCCAGGGTGTCCAGGAAGCGCAGCTTGGCCTGCTCCAGCACAGCGCCGGGAATGCCGTCCGGGCGCGTCTCGGCGGCAAAGCGCGCCAACTTCTCCGTGGTACCCATCAGTTTTCAATCCTGATGTTGGCCGCCTTGACCACTCTGGCGAACTTGGCCATATCCGCCTTCATCAAGGCGGCGAATTGTTCGGGAGTGGAGATGAAAGGTTCAACGCCCTGGCTGGCGAGTTGTTCCTTGAGGTCGGATGTGTTGAGCATTTTGGTGATCTCCGTTGCTAACTTGCTGATGATTTCCCGCGGCGTGCCCGCTGGCGCGAGAATGCCATACCAGGTTTTCATTTCAAACCCCGCCAGTCCGGCCTCGGCAAACGTCGGCACCTGCGACAGCACTGGCGATCGCGTCTCGCTGGCATAGGCGATTGCCTTGAGCCTGCCGCTCTTGATGTGGGGAATGCCATTGACGGGGGAGGTAAACATCATCTGCACCTGCCCGCCCATCAGATCCGTGAGCGCCTGCCCTGACCCCTTGTAGGCGATATGCTGAATCTTCACACCAGTCAGGAGATTGAACAATTCAGCCGCCATGTGAATACCGCTGCCATTGCCCGATGTGCCGAAATTGAGTTGTCCCGGTCTTGCCCTGGCCAACGCAATGAACTCCTGCAGGGTACTGGCCGGCACCTTGGGATTCAACACCAGCACATACTCACTGCTGGCCAGGGTCGCGACCGCGGCAAAGTCCCTGACCGCGTCGTACGGCGTGCTGACCAGATTGGGGACTATGACGTGATCAAGCGCCATGGCCATGATCGTATAGCCGTCGGGCGCAGACTTGGCCAATGCATCGGCACCGATGACGGTATTGCCGCCCGGACGATTGTCCACAAACAACTGCTGCCCCAGGCTGTCGCTCAATTTCTGGCTGACCAGGCGTGCCATGGCCGTGACACTGCCCCCCGGCGCATAAGGGCTGATGATACGAATAGGCTTGTTTGGATAGATTGGCTGTGCGAAAACCACGAAACTGAACATAATCGTGATTGCCGCAGCCAACCCCTGCAATGCCGGCATGACCCGTTTCATGGAACACCCCCTGGAATCATGATTGAACCCTCGCACTGCTGCGAGCATGGCAGCCGCAGCTTATGCGTACACCCGTCACGCGTCAATTGATGCGGCAGCCCGGCAAGTCCACAGCGCATCGGAACGCTGCGCCGGCTACATCGCATCGCGGGCCAGCACGCTGGCGTCCGCGAGATTTTCCAGATTGCGGCACGCTGCAATCAGCCGGCGGCTGCGCTCGGCGCCGACGACCGGCTCGCTCAACGCGAGGAATTTCCCCTCAAGCTGGCTCTCCGTCATCGGATTGGAGGCACTGCCGATACCATGATCAATACGGCAGACCAGGGTACGACCGTCCTTCATGCCCATCGTCACCTCCGTTGCATCGCTGCCGAAAGCGGGTTCTTCCACGGCATTGATGCAGTCCTGCAATGCCACGACGGCGGGGTCATGCACACAGGCTTCGTCCAGCACTTCGATCCCGGCGGTGCCATGGATCAACGCGGCGGCGGCCCAGTGATGCAGACTGACATGCGCCTCGAATTCATCCTTGGGGTTGCGACGGTTGCACAAGGCCATCGCCCCGGGAGACGCCTTGATGTCGATGCGCGCGATCTGGCCAATATCCAGCGCATGCTCGCGCCGCATTTGCAGACAGGCATCCAGTATCGGATGAATCACGATGCCGCAGGGGTAGGGCTTGTAGGTATTGCGCAGGATCTCGAAGTGCTGACCCAGGCCCCCCACCAGGGCCGGGAAATTGGCTTCCTCGCAAAAGACATCGAAATAGCCGTTGTGCTTTTCCAGGCTGGCATTGCCGCCGGTAAACCCGCGCGCGGCCAGCAGTGCTGCGCGCAGGCCGGTCTGCCCGGCATGCGCTGGCGTCAGCGCCGTGCACATCGTGCCATGCAATGAACGCATACCCGACGCCTGCGAGGCGGCAATGCCGATGGCCCAGCGCATGCGCTCCACATCGAGCCCCAGCAGTTTGCCCGACGCCAGCACCGCGCCGATCGAACAGGTTATGCCGGTCTGCGACCAGGCAATGGTGCCGCGCGCCGGCGGCACCGAGATCGCCTTGCTCAGGCGACAGGTGACTTCCACACCCAACGCAAACGCCGTCAGAAAATCGCGGCCGTGCACCGGCATGCGCTCCGACAGCGCAAGCACCGCGGCAAACACCGGACCGGAGGGATGCACGATGGCCTCGGCGTGCGTATCGTCATAACCGTACACGCTGGAGGCAATGCAATTGATGAGCGTCGCGTGCAGCACGTCGGATTTGCGTCCGCGACCAAGCAGGCTGGCCTGGCCCGGCCCGGTCATGTCCGCCAGCGCTTCATCGGCCATATCAACCGTGGAATGACGCGCGCCGCCGATGACACATCCGAGAATATTCAATGCGGAACGCTTGGCCTCCTGTTGCACGTTCGCCGGCAGATCCTGCGGCAAGGTTCCCAGCACGTATCTTGCCAATTGATCCGTGACGTTGATGTCAACCATGGTTTGTCATTCCTTTTTTTTGAAATCGGCATGCTGAACGGCCAATGCTGACGGCCAGCGCAAGAAGAACATCAGCGCCACCAGACCTTGACTGAATTTTCAGTCGAAGAATGTATCCGATTTGCCCGATTGACAGAAGCACTCAATCGCAATTTTCCGCCTGGGCTCCCATTCCCTGCGGCGTACCCTGCAATGGGAAATGGCACATAATATTGAAGCACCACCTATTAACGCGATGCGTGCGACGATACACATGAAAAAGGAGAGGACAATGCAGCGATTGAATAGATGGGCAATGCTTGCGGCCTTACCGGCTTTGCTGATGTCGGGAAGCGTCTTTGCGCAGGCCGCGACTTATCCGTCAAAGCCCGTGACCATGATTATTCCGCTCGCACCTGGCGGCCCCGTCGACTCTGAAATGCAGATCTATCTGCCCAAACTGCGGGAGGTGTTCGGGCAGTCGTTCATCGTCGATTTCAAATCCGGTGCGGCAGGCACCATCGCCGCCACCCACGTCGCCAAAGCCGCGCCTGATGGCTACACGCTGCTGGTCATCAACAGCGCCTTCACCATCTTCCCGGCGGTATACAAGGATCTTCCCTTCGACTTCCTGAGGGACTTTGCGCCCATTACGCTGATGAGCAAGCGTCCGCTGCTGTTGATGGTCCCCGCTTCATTCCCGGCCAAGACCTATGCCGAGTACATCGCGTATGCCAGGGCCAATCCCGGGAAAATCAACTTCGGAACAACCGGAGCAGGCACCGGCACCCATCTGTCCGGGGCGTGGCTGCACCATGCCACCAATACGGCAGCCACCTTCATTCACTACAAGGGAACGGGAGCCGTGTTGCCGGACCTGATCGCCGGGCGCCTGGATGCGACCGGCGTGGCGCTGCCCCCGGCCATGCCGCTGATGAAGTCAGGCAAGCTGCGCGCCCTCGCCATCATGAGCGACCGACGCAGCCCATACATCCCCGATCTGCAGACCATCGAAGAAATGGGCATCCCGGGATATGACTACTCGTCGTACACCGGATTTCTGGCGCCGGTGGCCACACCGGCAGCGGTCGTGAGCAGACTGAGCGAAGGCTTCATCAAACTCGTGAAGTTGCCCGAAGTCACAGCCCGGCTTGAGGCGGACGGCAATGTCGTCATCGGGAACTCGCCGGCACAATTCCGCCAGATACTGGTGACCGAGACCAATCACTGGCGCAAGCTGGTGCAGGACCTGGGCATCAAGCTGGAACAGTAAGGGATTGCGCGTGCCTTCCTGCCAATGTAACGAGAGGACTCAATGACGCAATTGGTATTCGTTCACGGCCCCGGCGCAGGCGGATGCGCGGCAGCCTGGACGCACCAGCTCGCGCATTTCCCCGGCAGCGTGGCACCGACGCTTCCCGGCAACCTGACCGGCACTCACTGCCCCGACGTGGCCCGCTACACGGAATGGGTGCGTGGCTGGTTATGGGCGCAGGGCATGACCAAGGACCTCGTGTTTGTCGGCTACACACTGGGCGCGGCGATTGGATTGCAATACGGCCTTGACTATCCCGAGGAAGTCAAAGGACTGGTGCTGACATCGATTGAATCGAAGCCCAGGGAAAACCAGGCTGCCTTTCAGGTGCGACAACAAATGCGCCTGAAAGCAGCGTCAGGCGAGCCCACGACCTATCAGGAATGGATCGAGTTCCAGCAGCACCACCTCCTGTGGGTGCAATCGCCGTTGCGGGAACAGCTGGTTGAATGGCATCGCAAGACAGGACCGATGGCGCAATACCAAAGCCTGGTGGCGTATTCCCAGTTCAATGTGCATGCGCGACTGCCCGAATTGAAGCCGCAGCTGTTATTGATTCGCGGCGACGATGATCCGGGCGATGCGCCACAGGGAGAGCAGGCGATTCATGAGATGGTCCCGGGCTCGCGCATTGTGCGCCTGAAAAATGCGGGGCACTTCCCCGCCACGGAACGTCCGGGCGAGGTCAATGCGCTGATAGCGGAATTTGTTGGCTCGCTATAAGAATCGGTTTAAAAAAACTTGTCATTCCGAACCCGTCCCCCAAGGGGACTTCCTTCGGGGCGCAGGGTGAGGAATCCGCCCCGAAGGAAGTCCCCTTGCGGGATGCTTTATGGCCTGAACTTAAAGCAGATTCCTCGCTGCGCTCGGAATGACACACTCACCAGGTGTTCATTTTGAAACGAGCTGTAGGACGGTTCACTCCTCGGCCTTGATGTTCTTTTCCTGGATGATTTTTTTCCAGCGTGTCAGCTCATTCAAGGTCTTCTGCCGAAACACTTCCGGCGCACTGGCAACGACAAAGGTCCCTTGCGCTTCGAGCTTGCCCATGGCTTCCGGCATGCGGGCCGCGGCAGCCATTTCAGTGTTCAGGCGTCTGACGATGGCTGGTGGCGTGCCCGCCGGCGCATACACGCCCAGCCAGGTTGGGTACTCCACGTCATAGCCCAGTTCCATGGCCGTTTTCAGCTCAGGAAAGATTTTGGAGCGAACGGTATTCATGGCCACAATCGGCCGCAGCTGTCCCGCCTTGATCGCCGGCAGTCCAACAAATATGGTGCCCGCAGTCAGCTGGGTGCGTCCGGCGATCACATCGATCAGGCCTTGCGACACTCCCTTGTAATGCACTGCCGTGAAAGGAATGCCGATGGCGGTCGAAAGCGACACGCAGGCGATATGCGTGATACCACCAGCACCCGCATCGCCGCAATTGAGCGTACCCGGATTCGCCTTGCCGTAAGTCACCAGATCGGCCAGGCTGTGCACATTGGGCAGCGCAGTGGTGCTGACCATCAGCACAGTGTAGCGCTCGGTCAACTGGATGACGGGATCGAAATGCTTTGCCACATCATAGGGAAGATCGGGATGGAAATTCGGATGAATGGTCATGCTGCCATTGGTCAGCAGCAGCGTATAGCCATCCGGCGCCGCCTTGGCGACATAGCCCGTTCCGATGGTCGAAGTGGCGCCGGGTTTGAAGTCAAAGACAAATGACTGCTTCGTGCTTTCCTGCAAGCGCGGCTGGAACAGGCGGAACTCCGAGTCGTTGGGCCCTCCCGATGTGAACGGCACGACCATGGTGACTGTCCGGGAGGGATAAGCGGGTTGCGCCGATCCCTGCGCAGTGACGATGCCAGGACAAAGCGCCACCGCCAGCAACAGGGATGACACACTGAATTTCGAAGTCGACATTTAAATTACTCCATAGATTCCATCATTGAGCAGTACGCCGCATTAGCGCCCGCGTATCGACATTAATACTGGCATTACTTCTTCAGCCAGCCCTTCTGGGACAGGTCGAACGTTATCCCACCCGGTCCGAAGTATTTGTATTCAACGCCAAGATTGGGGTTGGGCTTGCCGCCACCGGCCTTCAGCAGCGCATCGCGCGCTGCATGGATGTCGTGTCGTGGACTGAATTGAGTTTCGGCCATGCGCTGCTTGGCGGCGTCAAGATCATCGACTTCAAAACCGATGTGGTGCAGTCCCTG
>CANKAJ010000202.1 GCA_947479645.1 Betaproteobacteria bacterium | reverse complement strand
GCGATGCGGCCGTACAGGATCCGCGTGTCATCGCAATACGCGATCGCGTCACGCTTAATCCGGACCCGGGGCTGACCCGCCTGAAGGCGATCGTCAAGGTCGTGTCGAAGGACGGCAAGTCGGTCACCTGTCGTATTGAAGATGCGCTGGGAACGCTGGAGCGCCCCATGAGCGATGGTGATATCGAACAGAAATTTCGTGGACTGGCCGATGGCATCCTGTCGGCGCCGCAATGCGACGAATTCATTCGCCTGTGCTGGGCCCTGGAGAGTCTGCCGGATGCCGGTGCACTGGCGCGCGCGGCGGTGCCGGCATGACGCTTTATCTGTCGGAAAAAGACGTGCAGCGCGTGCTGACCATGCCGGTTGCGCTCGAGATGACCGAGCGCGCCATGCGCGACCGGGCGCTGGGCCTCGCCACCGATGTGGCGCGGGTCAGGGCCACGACCTCGGGCAGCGCGCAGCGCATATTGCAGGCGACGGCGCCCGGGCTGGGCTACATCGGCTTCAAGTACACCTATGCGCAGGCGGGGCGGCGCTGCACTTTCGTGCACCTGATCAACATCAGGACGGCCGAACTCGAAGCCATCATCGACTCCGACTGGATGGGCATGGTACGCACCGGCGCCGCCAGCGGCATGGCCACACGCTGCCTCGCCAATCCGGGCGCCACCGTGCTCGCCCAGTTGGGTGCCGGCCGCCAGGGGTATGGCCAGCTCGAAGCGGTGTGCCTCACGATGAACATCCGCAAGGTGCAGGTGTTCGCGCGCAACCGCGCCAATCTCGAAGCCTTCTGCGCCGCGATGGCAAAAAAACTTGGCATCGACGTCAGTCCAGCGTCTTCAGGGGCGGCGGCGCTGGACGGGGCGCAGGTCGTCAACGTCATCACCAAATCAGCCGAGCCGGTGCTGTTGGGGGAATGGCTGCAGCCGGGCCAGCACATCAATGCCGCCGGCTCCAATGCGTTGTCGCGTCGTGAACTGGACGAAGCGGCGGTGCGACGCTGCGATGTCATTACCGTGGATTCGCGCAGCACCGCCAGTCAGGAATGCGGTGACCTGTTGCACGCGGTCGAACAAAAGCGACTGGATTGGGAGGCGTTGCCTGAAATCGGCGAAGTCATGACGGGCACGGCGGCCGGTCGCACCACGCCGCAGCAGATCACGCTGTATGAATCACACGGCATGGGCATACAGGATCTGTATGTCGGCGCGAGAGTATTCGAGCTGGCCCGCGCGGCCGGCATCGGCACGTCGCTGCCGCTGGATGTGCCCAAGGACAGCGAACGGGTGGTTGCGATCTGAAGACTGTGATCGGCAAGTGTGACGAGGAAGAGGCCTTTATCAGACCGCCCATTTCTGAACGGATAGGCTTTTATCCGTTCAGAAATGGGCGGAACGCAAGCGCAGCGCGCGAGTGGTTGCTGAACGTCTGCTGAACATGGCTGGCAAACCCTTTCACGCACGATAAACCTGTCCGTGCGGGTCGTGGTTTATGTGCGAAAGATGAAGCCATTCGCACACAAACCACGACCTCCGGGGAAAACCATGCCACAACGCGTTTCAAAATGAACACCCGGTGAATTTGTCATTCCGAGTGCAAATAGGAATCTGCTTGCCTTTCCAGGGTAATACCAACAAGCGAGATTCCTCGCTAGGCTCGGAATGACAATTCAGAAGGTTCAAGCCTGGATCGACAACGCCCTTGGCTTGCCGGCCTTGGCCGCCTGCAATGCGCTCCACACCCGCTGCGGGGTGGCCGGCATATCGAAGTGAGTGACGCCGCCGCGACGCATGGCGTCCATGATCGCATTCATCACCGTGGGCAGTGCCCCGGTGACGCCGGCTTCGCCGACGCCCTTGACGCCCAGCACATTGGTCTTGGTGTAGGTGGGCAGGTCTTCGAGTTGAGGTTCCAGATAGCCTGAGGCGCGCGGCATGGCGTAGTCCATGAAACTGCCGGTCAGGAGCTGGCCGGTTTCGCGGTCATAGATGCAGTACTCCTCCAGCACCTGGCCGGCGCCTTGCACGATGCCGCCGTGCATCTGGCCTTCGACCACCTGGTGGTTGATGATGAGGCCGGCGTCGTCAACGCCGCTGTAGGCCAGTATGTCGATGACGCCCGTGTCGGGATCGACTTCCAGTTCGCAGACGTGGCAGCTGTTCGGGAACGTCATGGCGGAGTTGCCGGCTGAATTCGTGTCCAGCGGATGGGTGTCGTCGTTCTTGTGCCGGTCGATGAGCTCGACCAGGCTGATGCGGCGGTCGGTGCCTTTGATCCGGTATTCGCCGTGGTCGAACTCGACGTCCTGCTCGGATGCCTCCAGCGCCTGCGCAGCCAGTTTCTGGCCCTTGTCGACCATCTCCTTGGCGGCAACGCTGAACAGACTGCCGGCGCCCACCATGGTTTTCGATCCACCGGCGCTGGTGCCGGCGATACGCGTGCCGTCACCACTTTTCAGTACCAGGCGCTCCATGGGTATGCCGGTTCGCTCGGACACGATCTGGGCGAAGGTGGTCTCGTGGCTCTGACCCTGCGACTGTGCAGCAGCGTACAGCGCGATGTTGCCGTCGGGTTCGACGCGCAGCATGACGTTGTCGGTCTCGCGTCCGGCACCGCTCGCCTCGATGAACGCGGCGATGCCATGTCCGCGCAGCTTGCCTCGCCTGGCCGAATCAGCCGCACGCTTGTCAAAACCCGTCCAGTCGGCCTTCTTCGCCGCTTTCTCCAGTACCGCAGGAAAATCGCCGCTGTCATAGGTAAAGCCATGCACCAACTTGTATGGCATGCGTGCCGCGGGCACCAGGTTGCGCCGGCGCAGTTCCACCGGGTCAATCTTCAGCTCGACGGCAGCCTGGTCCACCAGACGCTCGACGATGTATGACATCAACGGTCGCCCCGAACCGCGATAGGCTGCGGTGGACATGGTGTTGGTGATGGCAATGCGTGTGCGCTGATAGGCGGCAGGTACGTCGTACTGGCCGGTCAGGCAGGTGGTGGCGCTCACCGTCGCGGCATTGCTGCCCTGCGGTGCGGAATAGGCGCCCAGCGACTGGATGAAGTCAAAGCGCATGGCCAGGAATTTCAGGTCGCGGTCCAGCGCCAGATCCCCGACCTGCACGCAGTCGCGGGCGTGCACTTCGTTCAGGAACACTTCGGAGCGTGTGCCGTTCCATTTGACCGGCCGCTTGAGCAGGCGCGCGGCGAGGAACACGGCGACGTACTCGGGATACAGGGTGGAGCGCGCCCCGAAGCCGCCTCCCACATCCTTCACCACCACGTTCAACTTCGCTGCCGGCAGACCGGAGGCAGAGGCGAGCAGACCAATTTGCGCGTGCACGCCCTGGCTGGGGCAGTGCAGCGTGGTGACGTCGGCCGCTTCGTCATGGACGGCTGCGCAGGAGCGCGGCTCCATGGGGTTGGCGACGACGCGGTTGTTATAGACGCGCAGCGTGACCTTGTGCGCAGCTTTGGCGAAGGCCTCATCGGTCTTTGCCGCGTCGCCCACTTCCCAGTCGAGGAACAGGTTGCCGGCGACTTCAGGATAAACGACCGGGGCCTGAGGCTCCAGCGCTTCGACCGGATCGACGACCATGGGCAGGTCGTGGTACTCGACTGCAATGAGTTCCAGCGCGTCCATGGCGATTTGCGTGGACTCGGCCACCACGCAGGCCACGCATTCGCCCACGTGGCGTACCCGGCCCTGGGCGAGAATAGGGCGCTGCGCCTTCCAGGTGGGGCGGCCATCGCGATGCTTGGGCGGCATGACCACCGGTATCTGCGTGAAGCCGGCCTTTGTCACATCCTCGTGAGTGAATACCCCCAGCACGCCGGGCAGCTTGAGCGCGGCGGAGGAGTCGATGGATACGATCTGGGCATGCGGACGATCCGCACGCAGGAAGACGGCATAGGCCTGTCCGGGGTAATTCCAGTCGGAGGCATAGGTGCCTTTGCCCGAGAGCAGGCGCGGATCTTCGAGTCTTCCGACGAATTGGGCGTGGGTCATGGCATGCTCACAATGAGAAAGAGTGTTGAAGTCAGAGTGGCGGGAATCATAGCAGAGCCGGGCAGGGGCGTCTCACGAGGGCGTCTCCGAAGAAAGGGTACGTTGATCACAATACCAGTGAAAACTATCATGGAAAAACATGATATTGGCTAAAGTGATTACATATACAGGTCACCACAGAGCGGCCGAGACCTTCACTTCTGCAGCCGCGGGTTCAATGCATCGCGCAGTTGATCGGCCACCAGATTGATGCTGACGATGGCCAGCATCAGCGCGACACCGGGAAAGAAGCTGATCCAGTACTTGCCCGATTGCAGATAAGCAAACCCATTGGCGATCAAAAGGCCGAGCGACGGTTCCGTGATTGACAGCCCGAGGCCAAGGAAGGACAGCGTGGCCTCGAGCGCGATGGCAGCAGCGATCTGCACGGTGGCCACCACGATCAGCGGCGGCAGGCAGTTGGGCAGCAGGTGCCGCAACATGATGCGAGCGGGGGACAGCGCAAGGCCGGTTGCCGCCGTGATGTAATCCTTGTTGCGCTCAGCCAGCGCCGTGCCGCGCACCGTGCGCGCGTAGTAGGCCCATTGCACCGCCACCAGCGCGATGATGATCTTGTCGACGCCCTGGCCGAGCACGGCCAGCAGCACCAGCGCGATCAGCACCGATGGAAACGACAATTGCAGATCGGCCACGCGCATGATGAGGGCATCCAGCCAGCCGCCGAACCATGCGGCGATGAGTCCGGCGGTGAGGCCGATGGCCAGTCCCGCCAGTGTGCTCAGCACGCCGACCAGCATGCTGGTGCGCAGGCCGTAGAGGATGGCCGACAGCATGTCGCGACCCTGGTCGTCAGTGCCCAGCACGTAGACATGCCTGCCGTCACCGGAGGTGGCGCCGGGCGGGAGGCGTGCGTCGAGCACGTCTAGTTGCGACAGGTCATAGGGGTTCTGCGGCGATACCAGCGGCGCGAACAGCGCCGCGGCCAGAATCAGCGCCAGCAATGCCAGCGCGGCGACCGCGATGCGGCTGTCGCCATAGTCGGCGAGCAGGCGCTGCCAGGGTGTCTGCCCGGTGGTCACAATCATCCTGCCTGCCCGGACACGCGCACGCGCGGATCAAGCGCCGAATACAGCAAGTCCACGATCAGATTGATCAGTACGAACAACGCCACCGTGATGCACAGATAGGCCACGATCACCGGGCGGTCGAGCGCATTGATGGAGTCGATCAGCAGCTTGCCCATGCCCGGCCAGCCGAACACCGATTCGGTGACGATGGAAAAAGCGATCACCGAGCCGAACTCCAGGCCGATCACCGTCACCACCGGAATGAGGATGTTGCGCAGCACATGCACGCCGACCACGCGTGATTCGCGCAGGCCCTTGGCGCGGGCAAATTTGACGTAATCCTGCTGCAGCGCTTCGCGTGTGCCGGCGCGCACCAGGCGAATGATCAGCGCCAGCTTAAAGAGCGCCAGGTTGGCGGCGGGCAGTACCAGATGCGACAGGCCTTCCAGCGACAGAAAGCTCACCGGCACGCCGAACAGCAGGGTGGTGGGGCCGCGTCCGCTGGCCGGCAGCCAGCCCAGTTGCACCGCGAACAGCATGATCAGCAGCATGCCGACCCAGAAGGTCGGTACCGAAAAGCCGATGATGGAGCCGGCCATGATGGTCTTGCCGGCAATCGAGTCGGGCCTGAGTCCGGCCCACAGCCCCAGCGGAATGCCACCCAGCAGCGCGATCAGCATGGCGGCGACGGCGAGTTCCATGGTCGCCGGCATGCGCTCGAGGATCAGTTGTATTGCCGGCGTGTTGAAGGCGAAGGAGCGGCCGAGGTCGCCGGCTGCGGCCTGCTTCAGAAAAGTGAGGTATTGCCGCCACAGCGGCTGGTCCAGGCCCAGCGCCGCGCTGATGCGCGCAATTTCCGCCTGGTCCGCTTGCGGGCTGATCAGGATGGCCATGGGGTCGCCGATGGCGTAGACGCCGACGAACACCAGCAGTGACATCACGACGATGACCGCCAGACTTTGCAGCAGACGGCGGACGAGGAAGGAAAGCATCAGTGCGGCAGCTCGATTCGAGCCACGACAGAAGTACCGCTATGGCCGCTGGCGTCGGGTGGACGAGGGGACCAGGTAATGAAACTGAAACCTCGGGGTTTGGGTGCGGATGATATGTATCCGCACCCAAACCCCGAGGCCGCAAGCGAAGCGCGCGAGGACCTCCGCAAAAGCCCTGCACGGACAAAGAATCCGTCCGTGTGGGTCATGCTTTGTGTGCGGATGATGAAGCTATCCACACACAAAGCATGACCTCTGGTTAAACCCTCAATCTTCATTTTGAAACCGGTTCTAAGGCCACGGCATCTTGTAGCGCTGCTGCAATTCCTTGACGTCTTTCACGATGGCCAGCCAGCAGGGTGAATGCTCTCGTTCGCCGCTGGCATCCAGCGGTGGCGATATGCGCCAGTTGCTGCCCATGATCATGCCGGGCGCAAATACCTGGACCTTGTCGATGTGGTAGCCATGGCATATCGAGTGGCGTTCCAGCACCGCCCGGAGCTTCTCCATGAGTTCCTCGCGTGAGATGACCTGCTGAGTCGGCTGATCCGGCGGCTTTGGCGTTGACGTCATTTTCCCTGTCTCTTGTATAGCGGGTTTGGCAATTACTTCGGCAACACATGTTGCGCGAAGGTGTATTCATCGGTGCGGCCGACATAGCGGAGCGGCTTCTTCATGGCCCAGCTGGCCATCTGGTGATGCAGCGGGAGCACGCCAACATCGCGCAGCGCCAGCCCGGCCGCCTCGCGCGCCAGTGCCTCGCGTTTCTTTTCATCGACGCTGGCGAAGCCCTGTTCCAGCAGCTGATCCACCTTTGCATTCGAATAACGCGACCAGTTCCAGGTGCCGAAGCCCTTGTCGGCATTGGGCGAGGCCAGCAGTGAACGCAATGCCAGATCGCCGGAGAAGGATCCCCAGCCGAGCATGGCAAAACTGAAGTCGCCATTGCGCGCCTTGGGCAGATAGACGTTGATCGGCAGCGCTTCCACGCGTACCTGCACGCCAATGCGCGAGAGCATCTGGGCGACCACCTGCGCGATCTGGTCGTCATTCACGTAGCGGTTGTTTGGCGCATGCACGGTCAGCCCGAAGCCGTCCGGGTAGCCTGCCTCGGCCAGCAGCTTTTTCGCGCCGTCGATATCCAGCGCTTCAGGCTTGAGGTCCTTCACATGCCCGAACACCGGTGGTGACACGATGTTGGAGGCCGGCAGCGCAGCGCCTTCCATGACGCGATCGACAATGGCGGCCCGGTTGATGGCCTTGGACAGTGCCAGGCGCACGCGCCGGTCCTTGAGCGGGTTTTTGGCCAGTGGCTTGCCCGCCTTGTCGGTGACGAAGGGCGAGTTGTCTCGCCACTGATCCAGGTGGAAGAAAATGGTTCGCCACGATACCTTCTGTGCCATCTGGAAATTGGCGTTGCCCTTGAGTTTGGCCAGATCGGCGGTGGGAATGCCGTCGATCATGTCGACATCCCCCGCCAGCAACGCGGCGATGCGAGCGGGATCAGTAGGCATGATGCGAAAGGTGACTTTCTCCCAGTGCCCCTTGCCACCCCAGTAGGCATCATTGCGCGCCAGTTCGACGCGGTCGCCGCGCGCAAAGCGCACGAACTTGAAGGGTCCGGTCCCTACCATGGCCTTGCCGGCATTGAAATCTTCCGTGCTTGCGTTGGTGGCGGCTTTTTTCGATACGATGAAAATCGAATTCAGGTCCGGCGGCACCATGGCGTAGGGCGTGGCGGTCTTCAGACGCAGGGTGTAGGGATCGACGATTTCCTTTGCCGTGATGTTCTGCACGAAGCCCGCATACTGGCCGTTGGGTATGGATGCGGCGCGCTCCATCGAGAACACCACATCCGCGGCGGTGAAGTCTGAACCGTCATGAAATTTCACGCCGCGGCGCAGTTTGAATTCCCAGGTGGTGGGATTGACGGCGCGCCACGACAGCGCCAGCCCCGGTATCAGGCGTACATCGGCGTCGACATTCACCAGCGCATCAAAGACATGCCAGCCGATCTGGTTATTGGGTGCGATGTTGACAAAATGCGGGTCCATCGCCGTCACGTCTGCCGACATGCCGATGCGCAGTTCCTGTGCCCGGGCAATTGAACCGGGGAGCAGAGCGGTGATGGCCATGGTTAGCATGGCCAGGCCCAGGCCGCGTGAAATGGCTTTGATCATGTGGGATTTCCAGAATAGAACCTGAATCGAAATTCGGCAAGACCGGATTATGGTTCAAGTCCGGTGCGCGGGCCAGCAGGAGCGGAATCCCCTTATGCCGGAACCACCGGACGTCGCATCCAGAACAGCCAGATAATGGAAAGGCAGGCCAGTGTGATGAAGGGCAGGGCCATGTAATTCAAGGTCTGCCAGCCCTTGTTTTCCAGCAG
>CANKAJ010000201.1 GCA_947479645.1 Betaproteobacteria bacterium | reverse complement strand
CTGCACCGTCACGACGAAACGCTCAGGCCGCCCTCACGCTCCGTTCTGTGAGAGGCTGGAGGTGAAATTCCTCCAGCCTATTCGACCGAGATGCACGCACTGAAAAAAACCATCTTGTCGCCGCTTCATTCAGATCAAGCCGCATCGGATCGACGTGTCTGAGACCCGGAGGGCTACTGTGGCGCAAGCCCGATGCGGGCGACCAGCTTGCGGTGCAGCTCGATTTCATCGCTGATGAGGCGGCTGAATTCCTGCTGGGTCGAGGATACCGGTAGGAAACGTTCATCGAGGAACTTCTTGCGGATAGCCGCGATGTCGAACATCTTTACGACTTCGCCGCGGATGCGTGCAACATTCACGGGTGCTGCGCCGGCCGGAAACCACAGGCCGTACCAGAGCACGTAATTGGCGCCCCTGATGCCAGCCTCTTCCATGGTGGGCACGTCGGGCATGTCGCTGATGCGCCCGGGTGCTGTTGCGGCCAGCGCACGCAGCTTGCCGGCCTGCACGTGCTGAAACACGATGGGCGGGGAAAAGAAACTCAGTTCCACGCGGCCCGAAAGGAGGTCGCTGAAGGCCTGTCCCACCCCCTTGTAGGGTACATGGGTGATGTCGATGCCGGACACGCTCTTGAATAGTTCGGCGGTCAGGTGGGAGGCCGAGCCGCTGCCGCCGGAAGCAAAGGAGATTCTGCCCGGCTGCGATTTGGCGAGTGCGATCAGTTCCGCCACTGATCTTGCCGGCACGGTGGAGTGCACCACCATCACCGAGCCTACTCCGCGTGCCATCAGGGTGATGGGCGTGAAATCCCTGATGGGGTCGTAGGGAAGTGACTTGCTCAGGCTGGGCAGGCTGGCGAAGCTCGACGAATTGAGCAGGATCGAGTAACCATCCGGCGCTGATTTGGCCACGGCATCATTGCCGATGGCGCTACCGGCGCCGCCACGGTTGTCGACGATCATGCTCTGGCCCGTGGAGGCGAGCACATGCTGCGCCAGGGTGTGTGCAATGACGTCATTGGGGCCGCCGGCTACATAGGGCACCACTAGCCGGATGGGCTTGGACGGGTAGTCACGCTCGCCGGACTGCTGGGCGTAACCGTAGCCGGAAAATAATACCAGTGCCGCGCTGGCCAGGAACGGTATTGTAAGTCGCATGTCTTCCTCCCCTTGTTTCTGCCTCTCCGGATTGACCGGTAGGGCTCCGCTCTTTTCCGGATATTTCCTTTGAGTCTTAGCGGGAATTGGACCTCATCATAGATGATGGCTATTCTATCTTCCTACGAGAATCAATGGTGGCATTGGTTCGCGTGCACAGCGCTCAGCACGCTTGGGAACAATGAAGGCGAAAACAGGGTTACCATGGCTCGCCCTCGGCAGTTCGCCGGCGTGCCGGCGTTCAAAGGAGGAGTAGGATGAGTATGCATTTGTGCAGGCAGATGACAGCAGTCATCGTGTGTGGCCTGTTGCCTGTGGTTGCCTGGGGCCAGTGGTTTCCCGCTAAACCGCTCAGACTGGTGGTGCCATTTCCGCCCGGGGCGGGGGTTGATGTACTGACCCGCATCGTCGCGCCACCCTTTGGCGAGCGCCTAGGCCAGCAGGTCGTGGTGGAAAACCGCAGTGGTGCCAGCGGCGTGATTGCCGCCGAGCAGGTAATGAAGGCCGCTCCCGATGGTTACACCACCATGATGGCCACGGCCAGCATGCTGACCGTATCTCCGGCCATGAAGAAGCTTCCCTACAACGTGGATCAGGATTTCACCTACATCACCCAGACCGGCGCCACAAACATGATTCTGGTGGTGCGTCCCGAGTTGCAGGTGCAGACCCTGCGCCAGTTCATCGAGCTGGTGAAATCCCGTCCAGGCAAGGTGACTTATGCCTCTACCGGCACGGCAACGCCACCCCACATGGCCGCGGAACTGCTCAAGCTGCGCGCGGGGATCAACTTCGTGCACGTACCCTACAAGGGCAGCAGTCCGGCCATGTCAGATTTGCTTGGCGGGCACGTGGATGCCTTCTTCGTGAACATGGAATCCTCGCTGCCTCTGATCCGCAGCGGCAAGGTCCGGCCGCTGGCCGTGACCAGCTACCGGCGCAACGAGCAGGCGCCTGAGGTGCCCACCATGGGAGAAGCCGGATTCAGCGATTTTGTTGCGGGCAATACGTGGTATGGCCTGGTCGGACCGGCTCGCATTCCGGCCGAAGTGACCGAGCGCCTGCATTCGGAACTGGTGAAGGTGCTGCGTGCGCCGAACATGAAGGAAAAACTCAATACTGCCGGTGCCGTGGTGGTGGCCAGTTCGCCGAAGGAGTTTGCTGACAGTGTGCGTGAGGAACTGCGAATCTGGACTAACTTCATCAAGCAGACAGGTATCAGTGCGGACTGAGGCACAACGGGATCATGTCCGGCTGCATGATGGCAATCGAAGCATTGATATGGCCGGAAGGAACTTTTTCAACATCGTTTGCAGGGAGCGGAAAAATGGCTGAACTGGAGATAACCCGGGCGCGCACGGCATTGCTGATCGCTGATTTCTATGCCGAAGCCATGGGCACATTCGAGCATGCGGTGAGCCGCAACTGCACCGAAAAATCGGTGGCGGTCCGCGAGGCGGCACGCCGCGCCGGCTTGCTGATCTGCTATTCGGCCACAGTGTTCCGGCCCGGTTATCCCGAGATCGGCGAGCGCAACAAGATCTTCGTGCCGCGCAAGCAGTCAGGCAAGATTCCCGTGACTGATCCGATCGAATTGATTCATCCTGCGATGCGTCCCGGGGAGGGCGAGATCGTGTTCGGCAAGCACCGGGTCAATGCACTTTACGGCACCGATTTCGAAATCGTGCTGCGCGCGCACAACATCACCACCCTGATCATGCTAGGCTTTGCCACCGGTGGCGTGATCTTGTCCACCACGCGACAGGCCGCTGACCAAGACTACCACGTCGTCATTGTTGAAGACTGCTGCGCCGACTTCGACCCGGAAGTGCATGACTTGCTGTGCCGCAAGGTACTCAGCCGACAGGCCGACGTGGTGCAGTCACCGGACCTGATACGCGCGCTCGGCTCGGCGAAATAAGGTTTCTCACCCCATCCCGGGGGCGGGGGGGGCCTCAATGCGGCTGTGTGGCTGACTCGGTGCGCAGGGGATATTGCATGTAGAGGATCTGCACGCCATCAGCACCCGAGCGGATGGTGATGGCCTTTTCTTCACGGGTGATCGCGATCGTTCCCCTCAGTCCGAGCGCTTCAGCATTGAAGCGCATCGACCCCTGCAGCACCATCATCACCTGTCCACCGCCAAGCGCGGGATCCTGCCCCGTATAGTCGCTGTCAGGTCCGATGCTGACCAGATGCGCAAAGACGCCCTGGTCAGGGTCGCCTGCAGGCACCCCGATGACGCGCTCGGTGTCCATTGACGATAACGCGCACAGTTCCCCGGTGCTTTTCACGCGAACGTTCTCGGCCAGCATGAAGCGCTTCTTGCCGGGCTTGAGGTTCTTGCGCGCCTCGGGCAGGTGCAGGTGCTGCGCCCCCATCACGTCCAGACCCGGGCGCATGACGTAATAGGCCATGCCGGTCTTGCCGGCCACGATGGGCCCGTAGCCGGTATAGGCATTGGAGTAGTGGATGGAGACCGGCGCAATGGCATGACTAGCCAGACGGCCCTCGCCATCGAGGAAGACCTGGAACTGGTCGATGGCATGGTAGTGCGGCAGGATCTGCGAGTCAGGCTGGGGTTGCTCCACCAGAAGCAACTGCGGCACATCGACCTTGCGCTCAGTAAAGTCGCTGCGCCAGGTTTCCGCGGCGCCGTCTCGTACGATGTGGATGCGATCCTTGCGCGGAAACATATCGGGTACTGAAATAATCATGATCTGCTCCTAGTGTTGGCGGCCCGGCCTTGGTGGTGTCCAGTCCGAATCCAATGTGCGGCGCGCGGGTGATTTTTTCTGATACCGACGCTGAATTATACATTTGGCGCAGGAGGTGCTCGAGGGGTAAAAATCAATCCGCACCAATTTCCGTAAAAACAACACCCTCTTCATTGCCGCAATCTCATTTGCACGACAGGCTGACCAACAAAAACAGTGGAATTGCGGTGCGCCGTGGATGGGTCGGCGCCGCCGAAACGAGCGGGCACAATGGCGAACCTCGCCCTGCCCTGCACCGTCAAACATTCAAGCGAGCTTTGCGGTGATAGTAGCGCAGGAGTCCGCCAAGCCGCTAATGACACTCGATGGATGCATCCGGATCGTTCAGAAACAAGCGCCCTTTCAGTTGATCCATCAGAATCAGATACTCGGCCGCCAGATATTCGTTTCCCAGCAGCAGATCCTTATCCACCGTGCCGGTGATATAGACCAATACCTTTCGCCAATGCATAAGTGCAAGGTCACCGCCGTCAGAATAAGCAGAATTTTACGTCACGACCAACGAACCTTATGGAATTACGAGGGCGCGCACAAAGCCAAATAAACACCAAGCTTTCAAGAGGTCCCGATTATTTAAAATACGAGATTTCAGCGTCGATGCCGAGCATGGCTCGATCAACGAGAACGACTGCCTTGCCATGGTGCGCGTCTGCGAAATCGCCGATGTAACTTCCATCGTGCGCCCGCCCCAGAACCACGCCGAGACCATCATGCGTTTCATGGACAGTGGTGCCCAGGGCATTCAGGTGCCACGGGTGAATACTGCGGCTGAGGCCCGTGCCGCGGTGGATGCTGTGAAGTACTTCCCGATGGGCAAGCGTGGCATCACCAGTTCCAGCCGCTCGGTGAAGTATGGATTCGGCGTATCCATTCCCGAAAGCGTCAGGATTTCCAATGAGGAAACGTTGGTGTGCCTGATGATCGAGGAATTGGAAGCGGTGCAGAACCTGGATGAAATCCTCAAAGTGCCGGGCGTGGATGTGCTGTTCGTGGGCGGTGGTGATCTGGCCCAGACCATGGGCTTTCCGGGCAACAAGAACGCCCCCGAAGTGCAGGTGGTGGTACGCGAAACCATCGCGCGCATCATCGCCGCGGGTGGTGTGCCCGGCTATGCCTGCGAGCAGGAGACGAAGGAATTTGCCACGCTGGGGGTGCGCTACTTCCACACCGTCATGACACCACTCATGAAATTCGCAGCGCGCGAATACTGGAAGCTGGTGGGAGAGCAACGGGTGAAGTAGACCGGCCGTGCCAGGACTTTGTGAGGGTCAGTCCGCGGCGCGTGGGCAGTGCTGGTAAGCGGTTGTCATGCGAAGAGCAGCACTTCAGGGAATCGTCCGTGCCACCCTATCCGGGTATAGGAAATTCAATCCCTCTTTTTCTTGATGCGCGTCGGTATCACCGAGCCAAGAAGCGATCAATTGGCGCGGAGTTTTCCGTAACGGATGGGTATAGAATCCAAAACTGATTAAGCCTGTGCGGGAAGGGAATGTAATGGCATCAGTCGGATCAGAAGCGAAACTGGTTGACATAGTCGGTTCCTATATAGCCCGGAGCGGCCAGTCCGAACTTCCAGACGTTGTTGTGAGCAAAGCAAAGCATCATATCCTGGACACCCTGGCCGCAATCGTATCCGGGTCCAGGCTGAAGCCCGGGCAGGTTGCGATTGATTTCGTGCAGAGTCAGGTCGCAGCGCAGGAGGCTCAGGTAATCGGGTCGCAGACGGTCAGTTCAGCAGTTAATGCGGCTTTTGCGAACGCAATGATGGGGCATGCTGACGAAACTGACGATGCGCATCTGGCCTCGCGAACTCATCCTGGATGTGCTGTCGTACCTGCCGCGCTTGCCATGTCCGAACGTGGCGAAAGCAATGGCATGGATTTTCTCAAGTCAGTCGTAGCCGGCTATGAAATCGGGTGTCGGATCACCCAGGCGATAGGCATTGACAACATCCGAAAAAAATCTTTTTGCACCTTCAGTCTGGGTGGCAATTTCGGCGCTGCGTCCGCGGCAGCCGCTGCAGCACGCCTTGACGAGAGGCAGGTCAAGTATGCGCTGTCATATGCAGCGCATCAGGCTTTGGCCATGACCTACTGGACCAGAGATGAAGAGCATGTAGAAAAGGCCTATGTGTTTGGCGGAATGCCAGCTAGAAATGGTGTGATGGCAGTGCTTCAAATCCAGTCTGGATTCACCGGCGTTGGCAATCCTTTTGGCGGGGAGGGCAATTTTTTTGAGCCTTTTGCTCCCGATGCGCAGCCAGACTTGTTGATACGAGGGCTCGGCAAGGATTTTGAAGTCATGTCTGCTTCGATCAAAAAATATGCCGTGGGTTATCCGATACAGGCGCCGGTGGATGGGCTCCTGAGGATGATCGGCAGGCATGGGTTTTCAGCCGGCAATGTGGAAAGCATTACCACGGGAATCGACGCGTGGAACGCCTCCATTGTCAATGATCGGGACATGCCTGACATCAATCTGCAGCATTTGTTGGCGGTTACATTGCTGGACGGCGGTCTTTCATTCGAAGCGGCCCATTCCTTTGCGCGCATGCAGGACACCGCGGTATTGGATGTCCGAAAGAGAGTAAAGCTAATCAAGGACAGTGGCCTGCCACGAAATCACTGCACCATCGAGGTCAAGACCAGGGACGGCTGCATCTACAGTGAGCGCATCACAACCGTGCATGGAAGGCCTGACAATCCCATGCCAACAGAAATGGTCGAAGCAAAATGCCGGGAATTGATGATTCCGATACTGGGGGAAGACCGCACAGGAATGCTGATCGACAGGATATGGAATCTGGAACACCTATCCAGCATACGTGAACTTCGTCCTCTGCTATCGGCTTCGAGCGAGAATACGGAAGCATCCCATCATTGATGCGGCGTTGATTCGCGCTGGATGCTTTAATCACTTCGCATTTCACTGCTCGCTTCCAAAAGTACGCCGCGCAGTACGAAAAATAACCAGAGAGGACGGGCAATGAAGGCGGGGACAAGCAGGTTTCTTCAGCTTTTGACGATGGGCGTCATTTTTGCGTTGGGGCACACATTTGCCCTCGGGCAAGCCTACCCCAGCCGGCCTGTGACCATCGTCAATCCGCTGGCGAGTGGTGGTGGCGCAGATTTTTTCCTGCGTGCGCTTGCTCTTGAAATGCAGCCGCTTATGGGGCAGCCAGTTCTAGTGGAGAGCCGGCCCGGCGCCGGCGGACTGATCGCCGGCGAGTTCGTTGCGCGCGGCAAGCCGGACGGTTACCGGATTGGTGACTTTCGCGTGGCTCAGGCCAACCCGGAAATATTTACAGCCCTTCGAAAACCAACTTACTCTATTGATGAGTTGAAATTCGTCGTGCGTGTTTTCTATCTGCCATCAGCCCTGATTTCGAAAGTGCAGGCGCCGTGGCGGAACATGCGCGAGTTCGTAAAATTCGTTCAGGACAATCCCGGCAAGATCACGTTCGCTAGAACCTCGGGCGAAGGCGACCCGCTTCATTTGCTCACTCTGGCCATGTTCAAGAAGAACCGGATGCGCGCTGTCGAGGTACCGTTCAAGGGCGCAGGCGATGCCATCGTGGCGTTGCTTGGCGGGCACGTAGATGCCGGATTTCCATTTTCAATCGCCGGTGTTCAGGGGCACGTGGATGCAGGTAAGCTTGCCGTATTCGCCGTCGACAGTCCGCAGCGCATTGCACTCTTCCCCGATATTCCGACCCTGAAAGAACTGGGCTTCGATCCGGAAATGGCGCCCAATTACCATTTATTCGCGGTGGCGAAGGGTACGTCGGATCCAGTGGTCAGAAAAATCCACGATACGGTTAAAGCTGCGATGGAAACGACCGCAATTAGGGAGTTCGCACGCAAGAATGTCATTGAACTCTATTACGGCGCGGAAAAGGACATGCTGGAAGAACTCGAAAGGAATCGCAAGGAGATCATGCCTTTGATAGATGAATTGCTTAAGGGGCAGAGGTAGATTTTTCGCCATCCTTGCTTGCGTTATGCGCCCGGAATACGCTGTGCTGCTTCCTGGCGAGGGAAGCCGAATGTGCTCGCATCCAATGTATCCCGGCAGCAATGAGTTTTTTAGATACCAAGCTTTCGATCGGGCTTATTCGGAAGATAAATAATCCGCACCGTTTTCCGTAAAAACGACAGCCTCTTTATTGCCGCGATCTCGGTAACAGCACAAGCTGACCAACAAAAAAAACGATTTGGGCACGCAGGGTATGCGCCAACACCGTCAAAACGAGCAGGCATCATCGCGCGCCTCTGCCCCCCTCCCCCGCCGCTCCGCTCACAACATCGGCGGATCCACGACAATGACAGTCAGATCCCGTAGGCGGCACAGTCCAAGTTTAAGCTGCAGCCTGAATCTGAAACCCACTCCGGCCTACTCGACCGACATGAGAAAGGACAAGACCCGCCAGAATGACCGAGAAGGTATCAGGGTAGGCCTCCAGAGCTTTGGATCAGCCCGTGCGCATACCGATCTATCGGCAGACTCCCCGCCACTGAATCTTGCGTCCGCAGCTTCTCTGCAGCACGTGGCGCTACTTCTTCGGCCGGCTCATCCAGGCCCCTGCCGCCATCAGCAACCCGTTGGCCCAGAACATGGGCAATAGCCCGACGGCCGTGGCAATGCTGCCGAAGATCATGGGACTCACCATGTTGGTGACGTGATTCGTTGTGACCTTGAGACCCACGCCTTCGCCGGAACGCCCTGGAGGCGAATT
>CANKAJ010000200.1 GCA_947479645.1 Betaproteobacteria bacterium | reverse complement strand
TTTGAAGGTGGCTGAGAACTGCTGAGCTTTGGCAGCGCCGCCCCAAACCGTCGTTCTCGGGCGCCGTCTTGGGGTTATCCCTTGTCACTTGGCCGCTTCCATTGGTCCCGCAAACTCTCGGACGCAGCCGACTCCAGCAACCCCGGTCGCCAGGTCGTCTGAACGGTCACGGTTGGGCAGCGTCAGACCCCTTGCAGGGCGCGTCGGGCCAGTGGCCCGACCCCTCGCCAGGCACAAACAGTCCACCGGACTGTTTGTGTCCGGGCTCGGCTTGCAGCGCCTGGCCGCGGGCTGGCGCCCGGGGGGGGTGCCCGGGCCTGCAACCCCAAGTGCGTGAGGATCTTCTCGATCACCGGCTGCCAGGGCAAGGAGGCCCTGGCGTTCGCCAGGCGTCAACGGTCCTCAGGACCGTTGACGTCCGGGCTCACCCCACAGGATGGCCGCGATGATCTTGCGCTCGCCGCCGCAGGTCGGGCCGTGCTCCATGTCGATCTCGAACACGCGCTTGAGCCGCCCAGCTCAGGCGAACCGGTCGGTGGTGCGCGCAGTTCGGCTCGCACTCGGCGGGTGGCGCGGCCTGCGCGGGCGCCTCAGCCTCTTGCGGCACCTCTTGCGGCACCACCAGCGCGCGCAACTTGGCATTCGGTGCCAGCACACCATGGAAGCGGATCAAGTGCAGTCGCGGGCGTGGCACCAACGCTGCCAGCCGCTGCATGAACTCCAGCGGGCTCATCACCAAGTGCGTGGTGCCGTCTCGCCAGGGGGTCTTGAGCTTGAGCACCACTTGGCCTGCGGCGTTGGTTTGCACCCGTTCGTTGGCCAGTGCCGGGCGGATGATGTAGCGGCACAGTTGTTCCAACCTGGAATACCGCCTGGCCCGCATCGGCCACACCAATGACCGCCGCAATGACGCGAAGGGCAACGAGGCCGAGAACGTCGCCTTTGGCCGCTTTGGCAGCACCGACTACCTGTTTGTCGCGTCCGAGCGCTCCAGCGTCGTGGCCGTGTACGACATGAGCGAGCCCACCGCGCCGGTGTACAAGCAGGCGCTGCCCGGTGCCCTCAGCCCCGAGGAGCTGGTCACCGTCCCGTCGCGCGGCCTCATCGTCTCGGCCAGCGAGCTGCACGACCGCAGCCTGCCGGCCCGGGCCGCCATCAACATTTACGGCTACCAAAAGGCCGCCGCCAACTACCCCACCCTGCAGTCGGCTGACCGCAGCGACGGCAAGCACATCCCCTGGGCAGCCATGTCTGGGCTGGTGGCTGCCACTGGTGGCAGCAACGTCTACGCGGTGGACGACAGCTTCTTCCGCGCCAACCGCATCTTCACCATTGACGTGAGCGTCACGCCCGCCGTCATCCGCAACGAACTGCGCATCACCGATGTCAACGACGTGCTGCGCAGCTTTGGCGCCACGCTGCCCGCTGCGGCTGATAACCAGGCCTTTGACCAGGTTGACGTCAACGCCATGATCAACAGCGACAAGACGGTGAACCTGGACCCCGAAGGCATCTCCCTGGCCAGCGCGGGCGGGTTCTGGATCGCCTCGGAAGGCGCGGGCTCAAAGACCGCCTACGAAACCGGCCGCAACATCACTTCTGCCAACCTGCTGCTGCGGGTGTATGCCACGGGTGTGATTCAAGAAGTCATTGCACTGCCGGATGCCGTGAACGCCCTGCAGGCCCGGTACGGCTTTGAAGGTGTGGCGGAGTCGGGCGGCAAGCTGGTAGTGGCCATGCAGCGCGCCTGGCTGGGCGAGACCCAGCCCCGTATCGCCGTGTTCGATCTGACGGCCCGCACCTGGCAGTTCCACTTCTACCCGCTGGACCCAGCGGTGTCGCCCAACGGCGGCTGGGTGGGCTTGTCAGAGATCACCGCCCTGGGCAACAACCGCTTCTTGATCGTCGAGCGCGACAACCAAGCCGGCCCAGATGCCCGCATCAAGCGCCTGTACCGCATTGACCTGACCGGCGCGGCCGACGGCGCCACCCTGCGCAAAACCCTGGTGCGCGACCTCATGCCCGACCTGCGCGCCACCAAGGGCCCGGTGCTGGAGAAGATCGAAGGCCTTGCTGTGCTTGCCAGCGGCGACGTCATATGTGGCTGAAAGCCGCGTAACGCCCGGGCTGCAAGGCCTGCCAGGCCAGGCTGCCAGATATCGGCACCGGCGCCTGTTGGCTCACACCCTGCCCACTCGCCGTTGCATAGCCAAACAGCACCCCGGCCACGCAGCGGCCGTGCGGTTCATCCCGGACCTGCGAGCCGTCTGGGCATAGGGCGACGACGCTGCGGATGGTTGGCATCTGCCCAGCGGCGCCAATGTAAGCGTGGCCCCCGTAGGCCCTATTGACGGATCCCTGCCAGGTCAGATGTCGACCACGTGCCGCAGCAACGAGAAGCCCACCCGCCAGGTCGTGCCGTCACCCGGATCGATGCTGGCCGTGCGCTGGTTGATGCGCACGACCACGCCTACGACGGTGTTCAGATGCTTGTCCTCGAAGGCCACCTTCTCGCCGCAGCGGAAGTCGTTGCGGCCGGCCCGTGGTGCCGGCTGCGGCGCAGGCTCGGGTGCCGGTTTGGGCGCGCCTGGCGCCGTCGGCTCCACCGCCGTGTAAGGCACCGTCCACGCGCTGCGGGTGGCCTGCTCCTGGATCGTCAGCTGCGTGTCCTTCATCGCCACGACCGTGCCCAGCCGCATCTGTCCGTCGCGCCAGTCCATGAAGCGCACCGTCTGCCCCAGGTGCAGGTCCTTGCGCACCTGTAGGATGCGCCGCGGGTCAGCCAGCATGCGCTCGATGACCGAGTTCAGCTGGAACAACTGCAGGTTGCTCGCCTGCTGAAGAAGCTCGAGCAGCCGTGCATCGATGTTTGGCGTGCTCACGCGGCCTTCCTCTTGGTGGCCCGGTTCGCCACCGGCGCCAGCCCGATGTTCCTGCGCAGCAAGCGCGACCCCGGCAGCCTGGCTGCGCAGGCGCTCGCTCGCATCCGTGCGCTCTACGCGATCGAGGACGAGATCCGCGGCCAGCCGCACGACCTGCGCCGGGCGCAACGACAGCCGCGCGCCGGGCCGCTGCTCAAGGCGATGCGGACATGGCTGGAGGAACTGCTGCCGCGGGTGTCGGCGAAGTCGGAGATCGACCAGGCCATCGGCGACAGCCTGGGCCGGTGGACAGCGCTGACGCGCTACGTGGACGACGGGCGCCTGGAGATCGACAACAGCGCGGCCGCGCGAGCGCTGCGCGGCGTGAGCCTGGGCCGCAAGAACTACCGCATAACCAAGCACATGGGCGACGGGCTTTTGCAGAGTGTCCTTGATTCCTTACATTTTTCCGCAAGCTCTGGCATTCCCCCAAGCATAAAATTTATACCTGCGATTAGATGTCCTATTCGTCTGACCCCCCAGAAGGAATAATTTTAAATGAATGCTCACCATGTTGCGAACCATTTTGACATACGCCGTACGCTGCTCGGTCTCGGAATCTGCCTAACCCTTTGGGTGTCATTACTGCTCGCCGCATGCGGCGGATCGAGCGATGACTCGGCGCCGCAGAAGTCCCTCCGGGGCGATCGCTATTGCGAGGTTCTGCTCATCACGGTGAAAGCAGGGTTAGCTACTGGTGAGGTGTGGAACACGTATCCACTGAACGACTGCCCGCAGGCCACTTGGAGCGCGCTTGATGCCAAAAAGCTGGCCACCGAGAACAATGTGCCGATCGCCATGCTCAATGGCCCCCGCTACTGGCTCATGAACTCTGTCGAGAAGGCAGGAGACGTGATTGACCTGCCCAAGAAGAACTTCGGCGGACTTGAGATGTACCTCCAGGCCACCGTGGAACTCGGCTCGATCATCGAGGCCGCCAAGCCCGCCAAGGCCTATGTGCCGAATTTGGTCAATCGTTCGGCAGCATTTATCTACGACGCCGGCACACGCGTCTACGAACTCCGCACAACCGATGGCGCCACGTACGTAATGCAGACCTACAGCGCGCAGATCGACCCGACACTCACAGAAGGGCAGCTCACCGATCTGGGTTCACGTCTAAAACTCCCCGCGGGCTGGACCTACAGTTCACGGATCCTTGATAGTTCCTTAAAGGTCAAGACCGTCACTACCGTAGCACGCGTGCTGCAAGACGAACTCGGTAACAGCTATTCCGAACTCGTCAAAAACTGATCCGGAGTACACAAGTGAGCGAAGCCACATCTGAACCGCTGCACGGGGCTCAAGCGCTCACCACCTCGGCGAAGCGGCACAAGAGCAAATACTGAACCGCCCCGGAGAACGCGCAGGCTCGCTGGGTTCAGGCCGGCCTCCACTGCGGGTGCCTGACTGGCGAGTTGCCTGTCGTAGTTTGCCTCGGCCTCGGCTGGCAGGATGTAGCCAATGGGTTCGAGCAACCGATGGTTGTTGAACCAGGATACCCATTCCAGGGTGGCGAGTTCCACCGCCTCCTTGGTCTTCCAGGGTGCGCGGCGATGGATCAGCTCGGCCTCGTAGAGGCTGTATGAACGGGCAAGCGCCGGCAGCTTGATCACAGCAAACCGGTCAAACAGTTAACCGATCAGCTGGCGCGGACCAAGGCGAGCATCCGAGCCAAGGTTGAGCGTCCGCTCCGGGTGATCAAGCGGTAGTTCGGACACGCAACGGTGCGCTACCGGGCTGGCGAAGAACACGGCGAAGTTGCACACGCTGTACGCGCTGGCCAATCTGTGGATGGCGCGCAGACGGCTGGCAGGAGCCGGGGCATAAGGGTGACCGAAACGGCCCTGACCGGCGACAGAACGGGTCGCGGGCACCTTGGTTGGTATCGCCCGGCACGCACCCATTCGGACCGTCATTGCCCGACATCGATCAGATTACAAGGCGCCGCCATATCGGTCGGCGCATTGTGCAGAGCTTCCTCAAAGGTTTGGGTATGTAAGATAAGCTCCCATGACACAGTGGACTTTTAACAAAACTATCTTTCGCTTCGTCACGACAGCGCTTCTGCTGTGCGCGTCAGTGCAAGCCGGCGCGGCTGATAACCGTCATCCGGACTGGGCAAAACTAGAAGTGCTGGTCGATGCTTCAATAAGTAAGAATTTGGAGGATGTGACCAAGTCGGCATTCAGCCCTTTCGATGCAAAACAAAAGCTGCCTCTTTCTCAGAGTGTTGTTTGGCTGCGACTCAGGCCAGAAAACACCATTGAAAAAGGACAGGTGCTTTTTTTAAAAATTCTCCCCGCCTTAATTTCAGAGGTCACTGTTTATGCGCCCACCACAAAAAGTCTCAACAACTGGACCGTGCAATCATACAGAACAGAACAATTGAGTAAGCCCATACCAATTGGCTCAACATCACTTGGTCAAGATATTTACGTGCGTATCACTTCACCACTTGACTTGAGAATTTTACCCGTCATAGACACCAAAGAAAATGTTGACTTGCTACAGAGAATATCGGAGGCATACATTGTATGTACTTTAACGATTCTTTCGCTCGCATCTGTGCTAGCTCTGGCTCGATTGGTCATCGGATTTAATTTATTGAGCTTGGTTATTTTTACCTTTCTTGTATGCATCACTATAACTTGCCTTGTGGGGACGGATTTATTCAATCTCGTCGTTAGATCGGACGTTGATGATAAATTGGATATTTTCCCCGTAGCTCTTTCAGGGGCCGTTTTCAGCATTATTTGCATTTGGCTATTGCTGGCTAACGATCTTTTCAATGGGGGCAACTGGATCAAGGCTGCATTCATCTTTTTGTTGATCTATGGATTGATTTTTGTTGGCTCATTCTTCAATGGAAACAAAGCGCTTTTCATTCTGGAGAATGCGAAAAGTTACACCTCCCCTATTATGGTGGGCTTATTATTGTTACAAACCCTTCAGTCAAAATACCTGCCTGTAAAGACATCTGAAAAACTGATCCTAATATTATTGATAGTCTTTGCGATTATTTCACTTCCAAATGCTGGGGACTTTTATCAACCATTGATTGAGATGGTTAATAGAGATAATTTAAAACCCACGAATTTATTAATACTTCTGCGACCCGTGCTGAGTTTGACGTTTTTAACACTAACTGTGTGGCATTTTGAGAATCTCAGAAGCGAAAGAATTTCATCGCTGAAATATGAACTAAATATTACCAAATCAAGCTTGGAAAGCGAATCTTCAAGCCTGGCCTTACAAAAAAGGTTTACTGCGATGCTGGCACATGAAATTAAAAATCCACTCATGGCAAGCCAAATGGCACTTGGCAGCATACGAGACCGCTTGGTCGATGAAGACCCATCAATACCCAGAGTCAAATCTATACAACACTCGTTGCAAGAAATAGATAGCATCATCGAACGCTGCGCTGAAATTGATAAATATGAGCAAGGCTACATGCCGCTTGTGATGGAAAAATTCCCGCTTGGTGATCTAGTTTGCATCATGAAGGCATCACACCCCAGTGAACGAATTTATACGATCGTACGAGGCACAGATGAAAATCTAGTTCTCCGATCCGATCTTTATTATATCAAGTCCATACTTAATAACCTACTCACTAATGCTTTAAAGTATTCAGTCGCTGAAAGTCTTGTGGAGCTGAAAGTTGAATACAAGAGCAGCACGTCCAACAACGAACTCCTGTTCAGTGTCTCCAATGAAATCAGGGAGGACGCCAAATTGGACTCAACACGCGTATTTGATCGCTACTACAGGTCTGAGTCAGCAAAACAACAATCCGGCGCGGGACTTGGTTTATGGCTTGCGCAATCAATGGCACAGGCACTGGGAAGCCATATCAAATTAAAAACAGACAGACAGTTTGTTCGATTTGAATTCTCCATCCACGTATGACCACACAAAACCATCAATCGGTTGAAATGCCATCACCTGAGCAGACGCCAAACGTCCCATCTGTTTTATTGGTGGAGGACAACCTTCGCGTGAGCGATGAATTGGCGCTCGTACTTGAAACCGGCGGCTACAACACACGATGTGCTTACGATGGCGAACATATGCGCTCTTTGTTGGCGTTTTACACACCCAACATCGTGATTCTTGACTTGAATTTGCCTGGCGAAGATGGCATCAGCCTGTGTAAGTGGCTACGGGATGTTTACCCAAATATAGGCATTGTCATGTTGACCGCCCGCGTGATGGGGAGTGATCGCACGGAAGGCTACCAAGCTGGAGCAGATGTTTACCTCACCAAGCCTACACGATCTGAAGAAGTATTGGCTGTGATTCGTAATTTACTAAGGCGCAGCGAGAAATTCGGCACGACTGAGAAAAACGAACCATCGTGTTGGTCTCTTCACTTGAAAAGCATGTGTTTGATTTCGCCTGAGTCAGATGTATTGAGCCTAACACCTAAAGAAACAGTGGTGCTAAAAACACTCGCTCAATCATTGAGTCACTGCACCTACGATGACCTCATTGATAAGCTGGGTGGCGAAACTAGCCAATTATCCTTCGACAAGGTGCGTCTTGAAGTCTTAATTAGTCGACTACGAACGAAGCTTTTTAACTTCAAAGAACAATCCATTGAAATTAAAACCATTCATCGCACCGGTTATAGACTAACAAAAGCACTCGTTGTTAAAGAAAGATAACGAGGCAATCACCAAAATTATCGTCAGAACTAAAATTCTCAGGAACGAAATCACAGAACTTCCTTGGCAGGCTGCTGAAATACCACCCAGCCGACGTGCTTGTTTGGGCTGCTGCGGGGACAATCTGACGTTCCGATTTGAATGAGTCGGCCCTGCGGAACTCGCAACCCGTTGTTTCATAACGACTTTCGGGTGATTTCCGATGGTTTGATCTCCCGACATTTAATCCAATCGATGCCAGTTCTTGGGAGATTGGGGACCCCCGCCGATGGCCACAGACGATTTCTTCCGCGCCCGTCTCGAGCAGATGATCGACCTGCGCCACCCGCTGGCGGTGCTGGCCGCCCGGTTGCCTTGGTCGGCGATCGAGGCAGCGCTGGCGCCCAAGCTGGCGCACCAGGCGCGACCAGCCAAGCGGTCGCTCGCTGAGGATCTGCTGGGAGCGCACGAGCGGCGGCATCAGCAACGCCGGGCGCCCGCGCCTGCCGGTGCGCCTGATGGCCAGCCTGCTGTACCTGAAGCACAGCTTCAACTTGAGCGACGAGGAACTCGTCGAACGCTGGGCCGAGAACGTGCAATGGCAGTTCTTCAGCGGCATGCAGTACTACGCGCCGCGCCTGCCCTGCGATCCCACGCAGATCGGGCGCTTCCGGCGGCTGCTGGGCGAGGACGGGCTAGAGCAGTTGCTCAAGGCCACCATCGACTGCGCGGTGCAGACCAAGGCGGTGCGCCCGGGCGAGTTCGAACGGGTGATCGTGGACTCGACCGTGCAGTCCAAGGCCATCGCCCACCCGGTGGACAGCCGGCTGCTGGAGATCGCACGCCACAAGGTGGTCAGTGCGGCCAAGCGCTGCGGCATCAGCCTGAAGCGGACCTATGCCAACGAGGGCAAGACGCTGCGCCGCCAGGCCGGTGGCTACGCCCATGCCAAGCAGTTCAAGCGCCTGCGCAAGACGGTCAATCGCCAGCGCACGATCCTGGGCGTGGTGATGCGCGAGGTGCAACGCAAGCGCGATGGAGGATAGGTTTTTCAAACGCCCTTTTCCTTCCCCATGGCGCCCCGAACACGGCCCTCGACGGCCCTCGACGCGTGTGAATCGGTCTTTGAAGGTGGGGGCTTTGAAGGTGGCTGAGAACTGCTGGGCTTTGGCAGCGCCGGCCCAAACCGTCGTTCTCGGG
>CANKAJ010000199.1 GCA_947479645.1 Betaproteobacteria bacterium | reverse complement strand
TAGGAAGGGCCACAGTGATCGGTGGACTTCACATTGGCGAGTTTGCGCCAGGTGTCGCCACCATCCTCGCTGCGATAAAGCCCAATCGGCGCGGTGCCGGCATACATCACGTTCGGCCGCGTGGGGTGGATGATCATGGACCAGACCACGGCGCCGCGCTCGGGAAACCCCAGCCGCTCCCAATGATCACCGCCGTCGCTACTGCGATAAGGACCGTCCTGGGTGCCAACGAAGATCACATCGGAATTCTGCGGATGCACCACGATCACATACACATCCACGTTCTGCGGCAGGCCGGCAGTCAGTGACTGCCAGTGGCTGTCGCTGCCGGCGTGGCAACGGTACAACCCGCCATTGGTACGGTGTCCTGACTTCAATAAGCTGTTGGCTGCGCCGGCAAAAATCCGTGTCTGCCCCTTGTTCGCCATGATTGACTCCCCCCAGAGTGACTTGAAAAGTCAGTTTAGCATGCGGTGGCAGCGCCCCTTAATCGCGGATTTATTATGATCATTTTATGTAATATGTATAAATTCCATTGATGTTTTCATTCATTTTATGATCATTTTAATCAATCACAATCCAGCCCGGAATAGTTCTGGCACGATTCCCCGATGCGAGTCTCGCTTTCGCCGTATCATGACTCTGCCCGACAGTGTCTGATGCAGATACGCAAGGGTACGCGGGGCATGCCACGCCAACAACGCAGGAGGGAAACACGATGGCTACTGAAAAAATCAAGGTCCGCCTGGAGAACGGCCAGCATCTGGACGTGGTGGTGTTCAGCAAGCGCGCCGGCGTGATCCAGATCGTGCTGGGCGAAGGCATTCACAGCGTCAAATGCGACCTCACGCCCACCCGCAATGGCCTTGCTTATGCCGGCAATGTGATGGGGCGCGAGATCCTGTACGAGCGCAGTCGCGCGCAAGTCGAAGCGGAACTCAGCAAACTCAATCCGGCCGAGCCGCGCGCACGACCACGCTGAGTACAAAACCCCAATGCAACGATCGCCGAATATGAAACCTTCTGCCAACAACGCCAACAACAATGCCATTGCGCCGCCCCGCTGCGGCGCCCAGATCGAGGTCCGCAGCGCCATGTCCATTTCCGGACGCGGCGCAGTGCTGATCGGTTTTGTGCGCAGCGGCGCGGCACGGGTCGGTCAGCGCTGCGCGCTGCTGGTGCCAGGCGGCGTCAGCGCCTATCAACTTGAGGTCAGTTCGGTGGAGCGCCTGTCATCGATGGAGTCGGCCAACCCCGCCGTTGGCCTGGTGTTCAGCAAACCGCCACCGCTGGAGGATCTCAAACTGGCCCTGCCCGAGGGCAGCATTCTGGTATTGAACGATCCAGTCTGACGCGACCAGTCCGGGATTGCTTTTGTGGTGGCTGCTGTCAGCGCTGCTGTGAGGACTGCTTGTCCGCGCTGCCTGGCTCGCTCTCGGCACTTCGCTGCATTTCCTTCGCCGACCAGGCGATCACCAGCGTAACCACCGCGGCGAGGAACACACCCCACAGCACCCAGTGCAGGCTGTACGACAGGCCGGCGCGCAAGTTCTCTGTCGCGGCTTCGCCAATGGCATGCCCGGCCCGGGCACCGTCGAGCAGGCTTTGTATGTCCGCAATCGAGACTTGCTCAGTGAGGGCGTGATTGTCCAGATAGCGTTGCAGCGAGTAATTCAGCATCCCGCCAAAGATGGCAGAACCAATGGCGCTGCCCAGAATGCGCATCAATATGTAGGACGCGGTCGCGGCACCGCGCTGCGACCAGGGCACGCTTGACTGTATGGAGATGAGAAAGCTGATATGCAGCAGCCCCATGCCCATGCCCAGCACAAAAGCGCCTGCCGCAGCCACCATGACCCCGGCATTGGCGAATAGCGCCAGAATCAGGCTTCCGAAAAACAAGGCAATGCCGCCGGCTCGCGCCACTTTTCTGGACCCGACCCGCATCAGCAGGCGGCCTCCGGTCAGGGACGCCAGCGGCCAGCCGATCGACATCGCAGACACCGCCAGACCCGCCACCATGGCCGAGGTGCCCAGCACGCCCTGAATAAAAGTGGGCAGGTAGTTGAGGATGCCGATCATGGCAATGCCGGCAACCAGCGTGGCGCTGTTGGCCACGGCAACCAGCGGCGTTTTCCAGAGCGACAGACTGACCATGGGTTCGCGGGCGCGCTGCTCCTGGCGGATGAACAACACCGCGGCGAGGCCGACGATTGCCATCAGGCCAAGCAGCCTGGGCATGGTGAGATCCGCGATATGCGTCAACATCAGCATCAGCACCGACAGGCCCGCCAGCAGAAAACCGGCGCCGGCGTAATCGATGTGCGGCCGCTTGCGTTCGACTTCCTCGTGCAGATAGAGACTGACAATGACGATCGCGGCCACCGCAAAGGGCACGTTGATCCAGAACACCCAGGCCCAGTCCAGATACTGGACAATCAGCGCGCCGGACATGGGACCGACGATCGATGAGATGCCCCATACGCTGGAGACATAGGCCTGCACCCGGGCGCGCTCCTCCACCTCGTACAGATCACCGATCAGCGTCATTGCCAGCGGCTGCACGGCCCCGGCCCCCAGCCCCTGCAGGAAGCGAAACGCCACCAGCATCGACATGGACTGCGCCAGCCCGCACAGCACCGAACTGGCGAGGAAGGTGCTCAATCCGAACAGGAACACGCGCTTGCGGCCGAACAGGTCGGACAGCTTGCCATAGATAGGCACACTCACCGCCTGCATCAGCAGATAGGATGAAAAGACCCAGCTGTAGAGCGGCATGTCGCCCAGCCGCGCCACAATGGTCGGCATCGACGTGGCGATGATGGTGGCCTCGATGGCAGCCATGAACATCGCCAGAATGACCGCCGTGAAAACCAGCGGCCGCCGCGTGCGCGGGGTCAGCATTGCTTCAGCACTGCAAAAAGCAAATCAATTGGAACATCAAATCAGCTCAACGAGGAATTCTTGCGGATACCCGCAGGACATTCGCGGGCATGCTTCGATTTTATCCGCTTAGCGCCATGCATCGTCAGTCTCTTTGTCCCGGCGCGAATCCGAATATTGAATCGGCTGAGGCCCCGCACTCGACATGTGAACTGAACAGCATTGCAATTCAATGGGAGCCAGTGCACCATCCCCTGCCTATCGCTGGCGTGCGTGAGCAACAAGAAGTGCAACGGCGGACTGAATCATGAACAGGAGAGCATGCATGCTGAAATTCCATTTCGCGATGAAAATCGCGCTGCCGCTGTGTCTTGCCGGTTGGCTCGGCCTGAGCGGCAGCGCGGCCCATTCACAGGGCTATCCGACCAAGCCAGTGCGCATCATTACCGCAGAACAGGGCGGCGGCGCCGACATTCCGTTGCGACTCATCGTTCCGGGCTTGTCGGAACTGCTGGGGCAGCAATTGGTCGTGGAGAACCGCGGTGGCAGCGTGACCATTCCAGCCAGCGCAGCGGCCAAGGCCGGCGCCGATGGCTACACCCTGCTTTTTTACGGCAGCCCTTTATGGCTGGTGCCATTCCTGCAGGAAGACGTGCCCTTTGACCCGGTGAAGGACTTTGCACCGATCACACTGGCGACGCGCACGGCCAATGTGCTGGTCGTGCACCCGTCGGTGGCGGCCAATTCCGTGAGGGAATTGCTGGCATTGGCAAAAGCCAAACCGGGGGTGCTCAATTTTGGCGCTGGCGGAACCGGATCGTCATCGCACCTTGGACCGGAATTACTCAAGGCCATGACCGGTGTCAACATCGTGCGCGTGCCGTACAAGGGCGCCGGCCCCGCCATCATCGCGCTTGTCAGTGGCGAGGTGCAGATGATGATCACCAACGCCGGCTCGGTAATGCCGCATGTCAAAGCCGGCAAACTGAAAGTGCTGGCGGTGACCAGCGCCACACCTTCAGCGCTGCTGCCGGGACTGGCAACGGTCGCGGCCAGCGTGCCCGACTACGAATCGTCAGTCAGTTATGGCCTGTTTGCGCCGGCAAGAACTCCGGACGCAATCATCCGGCGCTTGAATCAGGACCTGGTCAAAGTGTTGAACCGCCCCGAGTTGAAGGAACGCTTCCTCAGCGTAGGCACCGAGGTGGTCGGCAATTCTCCCGAACAGCTGGCAGCCGTCATCCATTCGGAGATGACCCGCATGGGCAAGGTCATCAAGGATGCCGGAATCCGTGCCGAGTAGTGGCGAATCAATACAGGCACATTGAGATCCACTGCCGCCTGCGTGCGGCACAGACTCATTGACCGCCATTGCCATTGCCATTGCCATTGCCATTGCCATTGCCATTGCCAGCGTCGACCCAGCGCGCAATCGTCTGGATCAGAACTTCCTTCTTTACCGGCTTGGTCAGAAAGTCATCCATGCCCGCGGCAAAGCAGGATTCCCGGTTATCGGCAAAGGCATTCGCGGTCAGCGCGATGATCGGAATGCGCCGGGCCTGATTCGCCTGTTCATGCTTGCGAATCAATTTTGTCGCATCAAATCCGCTCATGACCGGCATCTGGCAATCCATGAGCACTACATCGAATGCCCCCTTGGCCATTGCCTGAACCGCCAGTTGGCCGTTTTCAACCACATGCACGCTGGCGCCCGACTGCCTGAGCAGGGTCGAGATGATTTCCTGAATGACGGGCCGATCCTCGGCAAGCAGCACGCTGGCCGATAACGAAAGCGGGCCTGGCGCTGCCTGAACCGGCGCTTGCGCATCCGCCGCAATAGCGAAGGGAATGTCACACCAGAAGTGCGTGCCGCTCCCCGGCGTGCTCTCCACGTAGAGGGAGCCCCCCATCAGTGCCACGATGTTCTTGCAGATGAACAGTCCAAGTCCGCTGCCGCCGAACTGCCGCGTGGTCGAACCATCCGCCTGCATGAAGGGCTGAAACAGTCCGGGCAGCTTTTGCGGCTCAATGCCAATGCCTGTGTCACGCACGCCGAAGCGAACCAGCACACGCGAGTCGCCGGATGCGCCGCCGGAGATCCCCGGTATGACTTCGACGGCAAACTCGATCCTGCCGCCCTCGGTAAACTTGTTTGCATTGCCCAGAAGATTGATCAGTACCTGTCGCAGTCGCGTCGGATCCCCGCGCAGACGCTCAGGCAGGTCCGCAGCAAACCGCGCCAGAAACTGGTTGCTTTTTGACGCGGCAGTTTCGGCATACGACGAAGTCAGATCCTTCAGCATCGGCGCCAGACTGAATTCGACAGACTCCAATTGCAGCATGCCCGCATCGATCTTGTTCATGTCAAGAATGTCGCTGAGGAGATCGTGCAGCGCATTGCCGGAACTGGCGATGGCGCGGCAATAAGCGAGTTGCTCCTCAGTCAGCGCCGTGCCCTGCAACAACTCCGCCATCCCCAGAATGCCAGTGAGCGGGGTGCGTATTTCGTGACTCATGGTCGCCAGGAACCTGGTCTTGGCTTCGCTGGCGGCCACTGCCTCCATGCGGGCCGCATCGAGCTGTCGCTGCGCCTCCTTCAGCGGTCCGACATCGGCCCATAACCCGACCGAACCGATCTTCAGGCCGTCGTCATCAAACAGCGGCGTGGCGTTATTCAGACAGCGGATTTGCGTGCCATCGGGCCGCAGCAGTGCAACTTCGTAGGAGCCGGCCTGTCCATGTTTTCTTTTGGCCGATTCCGCCCTGAAGATGGCGGCATTTTCTTCGTCGACAAAGGCATGGATGTCGCGGCCGATCACGTCCTCTCTGGAGCGTCCCAGCAAAGCGCACATGGCCGGATTGACATCCAGCGTGATCTGATCATTATTGATGAACCAGAAACCCTCCTGCGTGGTCGCCATCAGGCGCGACAACAACAACTCACCGGCACGCGCCTTGCGCTCCGCTGCCAGGCGGTTGGTAATGTCGCGGGCGGCCGCAACAATGCTCAGCACCTCGCCATCGGGCGACAGTACCGGCACCTTCAAAATGTCTTCCCATTTATCCGGTTGCGAGAGGCTTTGGCGTTCAATGCGCACACTACTCCTGGAGTCCAGCACATCACGGTCCTCCGCCTCGATGATGGCGGCATGCGACACCGGAACCACTTCACGCGCATGCTTGCCGATGACTTCCTCCGCGGGACGCCCGATCACCTGTGCATGGGCATTGTTGAGCGCCAGGTAGCGCCCGGCGCCATCCTTCATCCAGATACGATCGGGAAGGCTGTTCAAAAGCGCATGGAATCGGCCCCGACTATCCGTCAGCGCCTGTTCATCGACCTCGCGCCGGCGCACCGCGACCAGCAGCCCCCACGCGCTGAGCACCAGCACCAGCGTCAGCGCGCCGCTGGCAATGAACAGTGCGCGGCACTCGGCATTGGACTCGGCCATTGCCCCCGATTGCGTTACGCCAACGGAAATCACCAGCGGAAAGTCTTTCAGCACCCGATAACTGAAAAAGCGCGCCACACCGTCACTCTGCGCCGCCGTTGCAAGGCTCCCCGCTGGCTCACGCTCCATCAATCTGAACATCTCCGACTTGCCGATGTCCTGACCGATCTCGCGACTGCCCCGGTTGAAACGCGCGCGCACGATGCCATCGCGTCCGGTCAGACCGATGATGCCGTTGTCACCCACATCGACCTGGCCGTAGAATCCACGAAAGTATTCCGGATTGATGTTGATCCCGGCAACTCCGGCGTAGCGCCCTCCCGAGCCATTGATGCGCCGGGTCACGATGATGCTCCAACTCTTGGACAAACGCGCAAATACCGGCTTGCTGATGAAGACATTGCCGGTATCACTCCCGGCATGCACTTTGATATGTTCGCGATCAGCCAGATTGAGCGGCCCCGCAATCGCTGGTGAGCTGAGCGCCTTCTCACCGCGCTCGTCGCTGATCACGGCGGACACGTACAGCGATGGATCGAGCTTGCGGCCGAGGAAGAACTGGTTCAGATCAAAGCGGGTGCCACGGTCCTGATAAGCAAATACCATATCGCGCAGAATCTGGTCCACGCCATGCAACGTGCGCACTGTGTGCTCATCCAGGGCTCGCGCCAGATTGGCGGTGGTGCGCATGGCCTCGGCGATGGCCCGCGCATGATTGCTGCGATCAATGAGCAGCGTTCCACCCCACAACCCGGCGAGTGTGATGACGAGCGACACGCCGATCAGCACCTCGACTCTCAAGGACTTGCGTGACGCAGCCGATGCGGGTTTATCAGCGGTCCGCCATGGCCATGCGATCACGCCGGCACCTTGTGCGCCCGCAGGCGCATGCGCTCAATGACCACTGCCCGCAATGGAACACCTGGGGATGTCGGCACATTTCCGGCACTCGGCAAATCGCAGCCTGCTTCAAATCCACGGAACATGCTTTTCACGTCTGATTTTCACGTCTCAATTGAGGGCAATTCGATTGCTGCTGCGCAGAAGACTTTCCGATAGGTGAATTGTACCTTTCAAGGCGACCTCCAATCATCTGGGTCAACAAAGTACACGTCTCAAACCTGGAGAAAAGGCACGCCATGTTGACCCAGGGAAACACTGAATAAGTCACAAATAGAGAGAAAGCGCCTATCGTGTTTACTCTAAAGTGGGGGATATGCAAGGGGTGCCCCCCTTGCTCAGTAACTCCGCAATTAACACGGACCCGGCCGTCCCTATTGCAGTCCAACCGCATCCCCCCCCCACCCCCCCAGGCGCCATACTGGAATGCGTGTCATGATTCTGTGCCGGCGAATTTTCATAAAATGAGTCCCCGCTATCACGGGCGCCATACGCCAGGGTTTG
Organism: Betaproteobacteria bacterium; assembly: GCA_947479645.1. Lineage (GTDB taxonomy): Bacteria > Pseudomonadota > Gammaproteobacteria > Burkholderiales > SG8-39 > CAIYPG01. The sequence continues at coordinate 1,083 of CANKAJ010000199.1, read as the reverse complement.
GAGCAATGGGGATTCAGTCTATTGGAGGAAGACATGTCTGCAAAGACGTATTCAAGTGAGCATAGGCGTGGCAGTCTGTTGCACCGCGCGCTTGCTGGCCTGCTGCTTGCAACACTGATGCCGTTGTGCGCGCACGCGCAGGGGAATTTTCCCAATCGACCCGTCAGAATCGTGGCGGCCACCACCGCGGGCAACTCGGTGGACATCGCCGCGCGCATTACCGCGGAGAAGATGTCAAAGGCGGTCGGCCAGCAGTTCATCGTGGAAAACCGCGCCGGCGGCAGCGGACTGATCGGCATCAGCCAGGTGGCGCGCACGCCTGCCGACGGCTACACGCTGGTGTTCAGTTCCACCGGCCCATTTGCCGTGGTGCCCAATTTCAAGCCGGACCAGGCCGTGGACATCATGAAGAGTTTCGACGCCGTGGCGCTGGTCTCATCGTTCGCGCAATTCATCATTGCAGCGCCGGGCTTCGGCGTCAGGGACATGAAATCCTTCGTCGCGAAAGTCAAAGCCGCACCGGGAAAATACAACTACGCCCATCCGGGACTGGGCCAGACGCAGCACATCGCCCAGGCCGCGTTTGTGGACATGCTGGGACTCAACCTGGTTGCCGTGCCCTTTCCGGGGTCGACGCCGGCACTGCGCGAAGTCATATCCGATCGCGTGGCGCTGGGCATGGGAGGCGCCTCTTCCATCAAAGGCACGACGCTCGTTCCACTTGCCGTACTGTCGGCCAAAAGAATCGACAGCATGCCCGACGTGCCGACCATGGCCGAGGCGGGCTATCCGGAATTCATGAAGCTCGCGAGCTGGTTGAGCTGGAATGCGGTGCTGGCCCCCGAGGGCACGCCCAAGGCCATCGTGGGCAGGCTCAACGGCTTTTACAATGATGCGCTGCGCGACCCCGAGGTCAACAAACGGCTGGAGGAACTGGGGCAGGAGAACTGGGTGGGCTCCACACCGGAAAGCGCGCGCGAATTCATCGGTCGCGAAGTGTCTGCGTGGGCTGCGGTAATTCGGAAGCTGGGCATCAAGGCCGAGTAGGCTTGGCGGCCTGCGCGGATTGGATCGGCGATGTCC
>CANKAJ010000198.1 GCA_947479645.1 Betaproteobacteria bacterium | reverse complement strand
CTTTGAGCCGGCCGCTGCGGTGCAGAAAACGTAACAGTGACACGCCCAGCATGAGTGCAGCCAGGCCGGCGATCGTGAAGACCCAGCCGATGACAGATAGGGGTAGAGGTTCCATGTGTGTGGCGATATCCGCTGATTAAGAGTTGGTGGAATGAGGGCCGGCCGCGATGATGGCAGCATTTGCGATTTCACGCGAGTGCGCAAGCGCGCTGGTCAGGTCGGGTAGTATATTGGTTGCGCCGATTTCAAGCAGGAATCCGGAGCGCTGGATCAGCGACGCCGGCTGTTGCGTCAGACCAGCCAGTATCAAGGCGCAGCCTTCTTCACGCAGGACATGGTGCAGCGCCTCGATCGCATCAAGCCCGGTGGTGTCCAGATTGATGACCTGGTGCATCTCGAGGATCACTGCGGAAACCTGGGTGCGCTTGGCATCCATCAGCGCCTCGATCTTGCCAACGACGCCAAAAAACAGCGAACCGAACAACTTGTAGGCGAGGATCCTGTTGTCGATTCTTGTCCCGCCAGGCGTGCTTGGTTCAAGCAGCGCACCACCGCTGGCGTACTGTGCCAGATCCAGAGGTTCGATGCTGGTGACCTCGGAGATGCGATAGATGAAAAACAGGCTGGCCAGTACCAGGCCGACCTCGACCGCCACGCTCAAATCGACGATGACCGTCAGCAGGAAGGTCGACAGCATGACTGTGCGGTAGACCATCGAGAACTGGCGCAGGCGCGCGAACTCGCGCCATTCACCCATGTTCCAGGCGACGAACATCAGCACTGCCGCCAGCGCTGCCAGCGGAATATGCGACGCCAGCGGTGCCGCGGCCAGCATAATGGCGAGAAGCGTCAGCGCATGAACAATGCCGGCAATCGGCGTTCTGCCGCCGGCGCGCACGTTGGTCGTGGTGCGCGCGATCGCGCCAGTGGCGGGCATGCCACCGAACAGGGGCGAGACAAAGTTGGCGATACCCTGGGCCATCAATTCCTGGTTCGGATTGTGGCGATCATTGATCGACGTATCGGCCACGCGGGCGCACAGCAGCGACTCGATGGCGCCGAGCAATGCGATGGTGATGGTGGGCGCGAACAGGTTGCGCACGGTCTGCCAGTTGAATTCCGGCAGTGCAAAGGCGGGAAGCGTCTGCGGGATGCTGCCGAAGCGCGAGCCGATGGTCTCCACAGGCAGATCAAGCAGGCTGGCGGTGAGTGTGGCCAGAACGAGTGCGACGACGGTGCCCGGCAGCCGGCTTACCAGCCGAGCGCGACCGGCAAGAATCGAGTTTGATCGCTGGCCCAGCATGCTGGAAATGCGTGGCCAGAGGATGATCAGACCAAGCGTACTGAAGGACAGTGCGATGGTCGGGAAGTCTGCAGTGTCGATGCGACGCGAAAGCACCGTCAATTGCGAGAAGAATTCCGCAGGCATGGTTGCGATGTCCAGGCCAAGAAAGTCCTTGATCTGTGAAATGGCGATCAGCATCGCAATGCCATTGGTGAAGCCGATGACGATGGCGATGGGGATGAAGCGGATCAGCGAGCCCAGGCCGGTTAGCCCCATGATGAACAGCAGCACGCCCGCCATCATGGTGGCGATGAAAAGATTGGCCAGGCCGTGCTGCTGGACGATGCCATAGACAATGACGATGAAGGCGCCCGCGGGGCCGCCGATCTGGACTTTTGATCCACCTAGTGCCGAGATGATGAAGCCGGCAATGATGGCGGTGAACAGGCCGCTCTCGGGCTTTAGGCCGCTGGCGATGGCAAAGGCCATGGCCAGCGGCAGCGCCACCAGGCCGACGGTGATGCCGGCGCCCAGGTCCGCTGTGAACTGCGTGCTGTTGTAGCCCTTCAGGCAGTCGAGCAGGCGCGGACGGAAGCGGAACTTGAATGCAGACATGAGATCTCCGATATTCGATGACGAGCGGGATGGTGCGGTCCTCGAGGATCGGATGGGGGGCCGGAATGGTGAAAGTGGACAATGAAAAGGCGCCGACGTGACAGCCGGCAGGGGCGTTGCCAGTGAGCGCCGCTGATGCGCTGTGAGGTCATTTCACCTTCATGCCCGGCTGCGCGCCGGCATCGGGTGACAACAGAAACAGGCCCGGCACATCGCCCGACGCGGCCAGCACCATGCCTTCGGACAGGCCGAACTTCATCTTGCGCGGTGCGAGGTTGGCAACCATGACCGTGAGTCTGCCTTCCAGCGTGGCCGGGTCATAGGCGGACTTGATGCCGGCAAACACCTGGCGCGTGCCGAGTGCGCCTACATCGAGCGTGAGCTTCAGGAGTTTGTCCGCGCCTTCGACATGTTCGGCCTTGACGATTTTCGCGATGCGAAGGTCAATTTTGCCGAAGTCGTCAATCGAGATCATTCCCTCCCCTGCAATCGCGGGAGAAGGCTGGTGTGGGGGAGAGGATTGCACAGGCACCCCCGATTTCGCCGGCGTTGCCGGATGCGGTGTCGATGCTGTCACTTTGACGGGTTCCTTGTCGATGTCGAACAGCGCGTCGAGTTGCTTTGCGTCGACGCGGGTCATGAGGTGTTTGTAGTCGTTGATGCGATGCCCGGCGGGCAGCAGCGTGCCGGCATCCGACCAGCATAGCGGCCCGATGTTGAGGAATTGTTCCACGCGGGTGGCCAGTGCCGGCAGCACCGGCTTCAGGTAAAGCGTCAGCAGCCTGAAAATCTGAATGGCATCGGTGCAGACGCGATGCAGGTCGATGGCTTGTCCGGTCTTGGCAATTTCCCAGGGCTTGTTGGTGTCGACAAACACGTTGGCCTTGTCAGCCAGCGACATGATTTCGCGCAGCGCCTTGCCGAATTCGCGGGCTTCGAACAATTCCGCAATCGAAGTCGCTGCCGCCTGCGTTTCAGCGATGCAGGCGTTGCCGGCCTCATTGCTGTCCTCATGGCTGAGGAGTTGCCCGTCAAATCGCTTCGCTATGAATCCTGCGCAGCGACTCGCAATATTGATGTACTTGCCGATCAGGTCACTGTTCACCCGCGCCAGAAAATCATCCGGGTTGAAATCCACATCCTCGACATTGGCGTTCAGCTTGGCCGCGATGTAATAGCGCAGCCACTCCGGATTCATGCCGATGTCGAGGTAGCGCAACGGCGAGATGCCGGTGCCGCGGCTCTTGGACATTTTCTCGCCGGACACGGTGATGAAGCCGTGCACATAAACGTTGTCCGGCACTTTGTAGGGCTTGCCGGCGAACTTGAGCATGGCCGGCCAGAACAGCGTGTGGAAATAGATGATGTCCTTGCCGATGAAGTGGACCTGTTCGGTCGCCGGATCGGCCAGCAGTGCCTCGAAATCGACGCCGCGCTTGGCGCAGTAGTTCTTCAGGCTGGCCAGGTAACCAATGGGGGCGTCCAGCCACACATAGAAGTACTTGCCCGGCGCATCGGGAATGTCGATGCCGAAGTAGGGCGCGTCGCGCGAGATGTCCCAGTCGCCCAGCGCCTTGTCATCTTTGCCATCCAGCCATTCGCGCGCCTTGTTGGCGACCTGCGACTGCAGCCGGTTATTGGCCATCCATTCATTCAGGAAGTCCGTGCACCGCGGGTCGGACAGCCGGAAGAAATAATGATCGGACGTCTTCAGTTCGGGTTTGGCGCCGGACAGCGTCGAAAACGGATTGATCAGGTCGGTTGGCTGGTACACCGAGCTGCACACCTCGCAGGCATCGCCGTACTGGTCCTTGGCGTGGCACTTGGAGCATTCACCCTTGATGTAGCGATCAGCGAGAAACATGCCCTTGACCGGATCGTAGAACTGTTCGACCGGCTTCTTGTAGATGAGCCCGGCCTTGTCGAGCTTGCGGTAGATGTCCTGCGACAGCTCGACATTCTCGGGCGAATGCGTGGAGTGCCAGTTGTCGAACGCGATATGAAACCCGTCCAGGTACTGCTTGCGGCCGGCGGCAATCCCGGCGACGAAGGCTTCCGGCGTCTTGCCGGCCTTTTCCGCGGCCAGCATGATGGGGGCGCCATGGGCGTCGTCGGCGCCGACGAAGTCCACCTCGTGGCCCTGCATGCGCTGGAACCTCACCCAGATGTCGGCCTGGATGTATTCCATGATGTGGCCGATGTGGAACGGCCCGTTGGCGTAGGGGAGCGCCGTGGTGACGAACAGGCGGCGCACGTTGGTAGTAGGGGTATTGGGAAGAGTGGACATAAGCCCGTGATTTTAACGTGTTCAGAGGGGCGATTGGCCGTCTTCGTGGGGGCCTTAATTGATAGAATGGCACCTTCCCGCAATTTCCCACCCTTCCGGAGTATTTATCGTGGTCACAGTCGAGCAAGTTCAGGCGGCCCTGCAAGGCGTCGTCGATGCCAATACCGGCAAGGATTTGGTGACCGGCAAGTCGGCGCGCAACATTCGCGTGGACGGTGGCACAGTCACGCTCGACGTTGAACTGGGTTATCCGGCCAAAACGCAGCTGGAGCCCATGCGCAGGCAGGTCGAAGCCGTGCTCGGTGCCATTGCCGGCGTGACCACCGTCAAGGCGGCGGTGACCAGCCGTGTCGTGCCGCACAGCGCGCAGGGCGGCGTGAAACTCATCCCCGGCGTCAAGAATATCATCGCGGTGGCCTCGGGCAAGGGCGGCGTGGGCAAGTCCACCACGGCGGTCAACCTGGCCCTGGCGCTGGCCGCCGAGGGCGCGCAGGTCGGCGTGCTGGACGCGGATATCTACGGCCCGTCGCAACCCATGATGCTGGGTATCACCGGCCGTCCGGAGACGAAAGACAACAAGAGTTTCGAACCCATGGAAGGCCATGGCCTGCAGGCCAATTCGATCGGTTTCCTCATCGATGTCGATCAGCCCATGGTGTGGCGCGGCCCCATGGCCACCGGCGCCATGGAGCAACTGTTCCGCGACACCCGCTGGCGCGATCTGGATTATCTGATCGTGGACATGCCGCCGGGCACCGGCGACATCCAGTTGACGCTGGCGCAGAAGATCCCGGTCACCGGTGCCGTCATCGTCACAACGCCGCAGGACATCGCGCTCATCGATGCGCGCAAGGGACTGCGGATGTTTCAGAAGGTGGGCGTGCCCATCCTCGGCATCGTCGAGAACATGAGCACGCACATCTGCTCCAATTGCGGTCACGAAGAACACATCTTCGGTGCCGGCGGCGCGGAGCGCATGTCGAAAGAGCTGGGCATCGAAGTGCTGGGCCACCTGCCGCTGGACATCCGCATTCGCGAGCAGACCGATTCGGGCAATCCGACCGTGGTGGCCGATCCGGACGGCCCGGTCGCCGACATCTACCGCGCCATTGCGCGGCGCGTGGCGGTGAAGATTGCCGACCTGCAAAAAGACATGACCTCCAAGTTTCCCAACATCGTTGTCCAGAAAAATACCTGAGCGAACAAAAAGGCGCCTGACTATGAGCATCAAATCCGACAAGTGGATACGCCGCATGGCGGAAAAGATCATCGACCCCTTCGAGCCGGGCCAGGTCAAGGAAGTCAACGGCCAGCGCATCGTGTCCTATGGCACGTCGAGCTACGGCTACGACATCCGCTGCTCGGACGAATTCAAGATATTCACCAACGTCCATTCCACCGTGGTCGATCCGAAGAACTTCGACGAGAAGTCCTTTGTCGATTTCAAGGGCCCGGTGTGCATCATCCCGCCCAATTCGTTTGCGCTGGCGCGCACCATCGAGTACTTCCGCATTCCACGCAATGTACTCACGGTGTGCCTTGGGAAGTCGACTTACGCGCGCTGCGGCATCATCGTCAATGTCACGCCGTTCGAGCCGGAATGGGAAGGCTATGTGACGCTGGAGTTCTCCAACACCACACCGTTGCCGGCGAAAATCTACGCCAACGAGGGCGTGGCGCAGGTGCTGTTCTTCGAGTCGGATGAAGTGTGCGAGACGTCGTACAAGGATCGCGGCGGGAAGTACCAGGGGCAGAAGGGCGTGACGCTGCCGAAGATTTAGCGTATTGCGTTTAGCGTTTGGCGTTGTGCCGATGCACTGAATTTCTGACACTCAGCGCACGGTGCGAACTCATCTCCAGTCCTCGACCTGTAAGCCGCTCACCCGCCTGAACTCGCTGACATTCGATGTGACCACGACCAAACCCCGTGCCAGCGCCGTTCCGGCAATCAGAACATCGTAAGCACCGATTGGCTGTCCGCGGGTCTTGAGTCCTGCGCGCAATGCCGCCGCGGCCCGGGCATCGGCTTCGTCGAACGGCAGCGTGGCGACGGTCGCAAAGAAGCCGTCAAGCACCGGAGTGAGCTTCCTGGCCCGTTCGGCGTTGAGCGCGAGACCATAATCGACCTCCATGCGTGTCAGTGCCGATACGGCAATCAGGGTCGGCGATGTCGCTTTGACGCGGGCCAGCACATTGGGCTGGCCTTTGACGAAATCCGAGACCGTGCAGGTATCGAGCAGATACTTCATGCCAGCGGGTCGGCCATCGGCTGCTTGAGTTTGTCGCGGCCCGCTTCAAACCGCGGCATGCCGGCCATGCCCTGGAAGGCAAGCACTTCATCGGGCCATTGCGGTTTGACATGTCTGTTCAGCCAGTCGCTCACCGCCTGGCGAATCAGTGCATTGCGACTTTCGCCAGCCCGCCTGGCCAATTGATTGAGCTGCTCACCGGTTTCGTCGTCGAGGTAGATGTTGAAGTTCACAGTGGTCGCCTCCCGCCGTTGTCGTATCCGTAAGACTGCGTCTCTGTATAACTGTTCAATATGTTATACGAAGCGGGCGCGAATGGGAACGGGTACGCAATCAAGTTCCCGGATTCGAAACAGGCCATTGCCGGAAGGAGGTGAGTGCGCTGTTGACGGGCCGGCGCCGTCAGTGGGCCGGGCGCAACGGCGTGCTGCCGGCCAGCATGTGAAGGCCCGTCCTTCCAGCCGTTCATGCTCTGCTTCGGTAGAAATACCTTGCCCGCCCCGCCAGAAGGGGCACAAACTCCCCTCATCAATTGGCTGGAGCGAGACCGTTTTGGCACACATCCTGGTGGTCGAAGACAACCCGGTCGTCCGCATGCTGGTCGAGATGCATCTGGAAAGCGCCGGCTACACGGTGATGACCGCGGCGGACGGCAACGAGGCGCTGCAACTGGCTGAGGTCATGCGCCCGGACCTCATCCTGTCCGATCTCGACATGCCGAATCTGGACGGCTTCGGCCTCTTGAGTGCCGTCCGGGCGAACCGGAAGCTGGCGGCGATACCGTTCATCTTCCTGACCATCCACGACGAGATCGACGTGTACCACCGCAGCGCCATGCTGGGCGCGGACGATTACGTGAACAAGCCGGTGAACCGGACGGTGCTGCTCGCCTCGATCAGCAAGTGCCTGACTACCGCCAGGGACGCCGGAGTAAAGTAGTGCATCGGCCATTCCACGCCGGCATTCAGGGCCCGGCACGCGCATGAATCCCCGTCTGTTGCTTCCTGCCATCGGCGCCGTTCAGGGCGCATTGATCTACTGGCTGTACCGCGCCGGCAAGGAGCATTTCTGGCCGGCCACCTCGTCCTCCATCATCGGCATGCTGGGCGCGTTGGCACTGGGTGTGCCGGCGCTAATCTACCTGTCACACGACGCGGGCATTCCGGCGAAGCGGCGCGCGCTGCTGCTGGCGCTGATGGCGCTGGCCTATGCGCTGCTCGGCTGGTACGCCGGCTGGATGGAGGGCAGTGAGGGGCATTTCGGTGCGTTCGCCTCGATGCACGCGGGCAATGCACTGGCCGCCGGCATCCTCGGCTTCGTGCTGGTACCGCTGGTGTCGGGGTGGAACGCGGTGCGTACCGCGGCGGGGCGTTGGGACTATCAGCGCCTTTACGAGATGGCCTGGCGCAATGCCGTGCTGTGCTTCACCACGGGGCTGCTCACTGGCCTCTTCTGGATGGTGCTGCTGGCCGGCACCGGGCTGCTGAAGAGCCTCGGTCTGAACGGCTTCTTCGACATGATCAAGGAGCCGGAATTCTTCATCCCGGCCACCTGCATCGCAGCCGGCGAGGCCTTCGCGCTCGGCCTGTCACGCGCGGAACTGCTGGTGTCGCTGCGGCGTTTCTGGATGACGCTCACCGCCTGGTTCCTGCCATTGCTGCTGTGCTTCGCCGTGGTGTGGGTGATCGCGCTGCCGTTTACCGGGCTGGAGGAGTTGTTCGGCACGCGCACGGCTGCCTTCTTCCTGTTGTGGTTCACGGCGCTGTGCATCAAGTTCATGAACTCCGCCTGGCAGGATGGGCAGCATGGTCCGGAAACGGCCGTGTACGGCGTGCGCCTGCAGATGCTGGTGGCGGAACTGTGGCTGACGCTGCCCGTGGTGGTGGCCGTGGCCGGCCTCGCGCTGGCGCAGCGTATCGGCCAGTACGGCTGGACCGACGATCGCATCTGGGGTGCCTTCGTGTGGTTGATTTTGGCGGGTCACGTTACCGGCTACTCTTTGTCATGGTTGCCCGCGCTGAAGCGAAGCGGCTGGATGGCCGCTGTCGGCCTCACCAACGTGGCGGTGGCCGTGGTGATGGTGGTTGGTCTCGTGCTGCTGCTCAGTCCCGTCCTCGATCCGCGCCGCCTGTCCGTCAACGACCAGCTCTCGCGCCTGCGCAGCGGCCTGGTGACAGCCGAGCGCTTTGACTACAACTACCTGCGCTTCGACGCCGGTCGCTGGGGCAACGACGCATTGCAACGCCTTGCGGCCGAGCAGGGCGACGAGCGCACCCGTGACATCGCCGGCCGTGCGAAGCAGGCGCTAGTGTAGTGCTTCATAATTAATGGAACTATTTTTCATCTGCCGAGATCCAAGATGTATCTGGTGCATTTGGGAGGCGGTGATGCGAAAAGCAACAGCGATTGAACTGGACGACGCGCAGCGAAAGAAGCTGATGAGGCTTGCGCAT
>CANKAJ010000197.1 GCA_947479645.1 Betaproteobacteria bacterium | reverse complement strand
ACGCGTCCTTCCTATGCCACGGCAGAGCTGGCGTGGGGATTGATGATCGCGGCGCTGCGGCATATTCCGCAGGAGATGGCCGCGCTCAGGGCTGGGCATTGGCAGGGGACCATGGGCACGGGCCTGCGCGGCAAGACCTTGGGCATCTACGGTTATGGTCGCATCGGTCAGGTGATTGCCGGTTACGCAAAACCGTTCGGAATGAAGGTGCTGATCTGGGGTCGCGAAGGCTCGCTGGCCCGCGCGCGTGAGCACGGGCATGCAACGGCGTCGAGTCGCGAGGCTTTCTTTGGCACCGTCGATGTGCTGACGCTGCAGCTTCGCGCCACCGAGGAGACGCGCGGCATCGTGACGGCTGCCGATCTTGCCTGCATGAAGCCGACCGCGCTGCTGGTCAATACCAGTCGCGCGTCGCTGATCGAACCGGGCGCCTTGCTCGCCGCATTGCGCGCCGGCCGCCCCGGCATGGCGGCGCTGGACGTGTTCGACGAGGAGCCGGTGTTGGGCGCGCGTGACCCACTGGTCCAGTTGCCCAACGTGGTGTGCACGCCGCATCTGGGTTATGTGGAGAGCACTACCTACGAATTTGCGCTCGGTGCGGCGTTTGATCAGGTGCTGGCCTTCGCGGCCGGAAAGCCGATCAACGTTATCAATCCGGCGGCGCTGGCCACGCAGCCGGCACGGCCTTCTTAAGAACCGATCTCATAAAAATTTGTCATTCCGAGCGTAGCGAGGAATCTGCTTTTGCTCTGGACTTAACAGCAGATTCCTCGCTGTGCGGAATGCTACTTCAACCAGCAAACCCTTCCATGTCACCGTTCAAACCGGCAGCAAACATGCCGAGACTTATTCAGTGTTTCCTCAGGCAGTCAAGCTTATTGGATCGCAATGGACTCATGAGACAATTGCGGGCGCCAGGCACCAAATCAGGAGAGGCGCTGCTGTCAGCACATGGCCACAGGTGATGGTGGTCATTCAACGCGATTATCATTTCGCCGAATCCTATTCACCAGGCAAGGACAAAGTTTATGTGATCGAGGATCGTCGTTGTTGCAGCAATGCTTGCTTTTCATTTCGGCGTACCTGATGTGCTGGCGCAGCCGACTCCCAGATCCGCATTCTGCGAGAACAGCGCCTTTGCCAGGGAATGCCGGGAATGGCAGGAAACGATTCTCACCGTCCTGGCATGTCCTGGATCATACGATGCTGTTACCTGGACCAACTGTATCGGTGAGCGGGTCTACGCAAACGGCGGTAAATATATCGGTCAGCATCGCGACGGCAAATCCAATCGGCAGGGCACTTTCACCTTTCCCACCGGAAGTAAATATGTTGGCGAGTGGAGGGGCGGTCTGCAGCAAGGCCAGGGCATCTACACGTTCAACACGGGTCAAAAGTACTTGGGCGCGTGGAAAGACGGAAAGTTCAACGGGCAGGGCACCTATACCAATGCCGACGGGAGTAAATACGTCGGCCAGCACAAGGACGGGCAGCGCGACGGCAGCGGCAGCGAATTTCGCGCCGATGGTTCGCTTGTGCGAACCGGGATGTATGCAAGCGGGGCCTTCGTGCCCGGCAATGCCGCAGCCCCGCAAAAGGCCACCTTGTCACTCGACGTTCGTTTCGATCCGGGCAGCGTCGCGCTGACTGCCGCCGCAGTAGCAAGCCTCGATACGCTGATCGCCAGGATCACAGAACTGAAGCAGATGGATGTCATCATCATTCGCGGTTATGCGGACGCCAGTGACGGCAATATGGACAAGCAGCAACTTTCGTTGCAGCGCGCTCAGGCTGCGGTGGCCTACTTTGCGGGCAAGGGGCTCGACCCCAAACGCTTGTTCGCGGAAGCGGCGGAACCGGGCAAATCGGCAGGGGGCACTGGCGGTAACCGGGTTGTGCAACTGGAGGTGATTGGCATGCGCTGAATGGGCTGCGCGGATCTGACCAGGGCATGGCTCCGATATTTTATTGTTCAGTCCGAGTCGTCAACCGCGCTGCAGGCTGATGCGTTGAATTGCTTTTGGCAAAGTACATCGATGCTTACCTGCTCCCTCAGGGGTGGCCGTCCATGGCAGTTTCACCAATGTGGGTCATCCCCGGGGAGAAAAAAGATGCCAAATATCGGCGCGCAGGCGATCAAGGTTGCTTGTTGGTTTTCAGTAGATCAAAGTATCCAATTCACTTCTGATGCACTCGAGCGCGAGGGGGCAATCCTTCCGGCGGCGAGTCCACGGCGGCAGTTCAACCGGGAATCCCGTGTAAAACAGTTTCTGCAATGCCTGGCGATGGGCTGCTTTACGCTCGTCGTTGGTTTGTCCTCGGTGCAGGCGCAGCAGACGATGAGCCCGCTGGTGAGCAGCGTTCTGGCCGAAGACATCGAAGGCGCACGTGCGGCACTGGATGCGGGGGCTTCGCCCAATGCGCTTGACCCGGAACTGCAACGCTCGGCACTGCACATCGCCGTCTCACCGGGCTCGCCGCGCAATGCGACCATGGTGGAACTGCTGGCATCCAGAGGGGTGGACCTCAATGCCGAGGACGCCCGGACCAAACTCACTCCGCTGATGGCGGCGACCATCGTGGTGGAGGCGAGCGGTCCGTTTGCGGTACTGGAATTCCAGAAATCAAAACTCATTGTCGAACGGCTGTTGAATCTCGGCGCGGATGCTGGACGAGCGACCCAGGAGGGTGAGACGCCGCTACTGGTGGCGGTGAGCGCGGGGAACATGGAAGTGCTGCGCCTGTTGATCGCACGCGGGGCGAAACCGGATCAGGCAGGACCCCAGGGCGAGACGGCGCTTGCGCGCGCGACGAAACAACAGCGCCAGGACATGATCAGCGCGCTGCTCGCAGCGGGGGCCAAGCCTATGGCGAGCGCGCCGCAGTTCGCCGCGCGCGGCGTTGGGGATGCGGCTGATGCAGATGCGGACACTGCGCCTGCTACTCAAGGCGCAGCGGCGCCAGGCAGCTCAGGTATCGGCCGCTGGTTGATCGGCGGGCTGGTCGTTGCCGCTGGCGTGGTTGCTGCAGCGGCGGCGGCTAACAACGCGAAGAATCGACGCAATGCCCAGAATCAACCGGTTCAACCGCAGCAGTTCGCTCAGCAACTCGCTTGTGCCCCGGGCTACACCCTGATCAATGGGTTTTGTCAGCCGCTCCCCGCGCTGGTCTGCAATGCCCCGCAGGTATTGCAGAACGGCCAGTGCATCACCCCAGCCGCCACAGCGGTCTGGATCATCCCGGTCATCACGATGCTCGTGTCCATGAATGGGCAACTGGGCATTTTGTCAGGGCCGAATCAGGGGACCTACGCTGGTTGGTCCTATCGGCTGACCTGGTGTCATCCCGGCGCACCCTCCAATTGCATCGATTTCAAAACCATGCTTTCGTACACGCCGCAGGATGCATTGGAAGATCGCGAGCTGCCGAAGACGGCGGCCGCAGCCGCCAACGCCATGTGGAGGGAAGTCCAGAGAATAAACGAAGCGCTTTATAAGCGCGGGCGCGCCGGCTATCCCCCTGCAGCCATTTTTACGAGCATCATTGACGCGTCAATCCAGGAAGGCCTTGCGGCAAAAAGCGTTGCGGTTGCAGTATTGGCCGCCAGAGCACGTCTGGCAACTGCCGGGTTCCCGGTTGATGTTGCAAGCACGCCATGACGCCCCGAGTTTGAACAGGGCAGAAGGAGAATGTGGGGCCTGCGCTGGTTACGCAAGTGTTGAGTTGCCCCGCGCCAGGTTTAACGGACAGGACGAGATGCTCGCTCATGAAACTGGTTGGGTAAGGAAGGCAGTCAACCGACTCAAACAGCCGGAGTGCATAGTGGCCGAACTAAGCCGCACAGGTCGTTCTCCCAATTTCATGGGATTCACTCTTCCGAGTTAGACTCTCCACCCACTGGCGTTGACCGGGCAATTCGCCCGGTTTTCCGAAAAGCGGTGGTCGAAAGGTAGACTGACTCGAAGCTTGGGTTGTGGGGGGCGCAGCCCCCCCTATGGTTGCGCTTAGTCGTCGCTATGAAAGGAGAGGCATGAAATTGCACCATCTCGTCGCATCCCTACTGAGCCTTGCCCTGTCCACGCTGTCGTCACCGCTGGCTATCGGCCAGGCCTACCCGTCCAAGCCGGTGCGCGTGGTCACCGGCTCGGCCGGCAGCAGCATCGACTTCGTGGCGCGCACCCTGGCCACCGGCCTGGGTGCGACCACCGGCCAGAATTTCCTGGTGGACAACCGCCCGGTGGTAGGGCCGGACTTCGTCTCCAAGCAGGCCCCCGACGGCTACACGCTGCTGGTCATCGGCACCATCGAGCTGGAGACGCTGTTTCGCAAGATGTCCTACGAGATCAGGAAGGACTTCCTGCCCATCACGCTGGCCACCATGTCCCCCGACGTCGTGGTGGTGCATCCCTCGCTGCCCGTCAACAACATCCGTGAGCTGATTGCCCATGGCAAGGCCAATCCGGGCAAGCTCAATTACGCCTCGGGCGGTGTGGGCACCACGCCGCACCTGGCTGGCGCCCTGTTCATGTCGGTGGCCGGGATGGAGTCCGTGCACGTGCCCTTCAAGGGCAGCGCGCCGGCAGCAGCCGGCCTCATCGCGGGCGATGTGCAGCTAGCCTTCTCCGACGTGGGATCGGTGCTGCAGCATGTGCGGGTCGGTCGCCTGCGCGCGCTGGGCGTGACCTCGCTCAAACCCTCGCCGCTGCTGCCCGACATGCCCACCGTGGCCGCCGCGCTGCCCGGCTATGAATTCACGCTCAACATCGGCTTCTTTGCACCGGCGAAGACCCCGGCTCCCATCCTCGGCCAGCTCAATCAGGAGTCGGTGAAGGTGCTCAGGAGCAGTGATGTGAAGGTAAAGCTCTTCAGCGCTGGCATGGAAGCCGCGGGCACCAGTCCCGAGGAACTGACCGCGGTGATCGAGGCCGAAATGACAAAGATGATGAAACTGATCCGCGACGCCGGTATCAAGGCGGAGTAGCAAACCATAACACTCAGCAGGAGAACAAGATGAATGACCCGATCTGCCTGGTGGTGCCGGAAGCCCCGGCCGTCCAGTCCGTGGGCGCCGCCCAGCAGCGCGCCATCAGCCTCGCCGCTGTGCGCTTGGGCACGCTGGACAATGCCAAGGGCAATGCCGACCACCTGCTGCGCCTGCTGGTGGAAGGCATCCGTGCCCAATATCCGGTGAAGTCGGTGCTGGTGGAGCGCAAGGCCACCTCCGGCAACGGCGCGCCGGCCCCTGTGCTGCAAAAGCTCGCGAACGAAGCCGACTTCGTCGTGAGCGCGATGGCCGATTGAGGTGCCTGCACGTCGTGGAGTGTCCACGACATGGCCGAGCTGTGGAAACGCGGTGTGTACGGCGCGGTACTGTGCTCCACGCCCTTCATGAAGCTGGGCACGGCCCAGGCAAAGACCTTCGGCGTGCCCGAGTTGCCCCTCATCGAGATTGCGCACCCGCTGGGCGGGCTGGACATCGAGCGTGTGCGTGAGCGTGCCGCGCTGGCCCTGCCGAAGATTCTCGGCCTGATCCGGGAGCATGGCCAATGAGCACACTGGCAGATCTGCTGAAAGCCGAGGGCGCCTGCCTCTGGGTGGACCGTGGCGAGGATGCCTTCGAAATTGCCAATCGGCTGGTGCGCGAGCGCGGCTGGGGTGACGGCCTGCCCGTGGTGCCGCCGACAAAGGAACGCGTCGAGGCCATGCTGGCGTATTGCGACCGGCCCTGGAACGAGCCCGTGGGCCGCATGGCCCCCCGCTATGGCGAGGCCACGCCGCTGCGCCTGGCCGCCAATGCCGTGATGGCCGGCTGCGAGCCGCAGTATTTCCCGCTGCTGCTGCTGGCGGTGGAAGCGGTGTGCCAGACGCCCTTCAACCTGTATGCGGTGCAGGCCACCACGCACCCGTGCTGTCCGCTGCTCATCTTCAACGGGCCCATTGCCCGCGAAGTCGGCATCAATGCCGGACACAACATTTTTGGCCCGGGGGCACAGGCCAATGCCACCATCGGCCGGGCGCTGCGCCTGGCCATGCTCAACATCGGCGGGGCGCGGCCGGGGTCAGGGGACATGGCCACGCAGGGCTCACCCGCCAAGTACAGCTACTGCATCGCCGAGAACGAAGCGGCCAGCCCCTGGGAGCCGCTGCACGTGGAGCGCGGCTTCGACCGTGACACCACCACGGTCACAGTGGTGGGCGGCGAAGGGCCGCATAACATCAATGACCACGAGAGCATCAGCGCCGAAGGCATCCTCGCCACCGTGGCCGGCACCATGGCCAGCACCGGTGGCAACGACGTCCACTATCGCACCCAGCAGCCGGTGCTGGTGCTGGGGCCGGAACATGCGGCCACCATTGCCGAAGGCGGCTTCAGCAAGGCCCAGGTCAAGCGCTGGCTGCAGGAACACGCCTGGCTGCCACTGTCGAGATTCTCCAGGGAGAACATCGAGCGGCGCCTCAAGGTGAATTTCCCCGAGCGTTACAAGGACGCCGGGCCGGAGGCAAAGGTGTACGAGTTCCATAACGCTGATGACCTCATCGTCATCGTCGCCGGCGGCGCCGGCAAGCACTCGGCGTGGATACCCACCTTCGGGCAGGATACGAAGTCGGTGACGCTGGCACTGAAGCTGGTCGATGGCCGGTTGGCCAGTCGGGTGGAGGATTTCAGGCAGGGCTGATGTTCCGGATTCCTTGCCCATCATCATTTCAGCGCCTGGCCGGGGCGCGCTTGCTGAAGCGTGTGTTCGACCTCGAACGCTGCCCGCAGTGTGGCGGATATTGTGAGGTTATCGCTGGCAGCGAATGCTGGAGGACGGCGACTACGACACGATGAATGACTTGGCAAAAGCCGAGAACATCAGCGCGACCTAAGTCGGACGGGTGGTGCGCCTCGCATTTCTCGCCCCCGACATCATTGAGGCGATTATGGCCGGACTGCAGCCCGCGCACCTCACGATGAAGGATTTAATGGACCGGTTTCCGGCCGAGTGGGGGCGGCAGCCGGAATGCGCTGCCTGGACTGCCGATCACCATGCGGACTTTGTTGGTGTTAGAGTTTGGCCATCTGCGGCAGCACGGGCCGGCAGAACAGAAAACAAAATGATGGTTGCTAACGTGCGGCATTTTGTGACTCACGACCAAAGGGGATAAAGATCATGCGTTTTGCATTTTACATGGCCGTCACTGCGGCCACATGCCTGCCCGTCGTCACCGCCATGGCCCAGAGCTATCCCGCCAAGCCGGTGAAGATCATCGTGTCCTTTCCTGCAGGGGGCGCCACCGACATCATCGGCCGCATCCTCGCCCAGGACCTCACCAAGTCCATGGGCCAGAACTTCCTGGTGGAAAACCGCGCCGGGGCCACCGGAGCCATCGGTACCGATGCCGTGGCCAAGTCTCCGGCCGATGGCTACACGCTACTATTCTGCGCCGGCGGTGCGCTCACCATCAGCCCGCATTTCGGCAAGATGCCCTACGACCCGCTCAAGGACTTAGCCCCGGTCAGCCTTGTCGTCACCAATGACGGCATCCTGGTGGTATCGCCTTCCTTCCCCGCCGCAAACGTGAAGGAATTCATCGCTGCGGTGAAGAAGTCCCCGGGCAAGTATTCCTTCGCCTCCTCCGGCGCCGGTGGCCCGACCCATCTCACCGGCGAGTTGCTCAAGTCCATCGCTGGCCTCGACATGGAACACATCCCCTACAAGGGCGATGGCCCGGCTTCGGTGGATGTCATGGGCGGACAGACCCCCATCATGGTCACCGTGCTCGCCAGCATCGCCACCCATGTGCGTTCGGGCAAACTCAAGCCCATCGCAGCCCTGGGCGCCGCGCGCTTCCCGCAACTGCCCGATCTGCCCACCATGGCCGAATCCGGCTTCCCCGGCTTCACCGGCGGCACCTGGCTGGGCATGCTGGCCCCGGGTGGCACATCGCCCGACATCGTGGGCAAGCTCAATGAATACGTGCGCCGCAGCGTGGCCCTACCCGAGACGCGCGAGAAGCTGATCGCCCAGGGCGCCACGCCCAACACCAACACGCCCCAGGAATTCGCCACCCACATCCGGGAGGAATACGCCAAGTGGGCCAGGGTGATCCAGACTGCGAATATCAAGCTCGATCAGTAATGCGGTACTCCCCCAGATTCTGGGAGACCGCTTTTCAGCTACGAACTTGATCTGGTCAGTGCTCCTTCATGACCCTGTGCAGACGTTCGCTGCCAAGTTCGTCCAGTGGCTGGCTTCGTCGGCAGCAGACACTGGCGCGCCCCCTATTGCCCGAACTGAGTCGGATCAGGCAGGTTTCGGTGCCCCCCGGCAGTCTGCGCGTTGGCGTAACGTGCTACTGCTTCGCACAGATCGTCCACGGTGTTGGGTTTATAGAGCAACTCGCGTATGCCGGCGGCAGGTGCTTTAGCACGCAACTCCTCCGTGATGTAGCCCGAGGCCAGAATTACCGGCAGGCCGGGGCGGATCGCCTTCACCGCTTGCGCCAGCGCCAATCCAGATATATGCGGCATGTTGTAGTCGGTCACCACCAGGTCGAATTGATCAGGGTCGGCGCGCACCGCCGCCAGCGCCTCGCGGGGGTCGTCATAGCCGCTGAAAAGGAAGCCTTGGCGTGTGAGCAGGCGCTTCATCAGGAGGACGAGGCCTTGTTCATCGTCCACGAAAAGGATGTGCTTGCCCTTGCCCTGAACTGGCGTACTGCTGGGAGTAGGCACCAGAACGTCCAAGACCAGCGCTTCGACTGCGGGAAAATAGATGCGGAACGTGGTCCCTTCCCCAGGGGTGCTGGCCACCTCTATGCTGGCCCCGTGCGCCTGCGCGATGCCGTGCACCACCGACAGGCCCAAGCCCGTGCCCTGGCCCACCGGCTTGGTGGTAAAGAAAGGCTCAAAGAGGT
>CANKAJ010000196.1 GCA_947479645.1 Betaproteobacteria bacterium | reverse complement strand
GACTTATTGCCCGCGGTTATCGGAATCATATTGCGTCGTCATTGCGCGAGGCGACCATCGGAGGCAATACGGCAACGAGTGGATCAGCCAACAAAGCCGGCCTACCCCTCCACACACTGTGAGCCAACGCCAGCCCCAGTAGCAGATTGACCGGAAACAGTCCGATGATATTGATCGTCAGACTACATACAGCCACAATCAAATAAAAGAGCCTAGCCGTATGATCGCGAACAGCGGCCCAAAACAATACCGCATAAAAGATCAGAGCCCCTAACACGCCAATTTGAACTATCAGTGCCGTTATTGTTGATTCAGTGGTTAGCGCAACGAGTCTCATCGCATCGGCTGACACTTTGGAACCCATATCACCAACTATGCCCGATACAAGCAAAGGATTCACATCCAACCCGCGGCCAAATAGAAGTTGCAGAAGCGTCGGGTCGGTTACAGCATGAGATAGAGATGCAATTCGCCCAGCAGAGCCAAGAATCGACCAGAAAACACGGGGGCGCCCAGTAATTTCTGGCAATAAGTAGATTGCCGCTATACTTAAAATAAGGATTACACACAATAGAATTGCACGCTTGCGCCCATGCGCGTGCTGTATTGCGATAAAAAATAGTAACACCAAGATGCAAACGAAACCGGTCGCCGACGCACTGGCTAAAACCAGCCCGAGCGTCACAATGCTGAGCAGTACAAGATAAGTGCGTGTCTGCGAGAACGCGTAGTAGAACGCCAGCGAAGCGACCGCGAAAATCCCCATGCTATTAGGCAGAACTAAAGTCCCACTGGTTCTGGCTGCCAAAAACAATAGTGAGAAATGCTCGTGCAAATGAATGCTGCGCCACATTTCGAATGGGATCAGAGCCAATTCCAACGCAAGAAGCGCTCCAACGCAACTTGCGAAAAAAGCCATGTAAGGGGCAAGCCATGCCCCAATCAAACCAAGAGAAAGGAACATCAAAAGGCGCATTAGCCCTGCACCAGCAGCCAATGCGTCATGATGTACCAGTGAAACGAGAAAACCTAAACACACATAGCTGAATAGGATTGCGATTGGCCACACAGCTTGGAGCGATGGCAGTACAGACGAGCGAATTACGATCAGATACGCCGAAAGCGAAAATAATACTAGCCCAAGAACATCCTTTAGACGTTTGAACACTACCTCCGAATTCGGCACATCATATACATAGCTCGCATACTCACGTTCGATTGCACGCTGCCCTGGTAACATTTTTTGTGGCGCATCCACACAACAGCGTGACGCTCCGTTTTCCGATGAACTCAAGAGAGCAACGGGCTTGCAATGAATTTTCCAGAATGCGAGGTAGGCATTATGGTCGACAAATCCAGTTTTCCTAAGGTAAGACCCGGCGCCGTTGAACACCGTAACCAGAATCAGCGCTATCCCTAATAGCCTGGCAAAAAAGAGAGGTTCAGGTTTGATTGTCGGCAAAGGAGAAAGTCTCCGGATTATTTGGACTCACGTCGACTTGATGTCGAGAGAGTAAAGTTTTTCTTTCGTCCAATGGTGGTTCATGAAGCAAATCCGGAAAATTGATCTTGTCTGACCATCTTATCTCTTCTCGCTTCGCAGAAAATGCCGGTCAAGCCACTTGAATTTCTTCAGCCGCGTTAAAAAACCGAATTCCCTTGGCGATAACGACCCACGAGATATTTCGACATAAAGCATACTGAATACGCACAATGCATATAAGGTCAGTGCCAGAATGCCGGGATAAATGCGGTTTGCACGTGCAAACCTGATACCTGGCTCCAGAGTCGCAAACCAACTACTAAAGAGCAGGTAGTTTATTCCGCCCAAAATGCCACACACAAGTAATGGCTGCCAGAAATTAGCCAATATCCGCAATGTGGCGTTGAGTGGCCTGCCGAAGTGTCTGTGAACGAGGTAAAGCAGCAAGCTGGCGCTAATTACCATGACCAGACCCGTCCCAACCGCTGCGCCAGTCAGCCCCCAACGTGTCACCAACAGCAAGCTGATTGGAATATTAAGGAGAATGGAAAGTACCGCCATACGAGCCGGCAATCCCGGCAACCCAACGGTTTGAATCAAGGTTGCTGCTGGCAGCGCAAGCATATTTGCCATGGCGCCAATAATCAGTGCCACAAATGCCCCACTACCCACGTAGCCCATTTCACCGGCCCATGCATAAAGAAAAACGGGGGCAACGGCCAATGGCGCCAACATGAACACGCAGACGCCGTACCCGGCAAATCGGGTGCTCTCCGCATACCATTTCCATGCATCTTCTGCAGATGTGCTGTTTTTGACTGCCATCGGCAGAAATACTCCTTCGCCACTGGCGGGAACGCTGCGCAATGCCAGCACACTCCGATTAGCAACCTCATAAGGCGCCACCGCCCACAGGCCCACCAAGCCAGCAATGAGGAACTTATCAACCTGAAAATTGACAAACTGCGCCCACTGATGCAGTTGTGTTTTCGAATAGTAAGTCCAGATTTCCCATAACCTTGAAAAGCGAATCGCCTCATACGAAAACCGGGGCATGCAACGATGTCTATACCGAAAAAACACGATGCCAACTACAAGCAGTTGCGTTAGCCAGTACGAAAGTATCGTAAAGTCGAGCCGGCCAGATTTCCATGCTGTCAGCATCGCTGCAAGGTTCGACAGCATAGGTTGCACCAGCGAAATGACAGCGATCTGAAAAAACTGCTGCCCCGCATAGAGAGTATGGGTACCACATTGGAAAAAGGCCCTGATCGCAGTTGCAATAAAGATAGCGCAGATGCATTCACTTGCTGTAAAGATCGCCGTATGAGGCAACCTCAACCAATCAGCGACGGAACCAGCAATCCATAACAGGATGCACAACACTATCCCGAAATTCATGGCCAACAGCAACCACACGCTGCCGAGCAGGGATCGCACCTCCATCCAGTCACTTTTTGCAACCGGCAAGACCAGGAACCGGACAACCGTGGTTGTGCCAATTTCCAGCAACGAAAATCCCGTGCCCAGCGCCAGAAATATTGCCCATGCTGCGAATCCGGACCCACCAAGATAGTGGATCAAGATCGGAATACTAACCAGACCGACTGCCATGTTTACCAGGCGCGCCAGGATCATCAACGCTGCCGGACCAACTACGCCATCCCGAGAATCAACCATGAACGTTACCCGCGAGCCTTGGTGGAGGGATATCCCACACGCTGTGCGTCAACTCAAGTCCAAGCAGCAAGTTGACCGAAAATAGACCGATGATATTTATCGTCAGACTGCATACAACCACCACAAGATGGAACATTCGAAATTCATAATTGCACAGGCTCACCCGATAATACACAGCATAGAATATCAGCGCCCCCAAGACCTCCGCGGCAGAATGAAAATGAAATCCGAAAAAGATTTCAAACCTCCCAGAATTGCCCAGAATCGATACAAGCGGCCCCGGTTGGCTCGCTATAAGTCAAAACCTCACGCAAGCATCCTCTTACACAGCCCTTCGCTGCTCGCATTTCACGCGAACTTCCTCAGGCCTGTGATGAGGCTTCAGCACATGTTGTTCATGTCCGCCCAAGTAAGAGCCGGCTGGCGAGCTGAGTTTCCCTAAATCCGTAAAGTCTCTCTTCAGATCCAGGCCATATCGCTGCAGAATTTCCGATTGAATATTTCGCGGGCCGGTCGGTTCTGTAAGCACCCACATCCGGGCAAGTTCATTGCAAGACTCTCTGTCAAGCGCCGCAAATGCAAGATTTGCACTCCCTTTATATCCACCAGACAGCCAGGGCCACCCTATGGACCTGGCTCCAACTAAAAATAGCACCCCTGGACTGCGCCCAGTGAGGTCTATCATGGGATCTCCTTGTAGGAAGCCGCCATTCTTGAGTAACTGGTCAAATTCGCCAATGTATTTGGCAACCTCGTGCGAAAGTACAAGTTCGGACCCAGTACGACCCACTCGCACTACGGCCTCATTTTGCCGCAGCGATTGTGGCTGCCGGAATGGGTATTCCATTGCAACAAGAAAAACAAGTATCGCCAACGCCTGTGCCCCGACACTAAGGGGCAGCAAGACACGCCATGATAGTCGTGTCAGCGACATGGCAGAAAGAACAAGTATGCACGATGCGATCCAAAAAATACCAGCCCGCGACCCAACGGAAAGATAATCATTGTTCGAGCCAAATGCGAATACAAAAGGAAATATTGCAAAGCAAACAGCCAATGCCAGCTTACTTACTCCCCGCTTCAGCAGGTGCCTACACCCCAGCGCAAATGTAGCCAGCGTTAAACCGAAAAACATGACCCCTAACAGGATTTCATGAAACTGGCCCCACACAATGGGTAGCGACTACAGCCCTGTAACCATTGCCATGCCCATCACTGCAATTGCCAATCCAATACCAGCGCCAGACATTCGAGCGCCGGATCGTTCAGAAAAGCTGAGCCAGGAAGCCAACCACAACAGCGACGCTACAAGCGTAAAGACGATAATTTCCCTGTAGCTTGATGAAATTAGATGACCGAGTTTCTCCATACGACTAAACGAATAACTGTTCAACCCAAGGATATCTGGAAGCGCATAGCCGCCTGCGACCAACTTCAGGTCATCACAGACCAGTGAGGCGTTTTTGCAAGTTGCGAACACTTCTTTAGTACAGGTCGAAGCAGGCAACCAAACATTGCCCACGTCAAGGCAACCGTCACAAGAATATTGAATTGCCGCAACAGCACTATGTCACCGCCTAATACCTTATAAATGGGGTGATAGACGAAACCAAACTGAGTGGCCGAAGCCTTGTAGGACCATGGGTTTTCTATCCAGATTAAAAAGAAACCTTCATCTGTCAGATCGAGACCGTAGCGAGCACACCATAGTACAAAGCCAATCAGCGTCAAACTCGTAGCGATAGCAACCGCGAGTACGCAATACTCAAACTTCGTAGCCAGATTCACACCAATGATTTTGGTTTTAGGGTATATGATCAAAGAACTGGCTCCGGGTGTTTGAACAACTTCCCCCGATTTATAAGTGGAACTCGGGCCGGTTGGTGACGGTGCGGAGTTGTCCACGACGGCGTGCGTCGCTTGTGACGAACGCAAAGCTGCGGTGGGCCACTCGGGGCGCACTGGAATTGTCATCTTACGCGGCCAACTTCATTTGCTGCAAGGTGCCCGCGTATTTTTCCTGCGGCGATATCGGCTCGGGCTTGCGCGGGGTAGCCAATGACTGTAAACGGCCAGGTTAAAAGTGATGCCATCCAACAAGATCAACTACACGTGAGTTTGCGCTGGTACTCAACAGTCTTCGAGTACTGTGGCGAAGTCGCCACCAGCGACAGTTCCAGTCCGCTGCCTGCAAAGACACGTTTGCAGGTTCAGGACAGGCGTCACATATGAGACGGGTTGATTAGCGACCACCCGACGCGAGCTGCGTAATTACAGAACACCCATTCACCCGATGCAGAAATACTCACTGCCCGACATATTCACCGCCCTATTCCCAAACCGGGAGCGCTGGCTACTTGCCTGCGTAGTCGCGCTGGGCATTATTGCAGCGTGCCTTGAATCACTTGGGGTGGCTTCAATTCTCCCCTTCATGCATTTCGCACTCAACTTATCGTCGCTTGACCGCTACCCCAATCTGACGGCAGCCGCGAATGCTATCGGGGTAACAACGCCGCAAGGAATACTGCTTTGCCTGGGGTTCTTGACAGCCGCTTTGATCGCGCTCAGCAATGCCCTCAGCGCCTTGAATCTAGTGGTCCACGAACGCTTTGGCGTCCGAACGCGCACACGATTATCCACAGTTCTTTTTGCGGGATTTCTGGCACAACCCTATGCATTTCATGTGAAGCGGGATACCCCGTCGCTATCGAAGGTAATCTTGGGTGATGTGCCCCTGGTTGTTACCGGGGTTATCAATCCACTTCTGACGATGACATCCAAGGCGTTCGTCATATTAGGCGTTTTGGTTCTCCTTCTATGGCAGGAGCCTTATATTGCCATCATTGTATTTGTCATTCTCTTCGCTGCATACATTATCGTCTTCGCCATTGTGCGCGTTCGGCAGGAGCAGCATGCGGAACTCCGCGACGAGCACAATCTTGATCGTGGCCGGGCTTCCCTGGAGGCCTTTGGCAGCGTAAAGGAGCTGAAGGTTCTGGGCCGCGAGCGCTACATGGTCGAGCGGTTCGAGGCAGCTAATCGCAGCGCGGCAATGGCCGAAGCATCCAACCGAATCGCGGGGAATTTGCCTCGTTACTTGCTGGAGACGGTCGCATTTGTGTCAATTCTGCTGGTCACCCTGTCGCTCCTGACAGAGCGCGCGGCCAGCGAGGTTGTTCCGATCCTGGCGCTTTACGTTTTTGCCAGTTATCGATTGTTACCTGCAGTGCATCAGATATTTACTGCATTGATGACATTCCGTTTCAATTTCCCTGTAATGCGAAATATTTATCAGGATTTGATATTAATTAAGGCTGCCGATACTGAGTTAAATAAGGCGGTGTCCACGCCAATACCGACGCTACGATTGGACGAGGAAATCCGCCTGGACAAGCTTGGCTTTGGTTACCCTGGCGCCGCGAATCCGGCGCTGCAGGATATCAACCTCGTGATCAACGCGAAGGAGAGCGTAGGCCTTGTCGGTCGCACCGGCGCGGGCAAAACTACGCTTGCTGACTTGATCCTCGGGATTCATGCGCCTTCGTCCGGGAGCATCAGCATTGACGGCGTATCGCTTTCAGGACCCGCCATCCGCGCCTGGCGCAGGCAGGTCGGTTACGTGCCGCAACATGTGTTCCTCAGCAATGCCAGCGTTGCCGAAAACATTGCCTTCGGGCTCCCCAAGGAAGAAATCAACCTTGAGTCCGTTCGGCGGGCAGCCCACCTTGCCCAGGCCGACGAGTTCATCAATGCGCTGCCACTCGGACTCGACACGCTGGTGGGCGAGCGCGGGGTCAAGTTGAGCGGCGGCCAGCGCCAACGTATCGGCATTGCGCGGGCGCTCTATAACGATCCGCAAGTACTGGTATTCGACGAGGCGACGAGTGCTCTGGACGGCCTCACTGAAGAGGCGCTGATGGCGGCCATCCGCAGCCTGGGCAGCACCAGAACCATCGTGCTCATTGCACACCGCCTGCGCACGGTCGAAGCCTGCGACCGCATAGTCATGCTCGATCAGGGACGCATCGTGGCCGAAGGGCGCTACGAAGATCTGCTCGCCAATTCTGCGATATTTCGGGAGTTCGTGGGAACGGTGCGTGAGGCGAACACGGGCACTTAGTCAATTCAAAATGACAGGCTGGAAAAAATCTGCCGTCAAATCAGGTCTCAAAGCAGATTCCTCGCTCCACTCGGAATGACAAGATTTTTTGAATCCGGTTTTTATTGGCGAAGCCTGCTCGGGTCAATACTTGGCCAGATAATAGGCAATCTTGATGTACTCCAGGATGACCGCCGCACCGCTGCTTTCATCGCGCCACCACACGTCCGGCTTCCAGTAAGCAGGCGAAGTCGCAACCAGAAACAGTTCCAGTCCGCTTCCCGCGAACACGCGCCGCCAGGTCCAGGACAGGCGTCGCATATGAGAGGGATCGCTCACCACGATCACCCTGCGCCAGCCGCGCTGCTCCATCAAGCGGCGCGTGTTTAGCGCTTCTTCCCATGAATTGACGGACTCGATGTCGTATTCGATCCGGTCCTGCGGCACGCCTGACTCCAACAAGACCTGCAAGCGCCAGTCCCGAATGGCACGCCGAGCCAGAGCAGGACTGTCATCCATTGCGGTGATCAGTACGCGCGACGTCACGCCGGCGGTATAAAGGCTCGCCGCCGTGAGGCCGCGGTATCCAGCGTCACCCCCGAGTGACACAGCGATATCAACCTGCGTGGGCACCGGGTCAGCCGGACTCTCCAGAAAATAGGCGGCCTGAGACACCGCCCAGACGGACAGCGCCAGAATCGTGACTGCCGCTACGGCGACCCAACGCCAAGGGTGTCGAGATGACTTCAAAGTAAATGAGCTCTCATTGATGAACGCCGTGTAGATGCCCTATCCATGCGGGTTTTCGGGCAGTTTTCCCCTGCCAGTCCGTGATCCTCTGCTGACTCACGGCTCCTCCGTGAAGGTACCTTTGCATGTGACTATTCGCCAGCCAACCAGTCCACCACCGTCAGCCCTTTGATCCGGGAAAATTCCCTGGTGTTATTGGCAACCAGGGTTACGCCCAGAGACAGGGCCTGCGCACCGATCATCATGTCCAGTGCGCCAATGGGCATCCCTTTTTTTTCCAGCGCAGCGCGAACCCGCCCGTAAGCTTTGGCCGCCTGATGATCGAAGCTGGCAATCTCCAGCGGCAAAACGAACTCATCAAGGGCAGCCTGGTTTTGTTCCCGATGCTGGCTCTTGGCAACACCGAACTCCAGTTCAGCCAGCGTTACCCATGAAATGCCAACTTCACCAACCTTGTAAGCAGTGAAACGCTGCAATACCTGCGGCGGCTTTCGCTTGATAATGGCGATGCAGACATTGGTGTCGAGCATGACCTTCATTCAAAGACAGCCTCCCGTTTTTGCTGCCCGGGTTGGTCCCGGTCGGCCAGGTAGTCCTCAGAGAATTTGTCGAGACTGCCGAGCAACGACTCCCAGGAATTAACCAGCGGAATCAGAACAACGGCACTGCCGGATTTCTTGATAAACACCGCATCGCCCTCAAAGCGGAACTCTTTGGGGAGTCGCACAGCCTGGCTCTGTCCATTCTGAAACAGCTTGGCGGTTTTCATTTTGATTTGGCCCAGGAAGTATATTTTTTAAGTATATACTAACGGCAGTCACAGTCAATCTCCTGCGCAGCACCGTGTCACTGGGCTTTCGGTCGATCAGCACCAAGTCAGGCCTGATATGGCAGTCCCTGTG
>CANKAJ010000195.1 GCA_947479645.1 Betaproteobacteria bacterium | reverse complement strand
GTCCTTGACTTCGAGCACGGTGCCTTTGATCGCCGTTGAAACAGGGGGCGAAGCAGAAATCGAAGGCGCCACCTTGTCCGCTGCCCAGCTCGAACCCGCACAAAACAACACCAGCACCAGCACTAACATTTTCATATCTTGCCGCTCCCTTGGACGAAATTCTTACACTGTTACGCATGTTAGTCTTATTGATGGGGGCGTTGCCTGATCTAGGTCAAATGCAGCGCATTGCCCCTCCCGCCGCAGGAATTGCAACCGGGTTTCTGTTTCCCCTTAACGCGAGATGCGCCGATAGGCTTACTCGTCTTCAGCCTTGATGTTGTTTTCGTCGACGAATTTCTTCCAGTGGGCCATTTCCCGCGTCAGCACCTGGCGGAACTCCTCGGGCGTGCTGCCGACGGGATTGACGGCCACCGACTCCCACAACTGCATGGCCTTGGGCAGTTTCACCGCGCGGCCGAGTGCCGCGCTCAGTTTGGCGACGATGGCCGGTGGCGTGGCGCCCGAGCCAAGTATGGCGATCCAGCCCGGATGTTCGAAGCCGGGCACTCCCATTTCCGCGACTGTCCTCAGGCCGGGCAGCAGCGCGGTGCGGTCGGCTGTGAGGACGGCGATGGCCTTTACTTTTCCCGACCGGATGATGGGCAATGCGCTGGCCAGTCCCTTGGGCGAGGACTGAATGCGCCCGGCCAGCAGGTCGACTTCGGCGGTGGCCGAGCCTTTGTAATGCACGAAGGTGAATTTGGCTCCGATGGCTTTGGCCAGCCATTCGCCCGACAGATGCAGCGCGCCGCCGGCGCCGACCGTGCTCCAGTTGATGGCGCCCGGATTGGCCCTGGCGTAGGCCACGTATTCTTCGTAGGTGTTCACGGGAAGCGATGGCGGCACCACCAGCACATAAGTGTCCTTGAGCATCAGGCTTACCGGAGACATGTCCTTCAACAGGTCGTAGGGCATGTCCTTCTTGAAGGCGGGCAGTATCGCGGCGGTGGCGGCGGTGAACGAGAAGACATGCCCGTCCGCGCCGGACTTGATGACGTAGCTGTTGGCGATCATGCCGCTCGCGCCGGGCTTGTAATCGACGAGGACGGTCTGCTTGAGTTCCTGGGTCAGCCCGTCCTGGAAGACGCGCGCCAGGCGGTCGGAGGTGGAACCGGGCAGATAGGGCATGACCAGCGTCAGCGGTTTGGACGGAAAGTTCGCGGCGTCCTGCGCTGCGACCGATATCGAAAACAATGCTGCTGCACAAATCCCCAAAGACGACAGTGCTTTCATCGCATTCCTCCTTGTCCGGCTGATCGTTTTGAATGAGTTCTGGCTGATGCGTCCCGCGTGGAAGTGAAAAGCCATTCTAAACCCCAAATTAAATCGATAATTGGAATTTCACCGGTCCGTCCCCATCTGCAAGAACGGCGCTGTCCGCGGACAGTGCATAATTGCAGCAGCCGCTTCAACAACGATGTCGTATCGCAACAGGAAAGCTCATGTCCTCCAATCCCGTCACTGCTTCAAATCCCGTCATCTCCATCAGCCCGCTCGGATTTCCGTGGCAGACCATCGATCCCTTCCTCTTTTGCGTCTATCACGACGATGCTTACCCGAAAGGCGATGAGCAGATGGGGCCGGACGCATCCCTCAAAGGGCGCACATTGGGGCAGGACTTCGCCGGCAAGGACGGCTGGCGCATGTATCACGGGCATACGGTGCCGGGCTTTCCGTCGCACCCGCACCGCGGCTTTGAGACCGTCACCATCGTGCGTCGCGGCCGTATCGATCACTCCGACTCGCTGGGCGCCACGGCGCGCTTCGGCGGCGGTGATGTGCAGTGGCTGACGGCAGGGCGTGGCGTGGTGCATTCGGAGATGTTTCCGTTATTGAGCCAGACCGAATCCAATCCGCTGGAACTGTTTCAGATCTGGCTGAATCTGCCGGCCCGCAAAAAAATGTCGGCGCCATACTTCACCATGCTGTGGTCGGAGGACATTCCACGCCAGACCTTTGCGGACAGTGCCGGCGGCAAAACCGATGTGACCTGCATTGCCGGGCGCATTGCAACGCTGTCACCCCTGTCACCGCCACCGGATTCCTGGGCATCCGAACCGGATTCGGATGTCGCCATCTGGACCATCAATATGGCGGCTGGCGCGCGCTGGACGCTGCCAGCGGCGACTGGCGCGGGCACGCGGCGGCAACTGTATTTTTTCAAGGGCGCCAATCTGAGCCTGGGCGGGCAGGTCATCCCGGCCGGTTCGGCCGTTGAACTGAATGCGTCGGCTGATGTTGAACTGGTCAACGGCGACGCGAATTGCGAAATGCTGCTGCTGCAGGGGCGGCCGATCAACGAACCGGTGGCCCAGTACGGCCCGTTCGTGATGAACTCCGACGCCGAAATCAAGCAGGCCTTCATGGACTTTCGCAAGGATCAGTTCGGCGGCTGGCCGTGGCCCGTCAATGATCCGGTGCATCCGCGCGAGCAGGAGCGGTTTGCCAGGCATGCCGACGGGCGGGTTGAGAGCAGGTAGGGACTGCAATACTTGTCCAATACCTGTCATGCCGAACGCAGTGAGGAATCTGTTTTTAATTTGCCTGAACAGCAGATTCCTCACTGCGTTCGGAATGACATATTTATCTGATTACAATTATTGCGGAAACGGCCTTGGAAAAAGGTATTAATTCTGAATTTGATGCGGATGATGATGTGCCCATCCAGTATCTGCAGCGCACGCGCGACTGGTATCTGGCGCTGGGTTACGACAATCCCTATCGCTGGGCGCACTACATCGCGGTACCGTTCCAGCCATTGAGCAAGCCGCTGTCGCAGGCGACGCTGACATTGATTACCACGGCCGCGCCGTATCAAGCAGACAAGGGAAATCAGGGGCCGGGTGCCGCCTACAATGCGGCAGCCAAGTTCTACACGGTCTACTCCGGCGACACTTCGCTTGACCACGATGTGCGCGTATCGCACGTCGCCATCGACCGCAAACACAGCAGCATGGAGGACAGCGGATGCTGGTTTCCATTGCCGCTGCTGCGCCAGTTCGCACAACAGCGGCGTATCGGGGCATTGGCGCGGCGCTTCCACGGCGCCCCGACCAATCGCAGCCAGCGCCATACGCTGGATGTGGATTGCCCCGAGTTGCTGGCACGTTGCCGCGAAGACGGTGTGGATGTGGCGGTGCTGGTTCCGAATTGCCCGGTCTGCCACCAGACGCTGAGCCTGGTGGCGCGCTATCTTGAAGCGCATGGCATTGCCACCGTGATCATGGCGTGCGCCAGGGACATCGTCGAGCATTGCGGCGTGCCGCGCATGCTGTTCAGTGATTTTCCGCTCGGCAATGCGGCGGGCAGGCCGCACGACACGGCATCGCAATCCTTCACACTGGAGCTGGCATTGCGCGTGCTGGAAGCGGCGCCGGCGGCACGAACCACAGTGCAGTCTCCGCTGCGCTGGAGCGACAGCCATGACTGGAAACTCGATTACAGCAACATCGCGCGCGTGGCGCCGGAAGAAATTGCCCGTCTGCGCGCCGAGATGGACCGTGGCAAGGCCATCGCCAAAGAGATTCGCGAAGCCCGCTGACCAGTGGCAGGCGAGTCGGTTATCGCGTCGTCGCAGGAATGGTGGCCTGCAGATCGACCAGACTTTTCTGGCTGACCTGAATCAGACCGCGCCGTGGCCGGTCAAGATCGAGAATGACGGCAACCAGCACCACGATGAGCGTGACCATGATGTAGGTGGCGAAGGATGCGTGGTGTCCGGCCACTCCGGCGGCGTAACCCGCAACCGCGCCGGCCATGAGCAAGGACACATACAGCAGGAGCA
Source organism: Betaproteobacteria bacterium (assembly GCA_947479645.1). GTDB lineage: Bacteria > Pseudomonadota > Gammaproteobacteria > Burkholderiales > SG8-39 > CAIYPG01. The sequence continues at coordinate 5,095 of CANKAJ010000195.1, read as the reverse complement.
GTACGGTCTCTGGCACGTGCCGGTTCAGCGCGGCATCGCGTCGTCCAAAAGCATCGATGAGGTCATTGATCGATTGCACGAACAATCCGGCCATGACGGGGCTCTGTGTTCCGGCGGCGGCCTGTCGGGCGCAAGCCCACAGGGCGGCCTGGGCCTGATTGGTCTTGCCCAGCAGCGTTTCACGTCCGGCGTGATCGGACACATCCAGAGTGCTCATCCGGATGCGCAGGTCCAGATAGTCCCCCAGCATTTTCCGGGCATCGTCGCTGATCGATGCCGGCAGCAATTGCGCGCGCAGGTAAGCGGTGCCGATGGCATTGGCTTCGTTCACCACGGCATCGCTGCGCGCATCGAAGCGCTGCAGTGACAGTGAAAAGGTAAATCCCAGGATCAGCGCCAGCACGCCGAGCAGGGATGCCGAGGTTGCGTTGACATGCGACTTGAATGCATCGCTTCGATAGGCATGTTTTCTCATCCCAATCCGGCAGCCCGCCTCCACCGCCAGCATGATGATGATCAGAAGAACCAACGCGATGGACATGCTGTTGATGTCGTACATGTATTCATTCATGCTGAAGTGCCTGCAGTTGCGATTGAAAAAAACTGAATCGGGTTTTGTACAGGGCACAAGTCAGTTGCTGCGCCCCGCATCCATTATCTGCCGCCGTCAATCGGTTCGGCAATGTGCTTGTCGCGTCAGTCGTGCCAGGGCAGCAAATATTCCCTGCTATGATGCTTCAACTTCAATGCAGTCGGGACAGGCAAGGCATGCGCATCCGTATTCATCGCTCTGACGGCAAGACCGGTATTTATTCACAGGATGATCCGCGGCGGGCGCAATTCCTGTTGAAGCGACTGGACCCCAAAAGCATTTTTTCATCGGGGCCCATCGTGATCGGTGTCCATAACCCGTTCAATGTGCTCAACCCGGACGAAATCTGCTGGATCGAAGTGGAGTCGGACCTGCCGATGCCAAAAGCGTTTCCCGACGGTGTCGATCAGGTGCGCAAATTATCCGGCCGCAAGGAATATGAGGCCTTGCTCTCGAAGCAGTGGCCGCTATGGCGGAAATTCAGGAAGGGCAACAAGGGCGATTTGCTGGAGGCGCTGGTTGAGTTGTCGATGCGCAGTGGCAAGTCTCTGTTCCTGCATGTGACCGGCGTGGTCGGCAAATCAAAGCTGGTGCAGGATGTCTTTGGCGTGCCGGCGATTACGGCCAGCATCGCGCCTGCCGGCGTTGTCTATGTCAATCCGAAATGCATCGTTCGGGCTCGCGTCTATCACAGCCTCGATCGCATCAGTTATCCGGATGGGATCTGGATGGCGGAGTCAAACGACATTTGATGCTCGTGTGTCCTTTGGATTTTGTGTTGACGACCACGGTTTGAGTTCAATCGGGTTGGATTTTTAATCCGGTTTCCTTGATGAGGGTTCGCCATTTGTTGGTCTCCCTCACCAGGTGCTGTCGGAATTCCTCCGGCGAACTACCGCCGACGAGGCTTCCTTCGGCCTCGATTTTGTTGGAGATCGACGAGTCCTTGAGCGTCTTCACGTACAACTCGTTCAATTTATTAATGATCGCAGGTGGTGTTTTCGCCGGCGCAACCAGTCCGACCGCGCCGGTGTAGTCATAGCCGGGAACCCCCTGTTCCGCAACGGTGGGCAGGTCGGGCCAGATCGGCAGCCGCCGGTCGCTGGTGACGCCGATGGCGCGCAACTTTGCGTCCTTGATGTATTGCATGGCCAGCGTCGGCGTCCCCATGGCGACGTGAATGCGGCCGGCGATCAGGTCCAGCATGCGCTGCGGCGGGGTCTTGTATTGCACGAAGGTAACCCTGGTGCCGGTCATGTAATGCAACAGCGCGCCCGGCATGTGGTTGGAAGAACCCATGCCGGTCGTTCCATAGTTCAGCTCGTCGGGATGCTGTCTGGCGTAGGCAACGTACTCGCGGATGTTCCTGAACGGCGCTGCTGGATGCACGACCATGACGAATACCGTCTTCATCATCAGCGAGACCGCCGAGAAATCCCGGATGGTGTCGTAGGGCAGATCGGGATATACCGAGGGAGTCAGCACGAAACCGGTGTTGACGATCAACAGCGTGTAGCCGTCGGGCTGCGCCTTGGCGACATAGGCGGTGCCCAAGGTTGTTCCAGCTCCGGGCTTGCTGTCGATGATGAAGCGCTTGCCGGTGCTTTCCTGGATGCTCTGATTGAATACCCGGAAGATCAATTCGCTGGAACTGCCGGCGCCCGCAGGGTCGATCAGCGTGACCGGCCGGGAGGGATAGTCGCCGATGGCAATTTGCGCGCAGGCTGGCGCAGTGTTGAACGCCAGGGCAGCGAACATAACCAGAGCAAGCGTATGTGTGTTCATTGCATTTTCTCCCTTGTGCAACGCGCTGATTGGAGTTTCCCGGAATTGCCGGGTGATTCATGCCATTGCATCATTGTCATCGTGACGCCGTGAGCGTCCAATGCGGAGTTCTCCCAGCGCGCTATTTTGGCCTGTCTTCGGCGAACGCGTTGCGGGCCCTTGCGGCTTCCTCGTCATCCAGGAAAACCGTATCCCGCAATCGGCTTTCGATCACCGGCGCCGACAAAAGTCCCGCCCCCAACCCTGCACGTATCCATTCACGGTCGCGCGGTTCTCCTCGCGCATACTTCGAAATCGCGGCGTCATTCGGATCAAGAAAGAAAACGGTAACGCCGTTCCTGAGAGGAACCTTTATCAGCCGGAATTCCCATTGGGCTGGCAGCGTTGGCAGATTGGGTGAAACCGGATCAAGAAAGTAGCCATGCTCGGCCTCGAAGGCGCTGCCTTCTCCCAGCGCGCGCTTGAGTTCAAATACGCGCCCTGGATCGCGACGGGTGTAGCAGTCAACGTCTATCGACATCAGCATTCGGGCCGGCACGCGGCCGCTTGGCAATATGCCCAGCGCGGACAGGCTGCCGATGACAACAAACTCATCGTCGCCATTCAGTTTTTTTGCCTCGCCAAACAGGTGTTCGAGTTTGTTCAGGTCCATGCCGAGGACCACGGTGTATTCTGGAACAGCGCGTCTTCCCATTCGCCGAGGCATGTCATTTTCCCGGCAAGTTCACGAGTGGGCAGTGCCAGCAATTCGGACCAGCGTTTGATGTAGAACGGGCTGCAGGTCTTGTTTTGCGCCCACAGTCCAACCACACGCCTGGCGGCGCTGATCCGGCCTCGTGCCGATTGGGGGGCGCTGGCCAGTTCCAGGGCCAAACGCAGGTGGCGGATTCGTTGTCGATCAAGCTGTAATTGATGTTCCAGGCGCGCGCGATGCCGTTCAGCGAGAAGCGTGTCGGCTGCCGGGCGATTGGACACGGGATCAATGCCAAGCACGCTGAAGAGGCGATCCAATACGTCGGTCTGGACCGGTCCGGGCATGCTTTGCTCGAGCCGGGAAACGATGGTTCGGGATACACCTGCTGCGGCGGCAAGCGCCGCCTGTGTCAAGCCTCTGGCGACGCGCTGATTGCGGATGAGGCTGCCGAAGTGGGAGGATAGCATTTAGTGATGACCATATAAATGAACATTGTACATTATAATGATCACTCAATCGGAATGCCAGAATTTGCCGGCCGTACCTGCGCGTGCATCACGGCGCGCGCAGGGTCGCCTATTCCGGCTGTATTCCCGTGGCCTTGACCACCCTGGTCCAGGTGACGATCTCGTTCTTGATATAGGCGGCGAACTCTTCGGGCGTGCTGGTGTCGGGTTCCAGTCCCAGGCTGGCGAAGCGCTGGCGGGTTTCGGGTGTATTCAGCACCTTGGCCAGTGTTGTGTTGAGCTTCATCACGATGGCGCGTGGCGTGCCCGCCGGTGCCAGCAGGCCATAGCGGGAGGTGGCAGAGAATCCGGGGACGCCGGCTTCGTGCACGGTGGGGATGTCCGGCAGCGTGCGTTCGCGTTTCGCCGAGCCCACGCCGAGGGCAACCAGCTTGCCGCTGGTCAGCAATGGCAGCACCGTGCCGCCGGCGACAAAGAAGGTATCGACATGACCGCCGAGCAGGTCGGCGATGGCGGGGCCGGCGCCCTTGTAAGGGATATGCAGCATGTTTACGCCGGTGATCAGCTTGAACATTTCGCCGTACAGGTGCCCGGAGCCGCCCACGCCCGAGGAGGCGAAGGTGACCTTGCCCGGCATCTTGCGCGCCAGTGCAATCAGGTCCTGAATCGACCGGACCCCCAGCGCAGGCCGCGCGACAAAGATGATGGGGCCGGAGCTGACCGCGCCGATGGCTGTGAAATCACGTATCGGATCGAACGGCAATCGTTCCGGCACGACGGCGGCCAGCGGAAACGAACTGGTGACAAACAGCAGGTTGTAGCCGTCGGCGGGCGCCCGTGCCACCGTTTCTGCGCCGATATTGCCGGCGGCGCCGCCCTTGAATTCGACAATCACCTGTTGCCCGAAGGCTTCGGTCAGTTTGTCGGCCGCCCACCTTACTGGCGGATCAGTGGGGCCGCCGGTCGGGAAGGGGTTGATGATGCGCACCAGTCGCGCGGGGTACTCCTGCGCGTGCGCGACAATGGCGCCCATCGCGCAAAGCATGGCAAACATAAACATGCCGGTACGACTGAAGACTCTCGACATGACTTCGTCCTCCTGTTGTCTGTATGTGCGGATGATGTGCGTGGCAAGACTCAACTCGGTGCGTGTTCATTCAGAATGATCAATGCGTCGGCCGCCACGGCGCTATTGGCGCCGCTGCCGCGAGCGCCCACCAGCACCGGATTGATGTCCATTTCCTGGATGCGGTCACGCAGCAACCAGGCCAGTTCCGAAACGCGGGCCAGCATCGCCGCGACCGCCTCGGTATCGCGCGGAGCACGTCCCCTGAAGCCAGCGAAAACCGCCGCTGCTTTCAATTCTGCGACCATCTCGCGTGCAGTATCGATGCCAAACGGCGCAACACGATAGGTGAGGTCCTGCAGAATTTCAGCCAGCGTGCCGCCCAGGCCGAATGCGACGACAGGTCCGAACAGTGCATCGTTGACGACGCCGATGATGGTTTCCAGGCCGTCACTCACCATCTCGGAGACCAGTATTCCGGACAGGGCGGC